>JAOASC010000046.1 GCA_025210295.1 Flavobacteriales bacterium | reverse complement strand
GATATTAACCGTTTTCGGTGACTATTGCAATGGAGTCCACCTCTTCCCATTCCGAACAGAGAAGTTAAGCCCATTAGCGCAGATGGTACTAGAGTAAAATCTGGGAGAGTATGTCGTTGCCGGTTTTTAAAAAGCCTTTACAAAACTATTTGTAAAGGCTTTTTTTTGATGAAAACTTTTTAGCGATACCTAAAAGAAACTATAATTATGACATATATCAGTTATGCATTTTTCTTTTTGTCATAACTTTGTCACAAAACAAAAGAGGTATGAAAAAGCTAATTTATTTTGCAAGTGTATTATTTCTAATTTCATGTGGTTCTGAGCCTAAGAATAATGATCATGAGCAACACGAAGTTAAAAAGGAAGTAGAAGTTAAAGAAGAACAACAAGAAGTTGCTGAAAAAGTAGAAGAAGTAGCTGAGGAAGCTGAAAATACTTTTAGTGGAGATGCAACACTAGGAGAAACGCTTTTTACAGATAAAGGATGTGTTGCTTGCCACCAAGCTGAAGAAAAAGTTGTAGGACCTAGTTTAAAAGAAATTTCAGCAGGTTATGCCGAGAATGGAGAGGCAATTGTGCTATTCCTTAAAGAAGAAGGTGAACCAATTATTGATCCTGATCAATATGAAGTTATGAAAGCTAATTTTGGGGTAACAAAAGAAATGTCAGAAGATGAATTAAAAGCTTTGGCAGCTTATATTTTGAAACATTAAGAATAGTTTTACAGACATATTAAGAAAAGGGCTTTTATAGCCCTTTTTTTGTTAATAACTATTACTTATGAGGAGGCTTGTAAAGCTCAATTTTACATTGATTTTAGTATCTTTGTTAGGTACACATTAATAGTAAAGTTCATTACAAATATGAGTGAAGAAAATAAGAAAATAGATTATTCAGCTGATAGTATTCAGGCACTTGAAGGAATGGAGCACGTAAGAATGCGTCCTTCCATGTATATTGGAGATGTAGGAGTAAGAGGATTACACCACTTAGTTTATGAGGTGGTAGATAACTCTATTGATGAAGCATTAGCAGGTTACTGTGATACGATATATGTTACGATTCTTGAAGGCGATGGTATTCGAGTAAAAGATAACGGTCGTGGTATTCCAGTAGGGATTCATAAAAAGGAAGGCGTTTCTGCACTTGAAGTGGTAATGACTAAGATTGGTGCAGGAGGAAAATTTGATAAAGATTCCTATAAAGTATCTGGTGGGTTACACGGAGTAGGTGTATCATGTGTTAATGCCTTATCTGTTAATTTAAGAGCGTCAGTCCACAAAGAAGGGCGTATCTGGGAACAAGAGTATTCGAGAGGTAAAAAGAAATATGAGGTTAAACAAGTTGGAGATACAGATTGGAAAGGGACAGAAGTTGAGTTTTACCCAGATCCTGAAATATTTGACTTTTTAGAATATAACTATGAAACGCTAGCTACAAGAATGCGTGAATTAGCATATTTGAATAAGGGAATTACTGTTGAGTTAGTTGATGAAAGATCAAAAGATGAAGAAGGGAACTTTAAAAAAGAAGTATTCCATTCAACAAGAGGATTGTCTGAATTTGTTGAATATTTAGATGGAACTAGAGAGCGCTTAATAGCAAGTGTTGTTAGCATGGAAGGTGAAAAGAATGGTATTCCAGTTGAAGTAGCGATGGTTTACAATAATTCTTATTCTGAAAATATTCACTCTTATGTAAATAATATTAATACCCATGAAGGTGGAACACACCTGTCGGGATTTAGACGAGGGTTAACACATACCTTAAAAAAGTATGCTGAAGAATCTGGTTTATTAGATAAATTGAAGTTTGAAATTGCAGGAGATGATTTTAGAGAGGGATTAACTGCAATTGTTTCAGTAAAAGTGGGAGAACCACAGTTTGAAGGACAGACAAAAACAAAATTAGGGAATAGAGAAGTGACTTCTGCTGTGAGTCAAGCAGTAAGTGAAATGCTAAATAATTATTTGGAAGAAAACCCAAATGATGCCAAAGCTATTGTTCAGAAAGTTATCTTAGCAGCTCAGGCAAGACATGCCGCTCGTAAGGCTAGAGAAATGGTGCAGCGTAAAAATCCTATGGGAGGAATGGGCTTACCTGGTAAATTAGCTGATTGCGCTTCAAAAGACGCTTCTATTAGCGAAATATACTTAGTGGAGGGAGATTCTGCGGGGGGTACTGCAAAGCAAGGTCGTGATAGACATTTTCAAGCAATTATGCCGCTTAGAGGAAAAATATTGAATGTTGAAAAAGCAATGCAACATAAAATATTTGATAACGAAGAAATCAAAAATATCTATACTGCTTTAGGTGTACGTATTGGAACAGAAGAAGATTCTAAAGCGTTAAACTTGGAGAAATTAAGGTATCATAAAGTCATTATTATGTGTGATGCCGATGTTGATGGGAGTCATATTCAAACACTTATTTTGACGTTCTTCTTTAGATATATGAAAGAAATGATTGAAATGGGGTATATCTACATTGCTACACCTCCTTTATATCAAGTTAAAAAAGGAAAACAATCGGAATATGCTTGGGATGATGCTGAAAGAGATGGCTTAATCCAAAAATTAAAAGGAGCAGGATCTGACTCAAGTGTTGGTGTACAACGTTATAAAGGTCTTGGAGAGATGAATGCTGAGCAATTATGGGAAACCACAATGAGTCCAGATAACAGAACATTAAGACAAGTTACAATAGAATCTGCTACAGAAGCAGATAGAATCTTTTCAATGTTGATGGGAGATGAAGTTCCTCCGAGAAGAGAATTTATTGAACAAAATGCTAAGTATGCTAATATTGATGCATAAATAGATAACATTAAATATCAGCCACTCTTATTTTTAAGAGTGGCTTTTTTATAAGTTGACAACCCCAAGGGTAAGCTTTAGTAGAAGTTGAGATAGTCTGATTAAAAGCAATGAAAGAACAACTGAAATTTAAAATAAAAGCATTGGTAGATGAATGCAGTAATGATATTATTAAAATAAGACATCACTTGCATCAATACCCAGAATTGTCTTTTAAAGAATATCATACTGCGAAGTATATTGCTAAAGTTCTGGAAGATTTTGGTATTGAACACCAAACAGGAATTGTAGAAACAGGAATTGTAGGTGAAATTAAAGGTAAGAACCCCAATAAAAAAGTGATCGCTCTTAGAGCAGATATTGATGCATTACCTATTCAAGAAACTTCAAAAGTTAAATTTAGTTCAAAAAATGATGGTGTAATGCACGCGTGTGGACACGATTTTCATACAGCATCTCTGTTAGGAACACTATATATTCTTAAGCAGTTAAAGGATAGTTTTGAAGGGACAATAAAGTTCCTATTTCAACCAGGAGAAGAATTATTACCTGGAGGAGCTAAATTAATGATAGCAGAAGGGGTTTTAGAAAATCCCCAAGTTCAAAGTATCACAGGGCAACATGTATATCCAGATTTAGAGACAGGAACAATAGGAATTAAGTCAGGAACATACATGGCTTCGGCAGATGAGATTTATTTTACAGTCAAAGGAAAAGGAGGCCATGGAGCTCTTCCACATCTTTCAATTGACCCAATAGTGATTACCTCACATATTATTGTAGCCCTTCAACAAATTGTAAGCCGAAACTGTAGCCCATATACACCAGCAGTACTTTCTTTCGGAGATATTCAAGGACATGGAGCAACGAATATTATCCCGAATGAAGTGAAAGTTAAAGGAACCTTTAGAACTTTTGATGAAGAGTGGAGGGAAGAAGCGCATGGAAAAATGATAAAAATGGCTGAGGGTATAGCTGACGCAATGGGAGCAACATGTGAGTTTGAAGTGAGAAAAGGGTATCCAGTTCTTGAAAACGATTCAGAACTAACAGATTTGAATAAAAAATCGGCAATAGAATATCTTGGAGAAGAAAATGTTGTAGAACTAGGTTTACGGATGACAGCAGAAGATTTTGCATATTATTCTCATGAAGTTCCCGCTTGTTTTTATAGAATTGGAACAGCTAACCAAAAGAAAAATATTGGAGGAGCTTTACACCATGGAAACTTAACAATAGATGATGAGGCGCTAAATGTTGCTATGGGATTAATGGCATACCTTTCAATTCAACAATTAGCATATAAATAAGAGGATAAGCTTTGTCATAAAGCGATAAAAATATTAATTTTGAACAACTAAAACTATAAATAATATGAGTACAGATAGATACGAAGCACATGATTACTATTTAATGGATGATTTATTATCAGATGAGCATAAATTAATTAGAGATTCAGCTCGTGCATGGGTTAAAAAAGAAGTTAGCCCAATTATCGAAGATTATTACGAGAGAGCAGATTTTCCTAAACAAATTATTCCTGGACTAGGAGAAATAGGAGGTTTTGGACCATATATTCCTGCTGAGTATGGAGGAGCAGGATTAGACCAAATAGCTTATGGTTTAATTATGCAAGAGTTAGAAAGATGTGATTCTGGTTTAAGGTCTACATCTTCTGTACAAAGTTCTTTAGTAATGTATCCAATTTGGAAATTTGGTTCTGAGGAACAAAAACAAAAATATTTGCCAAAATTAGCAACAGGAGAATTTATAGGATGCTTTGGTTTAACTGAACCAGACCATGGATCAAACCCTGGAGGAATGTTGTCGACTATTAAAGATATGGGAGACCATTACCTACTAAATGGAGCTAAAATGTGGATTTCAAACGCTCCTTTTGCTGATCTTGCAGTAGTATGGGCAAAAAATGAAGAAGGAAGAATTAAAGGAATGGTAGTAGAGAGAGGAATGGAAGGGTTTGAAACTCCTGAAATGCACGGTAAACTATCTTTAAGAGCTTCTGCAACTGGAGAATTAATCTTTAATAATGTAAAAGTTCCTAAAGAGAATATTTTACCAAATAAAGATGGTTTAGGTGCTCCTTTACAATGTCTAGACAGTGCTAGATATGGAATTGCTTGGGGAGCTATTGGAGCAGCTTTAGATTGTTATGATTCAGCTTTAAGATATGCTAAAGAACGTATTCAGTTTGATAAGCCAATTGCAAGTTTTCAACTAATTCAAAAGAAGCTGGCGGAAATGATTACCGAAATTACAAAAGCTCAATTGTTAACTTTTAGATTAGGGCAACTTAGAAACGATGGAAAAGCTACATCAGCCCAAATATCTATGGCGAAGCGTAATAACGTTGACATGGCCTTAAAAATAGCTAGAGAAGCTCGTCAAATACATGGAGCAATGGGAATTACCAATGAGTATTCGATCATGCGTCATATGGCTAATCTAGAGTCTGTAGTTACTTATGAAGGTACACACGATATTCATTTATTAATTACAGGTATGGATATTACAGGAATTCCAGCATTTAAATAAATTAACTCAAATAGAGACATAAAAAAAGGGTAATGAAAATTCTTCATTACCCTTTTTCTATTAGTAGCATGTTGTTATTTTAACTCACAACTCACTGATGCAGAAGCCCCTCCTGCAGATGTAGAAACACTACTCTCACATTGTGCTTTAGCATCACTTTTAGTCATTTTTTCTTCAGAAGTACTTGATGATACTGTCGTTACTCCGTTTGTTGTTGTAGTACACTCACAAGTATAATACTTTTTACAAGATGTAAATCCAAACATTGCGATAACACCTAATCCGATAAATAAGTTTTTCATTGTTTAATTTTTTTAGAGTTTTTGCTAAAATAATAAAAAAGATTTGAATGAATATTTTATCGTCTTTTTATCTTAACTAATAGTTATTCTTATCTTTAATGCATCTAATAAAAAACTATTGGTGAATCGATTACTAAAAATATTTCTACTTCTTCTGTTTGCTAAAATTTCTGTCATTGCTCAGCAATACAGTTTTATTAATTATTCTGTAGAGGATGGTTTAGCTCAAACACAGGTATTTGACCTTGAATCAGATACTGAAGGTTATGTTTGGGTAGGTACTGCAGGAGGAGTCAGTCGATTTGATGGAGAAAGTTTTGTGAATTTTTCTACAGAAAATGGGTTGATAGATAACACTGTAAAAGAAATCGTAGTCCATAATGAAAGTGTATGGATTGCTTCTCAATATGGAATAACATGTGTAAAAAACAAGAAAGTAGTTTCTTGGGATTTAATGTCTATAGCTCAAGGTAGAGGTATAGCAAGTTTTACGTTTGATCAAAGTAATAGTTTATGGTTAGCAATAAAAGGAAAAGGGGTTTATAAAATTCCAGTGATAGAAAACCAATTAAACCTCACCGAAATTGTCCATTATTCTCTAGATCAAAAGAACTTAGTAAAAACCATCTTTTGTGATAATAATGGAACAGTATGGGCTGGTGGAACAAATATTCTTGGCTTTTTTAAAGATGATTTGTGGAATTCAGATTCTACTCAGAACTATCATTATAGTGTAACTAGTTTTAGTCAAGCCAAAGATGGCGAAATTATTTATTCTACTCAAAGCAATGGAATTTTTGCATTGGATAATCAACAAATAACAAACATTCCATTTAGTAAGAATTTTGGAACAATAAATCATATTTATAATGATCAACAAAACAGACTTTGGATTAGTACCAATTCAGGAGCTTTTTTGTTGGAAGATCAGGAAGTCAAACACTTTACCGTTAAAAACGGATTGATCAACGATAGAGTAAAAAATATTATTGAAGATCGAGAGGGAAATATTTGGTTAGGGACAGATGGAGGAGGAATTATACGTTTTACGAGTGATGAGTTAGTTAGTTACTCAAAGCTTGATGGTTTGAGTAGCGATTATATTCTATCTATTTCAGAGGATGTTCAAAATAATATCTACTTCTCTACTTATGGTGGAGGAGTGAATAAATTTTATGATAATAAAATTGAAATCATCAATCAAAAAGATGGAATAGGAGATAATACAATATGGGCTTCTCTAACTTATCTGGATTCTTCTTTATGGTTTGGAACAGCGAATGGTTTATCAATTCTAAAAGATAATAAGTTGACGACATTTAAGAATGTCGATTGGTTGCCATCAAATAAAATCTTAGCAATAAAAAAAGATGAGTTTAATACGATTTGGGTAGGAACTTCTAAAGGCGTAACTAAAGTAGGTATGGGGGAAGTGCATAAAGTTTATAAATACAAAGAAAACTTCCCAGCTAAAAACGTCAGAACCATCGAAAATTCATTAACAAATAATATTTGGTTAGGAACTTCATCTGGTGTTTTTGAAGTAGATGGAGATAGCATTAAAGCCCTTGATTTTAATGAGTCTTTACAAAATAAAATAGTTTATTCGTTAAAAAAGGTAAATGACGACTTATTGCTAATAGGTACAGGAAATGGACTATATGCATATTATAAAGGCGACTTAAAACGAATTGAGTTACATGAGTCATTTAGTGCTAACAACATCAACTTTATTGGAATAGAAGATTCTAATTTCGTATGGGTAGGAACAAATTATGGTATTTTTGAACTGCGAACCCCTGATCTATTTCAAACAGATAAAAGTGCAATTCACCACTACTCGACAACGAATGGACTTCCTAGTATTGAAACTAACTTAAATGCTTTTTATAAGGATAAGCGCGGCTTTTTATGGATGGGTACCAGTAAAGGTGTAGTTAGGTATAAACGAAAACGAGAAAGACAAGCAAAAGTATTACCTACCATTAAAATTGATAAGGTTCAATTATTCTTGAAAGATACAGATTGGAAAAAACATACTAACTCAATTAATGAAAATACCAACTTACCCGTTAATTTATCTGTTGGCTATAAAAAGAATTATTTTACGTTTTTTTATAAAGGAATTTCAATAAAACAAAATAAGGAGCTGAGATATAGTGTAAAACTAGAAGGGTTTGATTCTGAATGGTCTCCAATAGTCACACAACAATCAATTACCTATACCAATTTGCCTCATGGCGCTTTTACTTTTAAAGTAAAAGCAACAAACGATGGGTTTAATTGGAGTAAACCAGCTAGTTTTTCTTTTGTAATCAAGAAACCTTTTTTTCTTTCTTGGTGGTTTTTTATGTTATTGTTTGTGCTGATGATTTTGATTGGAGGAATTATTTGGAAATGGCAACAACGGGTGAGCAAACGAAAAGCATTGACCCAAAAGTTATACTATAAATCAAAACTTTTAGCTCTTGAACAGCAAACATTAAATGCTAGTATGAACAGACATTTTATCTTTAACTCATTAAATTCCATACAATATTATATCAATACAAAAGATCGGATATCAGCTAATAAATATTTAACCAATTTTGCAAAATTGATTCGGAAGAACTTAGATAGTTCAGTTTCAGGAAATAACCTGGTCTCTCTTTCTGATGAATTGGAACGCCTAGCACTTTATTTGTCGTTAGAAAATATGCGTTTTCAAAGTAAATTTAGCTATGAAATCAACCTCAGTCCTGCAATTGATTCTGATATGATTGAGGTGCCACCTATGTTTTTACAACCTTATGTAGAAAATAGTATTTGGCATGGAATTTTACCCCTAAAACGTAAAGGGAAAATTCAGATTAATTTATCTGTTAAAGAGAATAAAGATATTTTTATTGTTATTGAAGATAATGGTCTAGGAATAGATAAAAGTTTGGAGAATAAGAACAAAGATGGACACGCTTCTAAAGGAATGCTAATTACTTCAGGAAGATTAGAAATTCTGAAAAAAACAACGAATCAAGAGTTTAATATCAAAGGGCCTTATCAATTAGAAAATGATCAAAAAGAAATACTAGGAACTCGTGTAGAAATAACAATAAAAAGAGAAAAAGAGAAACTTTTTTAAAATTTAAACGTTAATAATTTTGAATTCTTAGTAAAAATGCTTTAATTTTGTACTGTAGTGAAACTAATTATTAAAATATCATTATTCTTTTTGTTTGTATTTGCTCTGGGGAGTTGTACAAAGTATGCTCCGTTGGAGAAAAAAAATACTCCATTAACAACGCAAGAAGAAAAGTCTTATAATCAAACACCAGTTGGTGATGATGTAATGATAACGGATCCAGAAAATGAAGACGATATTGTCGATGTAAATATCACAATTACAGATCCAGAAAATGAAGATGATATTGAAGAATAGTAATCAATAAAATTTTAGATAACTGATAAAGCGGCTTTTAATAGCCGCTTTTTTTTGTCATGACTAAAAAGAAATTATTAATATTAGGTCTAGTCACACTATTGGGCTTTACAGCTATAGCATTTATTATTCATTACTTTACTGTAGAGAGTAGTTTTTTTTCGCTTTTCAAATCAGATTATAACATGCTGCTTCAAATAGGAGTAGGAGCAATATATGGCACAGCAGTAGCTCTTATAGGTTGGAGAGTAATGCAGTTACCATTGTTAAAACCAGAATTAGCTAAATATACCGCAATCTTTAATGGAGAGACTCTTAACTTCTTTACCATTACCTTCATTAGCTTATGCGCTGGAATAGGGGAGGAAATATTTTTTAGGGGGATTCTACAAGGCTATTTAGGGATTCTACTAACCTCCATTTTATTTGTTGCAATTCATGGATATTTAAATCCTAAAAATTGGAGAATTTCAATTTATGGATTGTATATGACTTTAGTAATAATAGGAATTGGGGTAATGTCGAATAAACTGGGATTAACAGCAGCAATAACAGCTCATGCTTTGATAGACTTTGTATTACTGTATCAAACAAAAAATAGCTATAGCCCTTCTTGATGTGCTGCTTTTTTTCTATTTTCCAAAACTTCTTCTTTTGTTAAAGTTTTGATATAAACTTCAGCTAAATCATAGTATTCCATTGGGTTATACTTGAAATTTCTAATTTCTGACTTTCGTAAATAATAATCTTCATTGTACCATAAAGGCATTAATGGAGCATCTTCTATTAATATCTTTTCAGCTTGTACAAAATAGTCATAGCTTTCTTTTTTGCTTTTTGCTACAGATCCTAGATGAAATAAAGAATCAAAAACAGGATTCACATATCTCATAGTATTAGGGTGAGAGGGCTCTTCTAAACTTTGAGGAACATTTTTACCATAACAAAGTATTAGAAATGATTCTGGAGATGGAAAATCTGCAACCCAACCAGATCTAAATATTTCAGCTTTTGCATATTTAGAATGTTCTATTTTATCTTTAAATGAAACTTGATCTAATTCAATATTAATGCCTAGTGTGCTTTTTATTTGATTAACAATTTCGTTGGCAACTAAACGATGCATACCACCATCATTATTAACTTCTAGTCTGGTATATGGAAAGTTTTTTCCATTAGGATACCCCGCTTCAGCAAGGAGTTTTTTAGCCCTTTCAGGATTATAAGTATAACCTTCCAGTATGTTGTAGTCATAACTACTAAATGTTGGGATTTTAGGTGTTATTCCATGTTTAGCAATATTTCCTTGACCCTTTAAGATATTAGTAGATATTTTACTTTTATCAATAGCATAACAAAAAGCTTGTCTTACTTTTTTATTGCTAAAAGGAAGTCTTGTCAAATTAAACTCATAGTAGTTAACCCCCATTTCTGGTTTACGATCCAAAATGGTTTTAGGTGGAATTTGATTAAAGTTGGCAATGTCTTCAGAGATCACTGATGCTATTTTAGATCCTGGTAACCCATGGATAATTGAAAGCTTTCCTTTTCTAAAAAGTTCCAATTCCTTAATTTTTGATGACTCAAAATGGAAGTGAACGGTATCTAAATATGGCAATTGATTTCCTTCTTCATCCATTAAATAAAAATTAGGATTAAAAGTCAGGTAGATGTCTTTCTGTCCATCAACAGGTTCGTTATATAAAAATGGACCTGTACCAACTTTCATTGCCTTTCCATATTTCTCAAAAGCCTCTTTTGCAATGATAGATGTTGAAACGTGTGCTAAACCGTATATAAATGAGTTGTTTGGATTGGTCAGTGTCAATGTAACGGTAGAATCGTTAATGATTTTGATTCCGCTTATTTGATCAGCTTGGCCTTCATAAAATTCAGAAGCCCCTTTTAATTTATCTTTCAATAAAGCATTAAAATTTAAAGAAAACTCAGGTTGAGAGAGCAATTCAAACGAATATTTGACATCTTGCGCTGAAACTTTTCTCCCTTTCCCCTCATTAAAACACGGGTCATCGTGAAAGAAAACATTTTGTCTTAAGTAAAAAGTATATTCCAATTGCGAGTCGCTAATATTCCAGTCTTTAGCAATAGCAGGTAAAACAGATAAGTCATTCCCATCAAAACGAACTAAGCCATTGTGTATTTGGGAAACAATTTTAGTAGATGTAGCATCTATAACTTCAGCTGGAAATAAAGACGTGTTTTTTTCAGATTCGGCCAAATGTAAAGTACCTCCATATTTTACTTTAGAACCTTTGACCTGCCTAGATTTTCCTTTTGTTGAAGTATCTTCTACTGTTTCCTCACCACCACAACTCGTAATGGCAAAAATGGCAAAAAATATATAAATAAAACTTCTCATAAAAAGATCGATCTAAAATTTAGAGTCTAACTACAAGAATACGGACAAAATTTGACATTACAAAGTTAGAATTCTACTTCTTAAATCAACTTTATTCACTTTTGAGATGTTTTATCAAAAAAATGGTTAAAGATCACCTTAATAAGGGTGGAAGTTCTCTTCATTTTTAAGTAATGCTTTGCGGCCCGTTTGCATCCATTCAGGGGCTTCTTTATCTTGTAAATAATAGTCAAAAAATGCTTTCATACGAATGCTTAAGTCTACTTTATTGGCCCTTCTTTTTAGGTTGTGTGCATCGTCGTTGTAGTTTAACATCCATACCGGTTTTTGTAGACGCCTTAGTCCATTAAAAAGTTCAATTCCCTGATACCAAGGAACAGCCCCATCTCCATCGTTATGCATGATTAAAAGAGGAGTATTAACCTTGGGTAAATGAAATAAAGGAGAGTTTTTGATATACAAGTCTGGAGCATCCCAAATCGTTTGTCCAATTCTACTTTGTCCTCGCTCATACTGAAAAGCTCTGTTTAGACCACTTGTCCAACGAATACCACCATAAGCACTAAACATATTGCTCACAGGAGCACCAGCCATTGCACACCTGTAGCGATTGGTCATTGTGATGAGTTGAGCAGTTTGATAACCACCCCAACTTTGCCCTTGTAATCCTATTCTTTCACTATTGATGTATGGAAACCTTTTGACCAATGCTTCAGTTCCACTCACGATACAATCGTAGGCACCTTGCGCCGGTTCTCCTATTTCATATTTTACATCAGGAATAAACACAAGGTAGTCGTTGCTTACATATTCTGTTGGATATACAATCGAAGCTGTTGGCTTGGGGGCATAATAGCGATGTAAGTTATGACTGTTACGTTCATAAAAATAAACAATCATTGGATAGGTTTTAGAAGGATCAAAACCTTCAGGTTTATACAATAACCCTGATAAAGAATCGGCTTGGTGGTAGCTTTTCCAAGAAACCAGCTCAACTGTTCCCCATTTGTATTTTTCTTGTTGAGGATTGACATTAGAGATCTGCTCAAAATGAGAGAAACTTAAGTCCGTTAGCGTAAGGTCAGGATAAAGAGTAAATGAAGAAGCTCTCATGAGCACTTGTTCGCTATTTTTGGATTTTTCTAAAAAGATGATTTTTTTATCATGGTTAAAAAGTTGTCGTATTTCATTTTTGGCGAATCGAGCAATTCCTTGTTTTTTAGTGTTTTCATTGTAGGTCTTAAAATAAATAGGATCAGATAAATTTATAAATTGTTCCTCTTCTTTAGTGGTCTTCCAATAACGATATACAGTTTGGCTCTTGTAGCCAGAAGTTAACCGCTGAGAAGCTAAATTATCAATGGAAATGAGCCAATAGTCATATTGCCCTCCAATAAATACATATTGTTCATCTTGGCTCCAATACAAAGAACCAGCCGATCCTGAAGTTCCAGGTATATCATGATATTGATTGTGGAAATGCTTACCTGAAGTTAATTTTTTTCTAGTTTTATCGCTAATAGAAAGATGATACCATGCTGAATCTTGTTGAGAGTAATAGGCTATTGATTGACCAGAAGGAGATAGCTTTACTTGGTCATTTTGGTGTTCAATTAATAATGTTTTTTCACCCGTTTCGACTGAAATTCTGTAATAATCATAATACCAGCCATCCCATGTCATTTCTTTTAGATATGGTGTTTGGGATCTTGCTAAAAGATATTTCTCATTGTGTTTTTTGGAAAGTTGCTGAAGTTTCAATGTGCTATCAGTTACTTTTACCGTTGATTGATTGTTGGTATGAAAAACAAATAAATCAGCTTTTTTTTGATCTCTTTTTAAACTGCTCAATTGTTGAGGCTGAAGACGGTCGTCTGTCCAACTCCATAAATCTAGACGATATTTTTCGTCAGTTGTTAGGGTATCTTTTTGCTTAACTTTTGGTCGTTTACCAATTTTAAAAAAAAGATAATTCCCATTTTCAGAGAAATAAGGAGAATAATGGGCACTAACTGATAGCTGATCAGATAGAATACCCTCATTTATTTTAGTGATTGGAACCGCTTTTTCAAGGGTTGAATTCCAATAATGAATTTCGTAAGCTTTTTCATTGGTGGTGTCCGAAGAAAATAAGTAACTCAGTTGATCTGCATCAGGTGAACTAACTAATTTTTTAATGGTCCCCCTTTGACTACTGATAAGGGTTTCAGAATCATTAGAAGTATTGTACTTATACACATAAGTGGAGTCTAACGTGTCATTAAAACAAAGTTTTTTCGACCAAAAAAACGAGTCTCCATTTTCATTAATAGTGTACTCTTGAATGTTGGCAATGTGTTTTAGTGTTCCAATTGTAGGGTTGTATATAGAGAGCGTTTTTCCAGTTGCTTTAGGGGCTTTTTTTCTTTTTTTCTTTTTTCTTTTTGCTCCCTGTTTAAAATTTTGAGTACGCAATATTCCAATCCAATTTCCGTCCGCTTCTTTAGCTGTTTTATAGGATTCAACTTTAGAAAAATAAATGATAGAATCTTGATGAGGAAGATAAATACCTAACGTATCCTTAGGCCATTTCTTTTTAGGAGTTTTCTTGATTTTTAAAGAACGTATGGAGTCGTAATAATTTTTAATTTTAAAAGTAACCCATTTTTCATTGGAGGAAACTGTAGCTTGATATCCTCGAGCTATAGTTCTTTTTTTATGAAGTATTCTATTTTCAATGATGAGTTGTTGATCTCCTTTTTGTGGAGTTGGGATATAAGAAATAATAGTTCCTGAATTTGAAATTTGTGGAGCTTCTATATGTTTCCATTCAGCGTATGCTTCTGGGGTAATCACTTGTTTTTTTAATTGCGTTAACGCAACATTAGAAAAAAAGAAGAGTCCTAAAAGAATCAAAAGAGTATTTTTCATAACGCTTAAAGGTAAGAAAAATACAATTAGAAGACGATTTTAGAAAGGAGGATTTAAAATGGAAAGCGGAAAATGTTGGCAGGTGGGGGAGGGAATTCTTTGTTGTACTTTATTCAATTTTTAAAACAAAAATTTTACAGCAATATTAAAGCTTCTTCCCATAGCACTTATTCCTGAACTGAATGTTTTGTAGTGTACATCCATCATATTTTGTATTCCTCCTTGCATCGAAAATTTAGAAGAAAATTGATAACTACCTCGAAGGTTTAAGGTCCACCAGCTAGGTGTTCCGTCAACAGTAGCTTCATCATCATTGTCATTGCCATTTTGATCATAATCAGCGATTCTCTTCCAGCCATTATAAATGCTGTAAACTTCTACATCCCATTTGGATAACTCAAAAATTAGATTGGTTTTACCAAAAACAGGCGGGATATGTGCAAGAGGTTCAGCTGTTGATGTAATTCTACCAACGGTGTAATTGATTGTCGAATTGAGTTTAATGTTGCGATTAAATGAAAAATGAACACCGCCAGAAAATCCATAAATCATTCCCTCATCATAGTTTTGATTAGCTTGTATTTTTCGCATTTCACCTTCATATAAAATAGAGTCATTACCGTTTAAACTGTAATCAGCTCGTACAATTAAATTATCTAAGAGCGTATAGAAGCCTGTTGCACTAATGGTGGCGAAATGTAAACGTGAAGTGGTGCTGTCGATCTCTGTGTAGTTCCTAGAAAAAGATTTAGAAATTCCGAGTTCACCAGTATAAGCAAATTCAGGTTCAATAGTGTTGTTGGGAATAACAACATAATCATCTCTTTCAAAAACTTTTCCAAAATCATCAATATTAGGAGTTCGGAATCCAGAACTAAAATTGGCATTAACATTCCAAGATTGTGTAGGCGTATATACCATTCCTAAACTACTAGAAAAAGCCTGTGTATTTGCTGTTATAGATTCAAAGGGTAATTGAATAAAACTGGTGTCTTTAAAGTTAGCTTCTAGAGCAGTAACGGTAAGCCTATTTCCAAATTTCCATAGAAACTTATCATAACTTTGGGTCAGGCTGGCATAGATTGCTCCCGTACTCATCTGACTTCCATTATCGGGATATCGTGTACTCTCTGTATTTACTGTTTGTGATAAAATATTGGTTCCTTTAGCCACAGAGTTTACAGCATTGTGAGTAAACTCCGTACCGTAAAATAATTTAGTATTTTTAAAAATCTCTTTAGAAAAGTCGAAGTTTAAAGCGCCAACTTTAACTGTTTCAATTCTTGAAATTCGATTTAAATTATTGAAACGTCTAGTTATACGACTTTCTTCTATGTTTTGGAATGAAGCAATAAGAGAGGCGTTATCAAACCATTTATTTTTTTTGTCAATAGTGGATGTTACAGCCGTCAAAAATCGTTCTTGGGGACCATAATACCATTCTGCAAACTTAAAATTACCATTAGCGTATTTAGTTAGTTGATCATATCGATTGATGTTTGAAGAAGTAGAATACTGAGTGTTTAGCGTAAATCGCAAGTGCTTTTTAGGGGCATAAACCACTTTTTGTAGAATATCAAGTTGGCTATAATTGGTGTTAAGTTGGGTGTTCGTATCTACATTGATCAGCATACTATCTTTTCCATTGAAGTAATCCCTTTTATGGTAAACTTTCCCCCAATCATCATAACCATGTAAACGTTGCTTCCCCATTTTGATATCTCCAAATTGACTGTAGGATATAGAAGATAAGCTTCCCCATTTATTCTTACTTAATGTAACGTCTGCATGCGTGGTTAAACTATTATTACCAGATGTATAGCCAGAGGTATAAGTTCCGTTAAATAGAAAAGTAGAGTCTAACTGGTTAAATGGATTTTTGGTGTAATAATGAATAACACCTCCTAGTGCATCACTACCATAATTCACAGAACCAGGACCATAAGCAATGTCAACCTGTTCTAAAATATTGTTGTCTAGGGTAATACTATTTTGTAAGTGTCCTCCTCGATAAATTGCATTGTTCATTCGAACACCATCAATAACGAGTAATACCTTGTTGGCTTCCATACCCCTAATGATAGGACTTCCTCCTCCAGATTGACTTTTTTGAATTTGAACACCAGAGGCCTGCTCTAAAACTTCAGCCGATGTTTGTGGACCAATTTTGTGGATCTTCTCATTGCTAAGCACATCAATTTTAATAGGTCTTCGTTCCTGTTTTAATTTTTTATTTCTAACAGTAATTACAGTCTCCGCACCATCCAAATAAATACTTTGATAATGCATTAAAATTCGTCCATTTAAGTGTGCTTTGATATATTTTACAGGAATTGAAAGCGGAAGGTAGCTGCTGTGAAAAAAGTATAGTGTGTCATTGTGATGAAAAGGTTTTAAATCAAAATTCCCTTTTTCGTTTGAAAATACATGTGCTTTTGTTAGGATGGAAATGACTTCAACCCCCTCAATAGGTTCTAAATACTCGTTGTAGATTTTGACTTGTTGAGTCCAACCTACTATTGCAGAAAGTGTTAATATTACAAATGCAAAGTATTTCATAATGGGTTAATTGAATACCGTTTCTAAAATCTTAAAAGATTGAATACTTCCTTTTTTTATTTCGGTTTGAACTTCGATGTATCTCACCAGATCAGCTAACAATTGTTTTTTTATTGTTTTATCAATATTGATATGGTGTAACGCATCAAATTTCGTGCCTGATATTTGCTTAAAAGCTTCAGATGTTGCGAGTGAAAAATAATGACTATCGGGTTGAGGATTATATTCAAATATTCCTTTGTGAATATTCAATAAATCAATGCTTTTATTGTAGCCATAATTAGGGAAAATCCCCAATAAATTAATTAATTGAATAATAAAATAATGATGGAAAATAGGAATGAAATCGGCATGGTCATAATAGTCAATTAATGAAGAGATGATTTCATATTTTTCTTGACTAGGAGCAGTTTCCTTTAGCGTTTTATTTAAAACTTCCGTTAAAAATAAAGCAACCGTACTTTTTCGAATATCACTCGTAAGGGTATAACTTGGCTTCAATAGTTTCACTTGATTACCAAAATTAAGCTCTTTCTCAGGTTTAAAGTTGGAAACTAATTCTAAAAAATGAAAAGGTTGTAACAGGGCTAAACCACCTTTTTTTCTTTTCATTCCTTTCACTATAAAAGCAGTAGTGCCATGTTGAGGGGTGTACAATTTAAGAATAACGCTCGTGTCACCATAATTGATGTGATTTAAGTATAATCCTGTAATTGTTTGTTGCATATATGAGCTAAAAAAAAGGAAGCTATATCGATAGCTTCCTAAATCTTAATTTATATTTCGAATAAAGCTTACTCTACAACTGTAGGAAACTCTAATGAAAAGTTAGTTAATTCAGCAAATTCATTAATTCTATCAGCAATTTCTTCCATTGTTAAGTCCTTTAAACGCTCGATACCAAATTTCTCAACAGTAAATGAAGCCATCGCAGATCCCATAATAATAGCATTTTTCATGTTGTCCCATGATAAATCTCCAGTAGCGGCTAAATGACCGATAAATCCTCCTGCAAAAGTATCTCCAGCTCCTGTTGGATCAAATACTTCTTCTAATGGTAAAGCTGGTGCGTAGAATACTTTGTCTTTTTCAAACAATAAAGCTCCATGTTCCCCTTTTTTGATGATTAAGGTTCTTGGTCCCATCTCTAAAATCTTTTTAGCAGCTTTTCTTAAAGAATACTCTCCAGAAAGTAAACGAGCTTCCTCATCATTAATAGTTAAAACGTCAACTTCTTTGATTACTTTTTTCAAATCAGGCATCGCAACTTCCATCCAGAAGTTCATCGTGTCTAAAACAATTAATTTAGGTCTTACAGTTAGTTGCTCTATCACTTTTAATTGAAGAGAAGGTGTAAGATTTCCTAACATTAAATACTCACAGTCTTGATAACTCTCAGGAATAACAGGATCGAAAGTCTCTAACACATTTAATTGTGTGTCGATAGTATCTCTACTGTTCATATCATTATGATATTTCCCAGACCAAAAGAATGTTTTTTCCCCTTGTTTAATTTGTAAACCCTCAGTAATGATGTCCTTCTCACCAAACATATCTAAAGTGTCTTGTGGGAAGTCCTCTCCAACAACAGAAACAATTTTTGCTTGTTTTGTAAAATATGAAGCGGCTAAACTAATATAAGTACAAGCTCCACCAATTATTTTATCCGTTTTACCAAATGGTGTCTCTATCGCATCAAATGCTACTGTTCCTACGTTTACTAAACTCATTGTTATGTTCTATTTTTATGAAATAAATTTTAATTTTTTTGCAAAGGTATTGTTTTCTTACAAACAATCACTATATTTGCGTCCGAATTATTAACACGCTTCTTTAGCTCAGCTGGTTAGAGCACCTGACTGTTAATCAGGGGGTCCAAGGTTCAAGTCCTTGAAGGAGCGCAAAAATTAAAAAGTAATCAGAAGTGATTGCTTTTTTTTACTTTTTTTTGTAGTTCTTAAAAAATGTTTTATATTTGCAACCGCAAAACAAAAATGCTTCTTTAGCTCAGCTGGTTAGAGCACCTGACTGTTAATCAGGGGGTCCAAGGTTCAAGTCCTTGAAGGAGCGCAAAAATTAAAAAGCAATCAGAAATGATTGCTTTTTTTGTTTCCAGTAGTTGGTTTAGAAAAAGTCATTGAAGTTAATGGTCTTGTGTTTACTTGCTAAGAGACGGTCTATTGTTGCTATTTTTGATGCTAGGTCTGAGGTGTTTGAGGGGAGTTTTTCAATTTCTTTAATGAGAAGAGAGAGGTTTTGTAAAATATCTTGTGGGTATTTTTCAATTGTTGATTTAAATAAATCGCTGTCAGAATTGATGAGGTTTTGCAAGTCAGGATCTAAATTGTTGATCGCTTCTTGTCTTGTTTCAATGGTGTTATACTTCAACTTTAAAAGATGGGCAACTGTTGAGGCTAATACCTTTCCCAATTGTTCATATTGCTTTTTTAAATAATCTCTACTCTGCATTTTATGATTTTAATTAACTTAATTAACGTTAAATCGTTTACAAAATATAACTTTTTTAGAATCTTTAACGTTGGGATACTTTATATTTAAGACTAATTACGCAATAGTTACTAAAACAGTTTCCGTATTGGTTATAAAACGTCCGCATGTCAAGACAAAATTTAAAAAACTTAAAGCCTAAAGCAACCAACAAAAAGAAATCCAAAAATAAGGTTGCCAATAACGAATTGACACGTAGGTCAAGAGTTAAAATATTACTTTATACCTGGTTAGGAGTGTTGTCTCCCTTATTGATTATTGTTTTAATGCTAGTAACCACTTTTGAGTCAGATTTACCATCTATTGAAACGCTGGAGAATCCTAGAAGTGATGAGTCGACAAATATTTATGATGCAAATGGGAAAATATTAGGGACCATTTTTGCTATGCATACCAATCGAACAAAAGTGACTTACCAAGAGCTTCCTGAAGATTTAATTAATGCGCTTGTTTCGACAGAAGATAAACGTTTTGAAAAACATTCTGGTGTTGATGGAAGAGGTTTGACGAGAGCAGTTTTAGGAGCAATGACGGGGAGAAATAAAGGGGGAGCAAGTACGATTACACAACAATTGGCTAAAATGATGTTTCACGACCCTGCTAGATCATCATTTAAACGAATACGACAAAAGTTTGCAGAGTGGATTATTGCGAGTCGTTTAGAAACGCGTTATACCAAAAATGAAATCATCGCTATGTATCTTAACGAGTTTGATTTTTTAAATAATGCTGTAGGGATTCATTCTGCTGCACGTATTTATTTTGGAAAAGAACCAAAAGATTTAAAAATTGAAGAATGTGCTGTTTTGGTGGGAATGGCAAAAAGCCCTGTTATTTATAATCCTAAATCTCGACCAGAAAAAGCCCTGAAAAGAAGAGAGGTTGTATTAAAATTAATGATGGGAGAAGGGCATATTACACAAGCGGAGTATGATTCTTTGCGAGTGTTGCCCATTGGATTAAATTTTCAAAAAGAGACTTATAATTCTGGTGTTGCCCCTTACTTAAGAGCTTATATCAAAAAAGAAGTTAAGCAAATAATTAAAGAGAATGAATTGTTAAATGAGTATGGAAAGCCTTTTGATGTTGAACGAGATGGATTAAAAATTTATACAACAATTGATAAGAAAATGCAGTTGAATGCTGAGAAAGCAGTTCAAACATATATTGGAAAATCGTTGCAAAAGTCTTTTACTAAAGATGTCAAAAAGAATAAAAATTATCCTTTTGGTAATGAAGTTGCGGCAAGCACTCGAGATAACATCATGAGCAATGCTGTTGCGCAATCGGCTCGTTATAAAAAACTAAAAGCACAAGGTAAGTCCGATCGTGACATTAAAAAAGTTTTTGCTACACCTGTTAAAATGAAAGTGTTTGATTGGAGTGGTGAAAACTACAAGAAAGAAGTGACGATGAGTCCATTGGACTCTGTAAAGTATTATAAGCAATTACTACGAGTAGGTATGGTTTCAATAGAACCATCAACTGGTTTTATCAAAACTTGGGTGGGAGGCCCTAATTATGAAACCTTTAAGTATGATAATGTTTATCAGTCCAAAAGGCAGGTTGGATCAACAATGAAGCCTTTTGTGTATGCCTCTGCGTTAGAGTCGGGAAATGCAACAGGGATGGGTGGTTTAACACCTTGTACGGTTTATCCTGATGTGAAATATTGTATTGAGGTGCCTAATGGTAGTGCGACAAAGTTGTGGTGTCCTGGGGGGCAAAAAGAATATTCTGGTGCGGATACCCCTTTGTTTTTTGCTTTGGCAAATTCTAAAAATAATATAACAGCAAAACTAGCAGGAAATACCAATGTTATACCAAGAGTTAATGAGTATTTCGAGACCATGAACTTAAGAAATAAAACCTTTATTGATGGTCCTGCCTTGGCGCTTGGTGTTTGTGATTTGTCGGTGCTAGATATTACTTCAGCACATACAGTGTTTTCAAATCATGGAGCGTATATTCAGCCTACGGTGATAGCAAGGATAGAAGATAAACATGGAAAAGTTATTTATGAGTCTAAAATTTCAGTCACACAAGTGATGGATGAAAATACAGCGTTTGATGTGTTAAAAATGATGAAAGGAGTGTCTGGGGTGAGAAGACCTGTGGATGGAAAAATAGGAGGGACGGCTCGAAGAATAAGAGATACAAATAAACCTTATGCGTTTAGCGGTATTATGGCAGGTAAAACCGGAACGACTCAGAATAATTCAGACGGTTGGTTTGTGGGGCATACCCCAGATTTAGTCACAGGAGTTTGGGTAGGGTGTGAAGATCCTTCAGTTCATTTTAGAAATACAGCTCAAGGTCAAGGAGCAAATACATCCTTACCAATTTGGGGGTACTTTATGAGGTGGGTCTATAAAGATCGTTCGATTAAAATTAATAAAGGAGATTTTGAAGCGCCTGTTAAAGGAGGAGCAACAGTAATCAATTGTGAATATACATCAAATGATGGCCCAGATGACCCTTGGCAATAATATTAATTTTCAATCAGATAAGGAGTTAACGGAGCTTTCTGATGGGGTGTTTTGTAAATAATGTTTCATTCAAATCATTTAGCTTTTCAGCAAAAGAGAGTATTAGCTTGTTGCTAAAGTGAATTTGGAATTAACAGAGTGGGGGAGGTTAGAACAAACTCCTATCATGTTTCAGCAATTAGAAGCAATTAATGCTTAGGAGTGTAACTCTCAATATGTCTGTCTTTTTTACTTTCGTAGATATCACTAATTCTTACCAAAATCCCAGTTTCTTCAACTCCGCCAAAATCTTTATTGACAGCAGTTCCAAAAGTTTTCATCGTTGAAGAAAGTTGCATGTATTGGTTGATTAGCGGAGGGATGTTTTCACCTCTTTCTTTTACATATTTATTCAATTCTTTTAACCCTTCTTTAAAGTCTAAATCGGCAATGGCAGTTTTGATAGCTGCATTTTCAAAGTTTTCAATTGGGTGAATGGGTTGAACTAAATCTTGAGAATCAGGAAAGTAGTGGTGCATAAAAGATAAGACAGCATTCCTAGCTTCGGTATTGTACGAGGTGTACATGGTTACTTTACCAAAAAAGTAATCGATGTGTTGGTAGTCTACAGAAATTGCACCAAGTCCATCCCATAGATTGTCTAAAGCAAAAAGCCCTTTTCTTGGGTTTTGACTCGGTTGGAAAGCTGGTTGAATCCAAGAGCGCCCAAGTTCAATGGTCTTAGGTAAGAACCTATCGATAAATTCTTCAGAAAAATTAAAGTAATGCTGTGTAGATAGTTCTATTTTAGCATAGTCTTCAATGGTGTTGCAATCAATAAAACGATAGCCGCCAATAATCTCTTCGTCTTCAGGAGAGAAGACAATAAGTTGTTGATAGCAATTGGTTGCGGTATCGTGTTCGTCTATGTCTATCTCAAGGCCGGTTCCTCCTCCAGCTGATGCAAAAGTAAGTTCTCGTAAACGCCCAATTTCTCGCATTACATTTGGAGAGTTGTGGTGGTTTACAATGTATATTTCATTGTTGCCTTTGTTTGTTTTTCTCACAAAAGTGTTTTCATTCAGCTCCTTCTTTAGTGTAGCTTTTGAAACGGGTTGGGCAATATAACTTAAATCAATCGACATCTATTCTTCTCCAATTATTTATTTAATGTATAAACTCTTTCTTTAATCCATTGAGCAATTTCAAGGTTGTTTTTTGAGGAGTCAAAATCTTTAGGGTAAATTGGCTTTCCTACAGTAATGTTAATGGTGGAGTCTTGAAGTTTGTATTGTTCATTGACTAAGTAAAACATTTCTATGTTGGCTTTGATTCCCAATTTTTCTCTAACATTGGCTATTCGATAAAAAGAATTAGAAAGCCCACCGTCAATGTGTATTGGAATAACAGGTGTTTGGTGTTCTTTAGCTTTTAAAATAAAAGTTTTTTTCCAGTCTAAATCTTTAATAGCTCCTTTTTTCTTTCTGCTGACTAATCCAGCGGGAAAAATAAAGACAGCTTTGTCTGAAGCAAATAGCTGATTTACGTTGTTAAACGACTCTTTGGAGCTTTTTCCATGTTTGTTAACTCCTACAAAGAGGTCTTTTAAATTGTCAAGGTTTAAAAGAATGTCATTAACAATAAAGCGAATGTCTTTTCTTCGTTTAGATAAGCCGCTTACTACAGCCATAGCGTCCATTCCGCCTAAAGGATGGTTAGAAGCAAGGATTACAGGTCCCTCTTTAGGAATGTTTTCTAGTCCATGTGTAACAACCTTTAGATTGAATCTATTGATAATCTCATTGCAAAAATCTTCATTATAAAGGTCTTTATTTTCATTAAGAATAGTGTTGACACCATCTTCATGGACTGTCTTTTTGATATAATTAATAACAAACTGAGGAAGCAATTGATATAAACGCTCATTTTTGTTTTTAATTACTTTTTCTATGTCGATAAACTTTTCCACTTCCTAATATCTTAATCCGCTTCTTTAAAAACTAATCCGAGCACAAAGATACAAAAAAAGCTTACGTTAAAATAGTAAACAGTCTTATTTGGCTTATAAAAAAGGAAGCTTTTTTTTATTGTCTAATTTGCTTTTAGATAGAGACAATAGGAGCGGAAGAATTGTTGACGATTTTCTGTTTTGAAAAAGAGACAAAGATAATTTTTTATTTTATTCTTAGTCATTACAGAGGGCATTGGTAGAACTTTATTTGTGGAAGTTGAGCTCAGGTTAGTGTTTTCTTTCTGCCTTGTTGGAGTTTTCTTTAGAAAGTTCAAAATTAACGCCGTTAAAGTCAAAAATACATCGGCAGCGCTTTTCAATATTAGGAGGTTCGTTGTTTGAGGTTGCTAATTTTACTTCATCATCACAGTAGCAAGATGTGGTTAAATCATCAGGAATGTAATCAACAATTATCTGCTTTTTTTTGGGGTTATAGCTAACTCCACCCTCCCAACTTCTGGATGTTATAGCATGTTTAAAGTCTTGAACAAAACCTCCTTTTTCTGGTCGAACCAATAGGGCAGAGGTCTCGAAACAATATGTACAACCTTTAACGTTACTAGTTAAAACGTATTTAGTTCCTTCTTCAGTTTTAATAGCGTAGATGTTGTTGAATCCATCACCCGAAAATAGAGCGTAGGTATCTTCTGTTGTCGACGAGTTAAAATCAGTATAATGCATGATAGATATTCTGCTCCTGTAGGTACTGCCTGTTTTTTCATCTAATGAGAAGTTGTACAGTTTTTTGTCATTTGAAACAACAATTAATAAATCAACGTCATTGCAATGAAGCAAAGCTTTGATGTCGTTATTATCGAATTGTTCATGGCTAGTTATTTGATGAATATTTTTAATGATTTTATCTTGAAAGTATTGGATGATATGATAGGAAGCAATAGAGTCTTTGTTGGGGGTTAAAGTTGCATCGTAGTTGGCTTCTTCAAGGAGGGCTAGGTGTTCTTCTTTAGAAAAATTAAACGTTTTAAGGCTGTAATAGTCGGTATAGGGGGTTAGGTTGGAGTAGTAACTAAGGTAGTTGTTAGTGTTGTCAATCAGTTTTTTAAACGAATTGTTTGATTGAGAAATTACAAGATTGGATGCTGTAATAAATAAAAAAAATAAGAGTTTAGTCATTGTATAGCTTTTGTGTTGGTAAATATATGGATTAAAGTAGGCTATTTTAATTGATTCCAGAATTTAGTAATGAGGTTTGTTTTGTTGAGTTCTTGGAATTTAGAATTAGATAATAAACCAATTTGTTTTCTTTTTTCTTTAAAATCATCTTGTTGGTATCTTTTGGGGTGATGTTTTAGTCCGTAATATCCCATGATTTCATGTTTGTTCTTCCCAAATTCGGCCTCAAAGTCACAAATAGTAGCAAAATGCTCGTTGTGGATGTGTCCATTGAATACCTCTTCTAATAAAATAAAGTCATAGGAGGAGTTGGGTTGACTATAGTGGTGAATAAAAAGAATAATTGGCATACCTGCTGAGAATTGAAAAGGATTAACTTTATGATGGTAGGTTGGGAGGTCAATTCCAATTAACTGCTCTCCAGGAAATCCATATTCTTTAGTAATTTCCATTATTCGATTGACTTGTTTTAGATTCGTTTTTTTCCATTTTCGATCAATTATAGGTCTAAATAAAAAGTTCCACCAATTATAATATTGCTTGCGTATTTCTTGGTCCAATGCAAACATCGTATTGATTTCATTGCGAATTTCTATGTTAATGCTAGCTTGGAATTCATTTTGGAAAAACAGGCTGTCTTTTTCTAGCCTTTCCCAGTGTTTTGTTGAGGTAGGGTTTTGCGTTTCTTGCTTGTTCCGAAAATAAGAGAATGGAACCCCTCTTCTTAGTGCTTGTTCCGCAAAATAAATCGTCAAAGAGTCTTCGCCAATAGCTAAAGCAATTTCAAAAGCATTAATGCAGTCTCGTGCGTATTCAAAATCAAATTCCTCAAAAGTTTCATAGTACAATAAGGCGGCATGTTGATAATTTGAATCAATGATTAAGCTTTTTGCGTGATTGATTTTTGAATAATATTCAAGGTAGTTTTGTCCAGGGATATAAAAGAGGTATATAAAGTAGACGATGATTGTAAGCAGTAGTTTCATAATGTGTTTTTAGCTGTCAGTTTTGGGGCTTGATCTCGAACGAATTACCTGAGGAAGCAACTTTACTATAAGGATCTTTGTTCAGTTCTTCTTTTATTTGATAAGATTTCTGCAAATATACATATTACACAGGCTTGTAAAGAATTAGCTATGGTTTGATAAAAAACCTTCCAACACTTTAAATGTAAAATAGTTGCTTTGTCTTGCTTTATGGCCTAATTTTAGGCGTTAACTATACTGTTGCTATAGTTGTAACTAAATGAACACTAATTTGAATCAAAAAAATACAATGGATATCATTATCTCAATTATTGGGTTTGGGAATGTAGGAAAACAAGTTTGTTCTAATTTATTGGATATAAAAGAACATAGGTTAATAATTAATGTGTTGGATATTTCTGATGCTGTAGAGGGAGCTGTTTTGGATCTCCAACATGCTTGTGAGTTAAATTCGTCCCATAAAATTTTATTGAATCAAAAAACGTTAATATCAAAATCTGAATTTGTCTTTCATTGTGCAGGGGCTTCCATACCTATTAATTCTAGTCGACTTGATGTGGTAAATGGAAGTATTTCAATAACAGAAGAGATTTTTAAGGCTCATCAATTTAATGAGGTTTGTAAGGTTATTGTAGTTAGTAATCCTGTAGAAATTATTACACATGTCACTCAAAAGCTCACCAATATCCCTAGTTGTAATGTCGTAGGAACGGGGACTTATTTAGATGCTGTGAGAATGAACTTTTATGCGAAAGAGAAGTTCTCTCAAGTTACTCAGGCTGATTTTGTATTGTTAGGTGAGCATGGAGCATCTGTTTATGTAAGTGAGCAACTTTCTAAGGTGAATGGAGGTGAGATTTCTTCCACCTTAAACGAACGTCAAATCAAAGAAGCTTTAGTGTTGACGAAAGGAGCTGCAAAAACAATTAAAGCAACTCAGGGAGCAACAATATATGGTGTTAGTTTGTGTGCAGTCGAATTGTTCAACGCTTTTTTAAAGGAGGAGTCTACATTTATTCCAGTCAGTATGCAGGTGCCACAATGGATGTGTGAGCAATTAAGCATAGAACCTATCTATTTGAGCTTGCCAGCAGCAATAAGTCGTAGGGGAGCATTTGTTAGCGAACAGTACCAGCTTGATGGTAAGGAGGTTAGTGGATTGGTAAAGTCTTACAGTAGTATTGTTCAGCATATTCCCGATGTGTATTTGGAGTAGACTTTTTATAAATGATTGAAATAGTGTTAAGAGCTTCAACATCCCCTCTGAATAAATTTAAAACTAAAAGAGTAGGTGACGATGAGTTAATTATTTCAGCTTATTAACACTGTTTTAATACAGGTTCGTGGACGGTCTCAATACTTTGAAAATAGAGTGTGTAATTATAGTGGGGCTGAGTAAAATTTAACCAATAAAAAAAGCTTACCAGAAATGATAAGCTTTTTTTCGTTGTCCCACTAGTACAAACGAAGTGAAACACTGTGAGACACTATGAGACTATTGGTTTCAAATTCAGTCTTTTGAACGAGTGTTTTCTATTCTGATTGTATCATAAAGTGTCTGTTGGTGTCATCAAAAACAGACAACAAATGCAGAAAAACAGACAACAAAAATTAAATCCAACTTTTTGCGAATTTGAAACTAGAAGTTGTAGAATATTAAATCTACAACTATGAAAATTCCAAACATTAGAATTTATCCTGCTAGGAAAAAAAGTAAGAAATCAGCTCTTGTTGCTAGAGCATATTTTAATGGTGAAACGTTTACAGATACTCTGGGTATCTCAATTACTCCAAGTGCGTGGATTGAGTCAAAAATGATGCTCAATAATCGAGACAAACTTGCATCCACGGTTAATGAAGAAGTGTTTAATTACAAGAGAAACCTTGAATCTATTGTTATTGAATTACAAAAGAAAAATCGACTAAGCGTTCAGAATGTAAAAAGAGCACTAAAGAAAGGTGTTGTCAAAGACAAGACGACAAAAAAATATGACTCTGATGATTATTTTCAGCTTGTCAAATATGAGTTGATTCCGAGTAAGAGAAAAATCAAGTCGAAAACAATTACTGCATACAATAGCACAAGTGTTCCATTAAAAGAATATGTCAAGTTCTATTATCCACATAATGACAATAATTTATCTATAATGGATATGAATAGCCCTGATTTCTATGATGAGTTTTTGGACTTCATGAAAAAAGGCATGAACTATGCCATTGGCACGATGGATAAACATATAAAAAACATAAAAATGGTATTAAGGTATGCATACAAGAAGGGGTATTTAACGACCAAAGAATTCGAAGACTTTGAACGATTAGATACCAAATCGGAACCTCTTTATTTAAGCATGGAAGAATTAAAAGAGATTGCAGACACTACGATGCCATCCGAGAGTCTAGAAAATGTGCAAGATTGGTTAATTATTAGCTGCTTCACAGGTTTGCGAATTTCAGACTTCATGAACTTACCGAAAGATTCAATTGACTTTAAAGACAATATGATTTCAACCGTAAATGAAAAAACTGGAGAATTTGTTAAAATCCCAATTCATATAAATGTGAAGAATATCTTCAAGAAAAGAAATTGGGAACTTCCACGTAAAATCAGCGACCAGAAATATAATCAGTATGCAAAAGAAGTATGTGAAATAGCTAAAATTAATACGAAGGTCTATACTTTAAGAAAGAACGGAAAAGAGTATTGTCCTAAATACAAATTAGTGAGTTCACATATTGGCAGAAGAAGTTTTGCTACCAACTGTTATATCAATAATTGGTTGGAGCCCGAAAAATTGAAGAAAGTAACAGGGCATTCTTCTGTAGAGATGTTAATGAAATACATTAGAATCGAAAAAACAATGGTAGCGAAAGAACTAGATTCGAAGTGGAATGATGCAAGGTTTATCTTTTAATCAATCAACTAGAATGGTGGTGATGTCAATTAAACGTTTACCACCTTTTGTTCTTTTGTACTTGATTGCTCCGGAGTTCATTAATCTGTAAAGAGTGCTTCTACTCATTTCGTATGTTTCCATAACATAGTTTATGTTTTTGTAATAGTCATGAGGGGAGATACTTCTTTTAAGCTCTTTAAGCTCATCAAGTACAGGTTGAAGCTCTTGTTTAACCTCTGCTTTAATTTCTTGTCTTAAATATCGCTCTAATGAATAATTATTTTGGTCTGACATTACTACTTATTTGTAGTTGTATTATTTTTTACATCAGAAGTTGATTTTATTTTCAGCTCACTTACTGAATTAAGTAAAACTCTCAGAGTTCCTTCTTTAAAAGATAGTCCGCTGCTTCTTGCTCAATTTCGTCCAGAGATTTAACTCTGTGCTTAAGTAACCATTCGTCTAATTCATTCCGTCTGAAGTAGTTTCTTTTTCCCGTTGGTTTATAAAACGGTACCTCACGGTTCATGGTCATTTTATATATAGTTGATTTTGATACTCCCAAGTAATTCATTGCTCCTTCGGTGTCCATGAAGTTCGGATAGATTTCATTTGGAGTGGATTTTGAATTTACGTTGGATAGTGATTTTTCAATAGTCTTCTTAATTAACGTTTCAAGCTCGGCAACAGACAGCTTGATGATTGTGTATTCATTCATGGTCTTTTGACCGAAATATACACCAGTTATAATTGTTATTAATTAAAGGCTAATTCTATTTCTTCTTTAATGAAGTCTTCTGCCAAATTACTTACACCTTCATCTTCTACGAAAAGGTGATTGCATACATGAATTAAATTTTCTTCAGTTAACGGTAGTGAATACTTACTGTTTAACAATGTTTTCATTAGCTCTTTACGATTAATCCGATGAAATTTTTTCAATACATCTTGGTTCCCGTTTAGGTATTCTTCTAAAGGTTTTGGAAGTTTGTCACCTCCCAATCGTACTCTGAATTGTGTTTTCAAAAGCCCTTCGACATTGCATTCTTTGTAATGTCTGTGAGACAGCTCATTAAATAACTGTAGCATCGAGAATTCACTCGTTTCTAAGGTAGCATAAATACCATTCAGATTTCGATTCAAGTCGTTGTGACCTTCCCAGTCTTGTTTACATTTATACCTTAAATCATGTTCAACTTCATGCCATCCTTCTGATAGTACTGTTCTTAGTTGAATTTCATACATTGTATCTATTACATCACTATCAGTGTCGATTATCGTAAGTACCTCAGACTTGTCGTTTTCCTCAAAATCAAATGTCAGATTACATCTGGTGGGCTGAAATTCGTATACCTCTTGGTTGTCTGTTGATTCATGGTTAAAGTTCGGTTTACTCTTAAGGTACTCGTAAACAACATCTACATCATCTTGAAAATATAAAGTGATTCTAATTCCAACTAAATCGGTCACTTTCTTGCCTTCTTCTTTGTAGTTCTTAGCTTCAATTTTTTTATTTATTGATAGTTGCGTTTTTACTCGGTAAAATAACCTGTACATTATTCCTGCTCTGTCCAATTCGTTTGAAATTGAATCAGAGATGTGACGGGCTATTGAGTCTAATCCTAATTCACTTTTCATAATCCTAGTTGCTTAAGTTTGTGTGTAACTGGATACCTGATTCCGTAAGGAATGCGTTATCACCATTCGACTTCAAGAACCCATTCTTTTTTAAGTTTTCAATTATTTTTATGGCATCAGACCTTTTGTCTGCGTCCATTTCTTTGATTAAGAAGGATATCTTCTTGTGTCTAGGTCTGTTTGAGTTCTTCTTAAAGAACTTAGATAAGACTATGCTTCTAAGAGGAGTTTCTTCATCGTTAGTGTCATCAACTTGACCTATTTTATTTATGAAACCAGAGTCATAGTCTTCACAACCTACTAGAAAGAATGTGTGGTCTCCATTTTCATTAATAATGTCACAATTATGAAATATACAATTTACAAAAGATGTATTATTGAAGGTGTTTGGGTCAAATAAGCATGATTCAAATGTGCAGTTTGCGAAAACACAAGTGTCGTATTGATTGTCTCTTAAAAAACTGATATGTGATATTGAAAAATCACTAAATGAAGCTTCTTTGAAGTCTGAAATAATTTCTTCTTTTAAAAGATACTCATTTATCAACCTTTCTTGCTTACTAAACCTTCCAATTTTCCCGAGTCTATTCCATAGTGAATCCTTGTTTTTCTTCGACTGGAATTGAAATGCTGTGGAAGCCAACTCGAACATATGAGTTGAAATTCTGTCGATTTTATTTTGCTCGAGCTCAATTATCCCTTTCCCTATAAATGTTCCAAATATAAAGTCATTTATGAACCCTATTTGGTCGCTGCTCCCCTTTCTGTCTAGCAAAGCATGATTAGAAAGAGTATTAGTCATTTCATCCAAGGTAGGTCTTTGGGCGGGCGGATAAAGTTTGCGTACACCTTCAAGTAAATCTTTGTTCTGCTCCTCAAGCAAGAACTTTATCCATTCTTTTGACTCGGAGGTAATATTGAGCTCCATCATGGCTATGGCAAGATTCTTAAATATTCGAAGCTGGTCATCTATTTGAATTCTTAACTCTTGTCGTTCTTGTTCTCTATCTAGTATGGAATTGAAATATCGATTTACTATTTCTTCAGGTTTTCTAATTACTTCTGCGAAGTTTTCTATGGATAAACTCCTCATAAATGCAAGTAGTACAGGGTTAGCAACGTCTTTTATTGGTATGCTATTTTGAGTGATTAGAGTTCTTTTTTCTTCCGTTAACCAATCTTCAATGCATGGAGGATTAATTAGAAATCTACTTACTCTAAAGTCATTCGGATTATTTTCTATCCATTCTTGAAACGAATCTCCTGCAAATATTGCTGTTTTCCTACCTGTTAGAATGATTTTAGCATTGTCAACTAACAACTCTCCGATTGTAGAGAGCATTGTCTCTACTTGCTCAAACTCATCTCCTCCCTTATCTTGCTCCTTACTCAATAATTCATCGAAACCATCAATGATTAATGGTATTTTACCTGTCTGAATTTCATGTATAACTAACTTTTCGTCAAGTAATGAATGAAATTCATTAATGATAACATCATTAAGAATATGTTTAAAGATTGCAGCCTTTCTATCTCTTGAAAGCTCTGTGAATATTGGGGCTAGTTTTTCTTTACTTATAGCAATATGATTTATCAGCTCATAAGATGTGCAGGTTTTCCCAAAACCCGCTGCAGCTTCAATTATTATGAGTTGAGCCCCCTTTTCATGTAGTTTATTTAGAACATTGTCGATGATGAATGTTTTCGATTTGAACTCTTCATTATCCACTATGTAAGATACTGGTACGTACTCGTATTTTACTTTTAACAGACTCGATTGATTCGCAGCAAATTTTTCATATTTATTACTAAGTCTTTCATTTAATTGAGTAGAATGAAAAAAAGATTCAAATAACAAATCTTCAGCATCCGAAGTATCATCGATTTTCACTTCACGACAAGCATACCCTGCTCTTGAGAGTTGCGAATGAATCATTTCAAAATCTTTCGTTTTCTTTTCAAAAACTATGTCTGCACCATAGTACACGCCTTTGTTCAAAGTGAAAACACGGATGTCGTTGTTCGATAGACTTTTCTTGAACTCATAACCATAGCGTTGATACAGTGAATCGATTTTTTGAATATTCATATCTCTATTTTATTAATTCTACTCCTAATAGTTGTTTTTGTATTTCTTTCCTATCATTTACTCAGTCTCTCGTAAACCTTCTTAAGCATGTAATTTTTTACTAATCCACCAAACTCTTTGTCATCCATCATCTTAGTGAAGATGTCTTGATTTTGGTCCATTCTTCCGATTAGTTTATCCAAGAAAACGTCTTCAAATCCGAATTTGAAATTCTCCATGGTATTGTTCTTGGCTTGCTCAGAAAGTTTCTCATCAGCAACGAGTTCCTCCTCTATTTGGTCAAAGAACAGCTTATCAGCATCATTGAATTCAGTAGCGAATCGCTTGTTCAACACTTCGATTATCTCAGATAAGGCAGCTTCTTCCTCTTTTACACCACGAATACCGGATTCATTAGTTCCATCCAATCCATATTCACCTTGGCTCTCTAGAGCAATATTCTGTTCAGAAATCTTTTGTAAGCGATAGTATTCTAACGCCACTTCATCTCCAAGTTGGAATCGGTCAGACTGATTCTTTCGTGGCAGCTTCTTCAATAAAAATCTACCGTATGTAAAAAGCTTCTCCAATTCTACGTCACTGAATGGCATTATTTGAGTCAAGAACGAATACAGGCGTGTAAATGACTGAAGAGCATGCTTAAAATTCTCCTGCGATATTTCATTGACAACATCTCCTTGATTAGTTTCTTCTGGCAATTGCTTATAACGCTCTACAGCTGGGTCAATAAATGCATTAAGCTTACCCTGTTCTTTTACTGATAGGGCTTTCATTGACTTGAAAAATATGTTGCAGAAGTTATCTACTTCTGATTGCCAAATAACCTGTGCCTTTTCAATTTCACCCTTTAAGTCATAGAGGTGATTCGGGTCGGTTGTTGATTCTATTGTAGTCAGCTCATAGTATGGCTGAAATGATTGTAAAATGTCTTCGGTATCATTTGCAAAATCTAACACAAACGTGTCTTCTTTACCTGCGCACATTCTGTTCAGTCTGGAAAGAGTTTGAACACATTTTACTCCTGAAAGCTTCTTATCAACATACATTGTATGAAGGAGTGGTTGGTCAAACCCTGTTTGGTATTTATCTGCTACCAATAACACTTGATACTCATCTGAAGCAAACTTCTTTGGCAGCTCTTTCTCTTTGAAACCATTCAATTCTACCTCAGTAACGCCTTCAGGATAGCCATCATGAATTACTTTTCCAGAGAACGCTACAACGGTTTTGATGTCGTTATAATCTTTCTCCTTGATGTATTTATCGAACTCTTCTTTATACCGAACAGCGTGAAGTCTAGAGCCAGTTACAACCATTGCTTTCGCTTTGCCACCAATCTTTTTTGAAACAACTTGACGGAAATGCTCTACCATTACTTCTGTTTTCTGAGCCAAGTTATGTGGGTGCAATGATAAGAATCTACCAATAGCCCTTGCTGCCTGCTTTTTGTTCACGTTTGGGTCTTCCTCAATCTCCTTAGAAACCTTGAAATATGTGTTGTATGTAGTGTAGTTTTTCAGCACATCTAGAATAAAGCCTTCTTCAATTGCCTGTTTCATTGAATATAGATGAAACGGTTTCGGAATACCTTGTGAATTTTGGGTGCCAAATACTTCTACAGTTTTAGCTTTGGGTGTTGCTGTGAATGCAAAGAAGCTTAAGTTGTCTTGACGACCTCTTGCTTCCATAGATTTTCTGATTTCGTCTTCCGCATCTTCATCCAAACCAGAATCTATATCCTCAACAACTGCTTCTTCCAAAGATTTAGCTGAAAGAACTTCTTTCATTTTCTTAGTAGCCTCTCCTCCTTGTGAGGAGTGAGCCTCATCAATAATAACAGCATACTTCTTTGATTCTAATTCCCCTATTTTATCGAGTATGAATGGGAACTTTTGAAGTGTTGTTATAATGATATTTGAACCAGCCGTGATTGCATCCGCTAATTGCTGAGAGTCTTTATCAATCTTCTGAACCACACCGTCTTTGTGGTCGAATTGATAAATCGTATTCTGTAGCTGACTATCAAGAACTCTTCTATCCGTAATAACTATTACCGAATCAAAGATACGCTCGTTGTTTTCATTATGTAAGCTTGACAAGCGGTATGATAACCACGCAATACTATTCGATTTTCCTGAACCTGCTGAATGTTGAATGAGGTAGTTTTTACCAGCTCCACTATTTCGAGCATCAGAAGTTAAAGAACGTACAACATCCATTTGATGATACCTAGGGAAAATCATTGTTTCCTTTTTCTTCTTGACTCCATTTATCTCAAACTCATCTACTTTGAGATGCAAGAATTTACTTATGATGTCCATGAAGCTATCCTTCATCCAAACACCAGTTTTACCATTCGATTGAGTCTCCCACAAATATGACGTTCTATAACCATCTTTGTTTGGTGGGTTTCCAGCTCCATTATTACAACCTAAATTGAAGGGTAAATACCTAGTATTCTTTCCAGCAAGTTGAGTAGTCATAAAACACTCATCAGTGTCTACCGCAAAGTGAACCAAAGCTCTTTTCTTAAACGCAAAGATTGGTTCATTCGGTTCTCGGTCATACACGTATTGTTTCTTAGCATTAGTAACATTCTGACCGGAGAATTGATTCTTTAGTTCAATTGTGGCAATTGGAAGTCCGTTTAAAGACAACACCATGTCCAAAGAATTGTTTCCGTTACGCTCATAGTACAACTGACGAGTAACAGATAAATGATTCTTGCTATAGAGTATTTCAGAATCAGGATTTAGAGTAGTTTCTGGTCGAAAATACGCCATTTTAAACTTAACTCCCAAATCGGTAAAGCCGTTTCGAATGACATCTAAAACCCCACGCAAATCAATCTCTTTAAGTAATCTTTGAATTACTTTTTCATTTACCTGAGAGCCGTTGTTTTTCACTGCTCGCTCCCACGCTTGCGGCTGAGTGATTTTTAAAAATTCAATGATGTAGTTAGGGAAGATTCCCAGTTGCGCATCAAAGTCTTCTGAGTGACCTTGAACGTAACCCCCATTCTCCAATAATGAAGCTTCAATAGCAGCTTCAAATGTTAATTCCGTATGTATTCCTTTAGCCATATTATAAGCCTGTTAAATATTTTTCTATTAAAGCATATTCTTCAGTTTCCTCATTCCATTCATGCTGTTCATTTCCAACACTTACTAGAGCTCTATCAGGATTTTTAAATAATTCAAAAACAATAGTTTTATCTCTGTAAGTAAAGACGTGTTTTGTGAACATTGTGATTTCTTGGTCTTCTGCTGGGATGTTATCAAGAACATCAATTAAGTTCTTTAATTCTTCTAGTGTCATATTTCAATGTTTTCTAGTATTAAAAAGTAATGACCTCCAACTTGGTTCCATTCAAAATCGTAGTTTCCACTGATTACAATATCAACTGGCTTACCTCCAATAGGAGTGTCAAATTGCTGCACACCCTTAATAGATGTGCCATTTGAAATGTCGTAATCCCATTTCTTACCTGTTTTGGAAGTTGGATAAACTAATCTCTTTAGGTCTGTCATTACCAATACAATCCCTGAGATAAAAAATGGATTCATTTGATAAGACTCAATTAATTCAATATCGACATGAACATCTTTCATGAAGATATCCGAAGCTCCTCTCTTACCGCCACTTGATGCAAATTCTCGATAGTATTTCATCTCAATTGGCAGGAAACATTTCTCATCACCTTTTTCAATTTCTAATACAATGTCACATTCTCTCATTCTACCAGCAACTGGGACACCTGTTTCAAGCTCTATCCTAACTTGCTCATCTGAATGATGAAGAGTCAACTCCATTGTATTCTTCAAGAGGTATGCAAATTGCAATTGCATAGATGCTTCTTTATTCACAGAAATAAGTCCACCACCAACTTTTGCAGAGAAGCTTTCCCAACAAGTATCAATAATGTTCCTGACTCTTTCTATGAATAATTCCATAAGTTGTTTTTTTATTCAATATTTAGTTTCTCGAATAAGATTCGATTTCTTTTTCTGGCATCTTGTAACACCTTTTCAAATGGCAGAACTTCGAAGTAGGCGGAGTAATACTTGCTTTTTACTTTAAAATACCCTTGACCATCAGGTGTTTTTTCAAACTCTCTATTTTTCAATATTTTCTCCAGAGTTGGAGTTACATCACACACAATGTAAATGTAGAATGGAGTATGAGAATTAACCTCGACTGGTCTTCCGTTTCTCCCTGTCACTTTTCCTTCCAACAGATTATCAATATACTTTTCTGATTGTTGAATTGGATTCTTTTCTTCGTTGTAATCCTTGTAATCATTTCGCATTGGTTTTTTAAACTCAACAATAGTAAATGAATTATGAGGAGCAGCTTTAGAATCAGAAAATGCAAATGCCTCGTTGTAAATCAATAAATCTGCTCTTTGCGTACTATCAGAACTTACCTCCTCCACACTTTTGAAAGATTTATCAGATGCCAAAAAAGAATGATAAGTTAGCCTTTCGTCAATCAACCATAGATTCTGCTTATCGGGTGTTACTTCATCAGAAGTAGTTCTCATTGGAAAAAACACGCTATGAATCAAATCTTCATTTTCGAATCTGTCTTCTTCGGTCTTCTCAATTAAACTTTCAAGGAGTTCAATAATTGTTTTTCTATGAACTACATATCTAGCTAAATCTGATTTCCCTATCTCATTAAAATCACTAACAAACTTTTCGTATCGTTCCTTGTACTCATCATGATTTGTGATATCTTGATTCTCATCAAGAAGTTTGATTTTCTCCTCCTTTACTTCAAGCCTCCATTTTGACTCAATCTTGTACAACTCAATATCCAGTTTGTCTTTAGGCAAATCTGGAGGTAGTTTCGATACTTCTTCTTTCCTATGCGTTAAGGTTCCTCTATATTGTGGCAATTCTTCATCAATAGTAGGTTTATAAGTTTCAACCTTGATGTTTCTGACTTGTTCAAGATAATCGGATAATAATTCTTCTATTCCTCTTATTGACGCTCTTCGAAGCTTGGCTAAGCTCATATCAAAGCTTTCATCATCATCATCATCATTCCCGTCTGGAAAATTAAAGCCTATTCTCTCAGTATCAACATGCTCATCAAGTAGGTCGCCAACAACATATGCTTGGTAATAAAATTTACTTCCATCAGTGTCTGCAATTGGTTTCCTACCTAAGTCCACAATTTTGGAATAGAGCCCTTCTCTAATAACACTCCTGTTGTGTGCGCAAAAGTTAATCTTATGACTTTGATTCTTCAGGGATTTGGTAAGATATAATTGAAAGTTCTCACCTTCGATTTCGAAGGGAGTTTCAAGAACATCACTTTTAAACTCAGTATTAAAAATTGTTGTAAGATTGAACTCAATATTATTCTGATTTCTCACTATAATTTTAGGTGCCTGGTTTCTAATGAAGTATAATTTGAAGTGTGCAACGATTTCGGACGCTACAGAATGTAAGGTAAAGTCTAGGTGTTTTTGGTATTCATCTTTGATTCTAGATAATTTCACACGAGTACCTAGTGTGCCTTCGGAACCGACATTCTCAATGTCTTCAAATCCAATTTTCGTAGCTCTAAAATTGAAGGTCAGACCTTTCTGTTTACCCTCTTCAATGAATTGACTTGATATGTTAAGTTCTCTGAATGCCTTAAGACATACAAATCTCCCAACACCTTTACCTCCAATTTCAATTTTGTGGTCGGTGTCAGCCTCAAAAAACGATGTCATATTCTCTTCGTTGAGTCCAATTCCATTATCTGTCACCTCAAAAGAATGAATTGGGTAATTATCAATTTCAGGTAACTGATTTAGCGTTTCTTCTGCACCATTCCTAATACACTTAACAACAATTACCCCTTCTCCTTTTTTTATCTGTTCTGATTTGATAGCCTCTTCTATCGAATGAATTGAGTTGCTAATTACTTCAAAAAGAGGCATTAGAGGTTTCGTTCTCGGTAAACGAGTGTTTCTAACCTTGTTAGCAATATTGGAGGTTGCAAATAATTGTTCCATAATTAATTTAAGCTCTCGTTTCTGACATCTACTTTGCCTGTTACCACCTCGGTTATTAAAGAGGCTTTGTATTCCTTAATCAACTCAATTTCTTTTTCGTACCTAGAAATCAAGGTATCTATTCGTATCTCCTGTTTTTCGATATGATTTACAATTTTTCTTTGTTCTTCGATAGAACCAAACGCAATTCTAAAGTTTTGAAACATAGGTCTTCGCAGCGAATCCACAGTTGATTTAGCTGATAGTTTTTTTACCTCTTTTACAAAATTATACTTCAAATAATAGAACATATACTTACCCATGACATCAGTAAAATCACTCATCCTGTAAACTCGTTGATGGTAGTCAAACTTCCCATCTATATAGTGCCAAACTTTACATACTCCAACACCATCTCCAGCAGTTAATATCGCTTCACCATCGAAGGTATATGTAGATATTCTTTCAACTGTTTGTGACCTAACAAAGAAAGGGTATGCTCCATCTTCTTCTCTGTTCTCTGTGTCTTTGTCACCGGTGCCAATATCACACAGATATCTCATCCTAATTAAACTCCAATGTTCTGGAATTTCTCCTAACCACTCAATACCTGAATCCTTCTTTGGTGCACTTTTATCTAGACCTTTGGTAACAGCCTGACTAATCATCGCTGTGCGTTCCTCTTTTAGTAACTCTATCAGCTTCTCTTTCTTATTGATGAGATTGTCCAATTGGGTGGTTTTGTAGTCGAGGTAATTGGCTATTTTCGTTTGTTCCTCAATTGGAGGAATAGCAAGAAATATGTTTTTAAGGTCGTTCGTGTTAAACCTGAAAACTTTTAATCCTTTTGCATATTTTTTGGACTCAACAGAAAAACATTGTGCATAGCGATAGAGATACTTGCCATTCAACGAATCTTCATTTGGCTTTAAAAGAATTTGTTCTCCTCCAATTAGACCAGTTTGCTCTTTGTCATAATAGCATGTATGACCCAAATCTTCAATTGTTTCAGATGTTGAGATTAGAATGGTGTCACCTCTTGAAACTACCTGACTTTGTTTATAAAACTCCTCGTTAACATAATAGTTAAACTTGTCATCTACAATATCTACTTTGTATGTTTTACCATACTGTAAAGCCACATAATCGCCATTATCAAGGAGTTCATCTTTTTTAAACCCAGTGTTTCCTCTGACAATTTTAGAAATCCAATCTATTCTATGACTTTCCCAATGTTCTGGAACTTTACCTAACCACAATGTGCCGGAATCTTTATATGACTCATATTTCTTCATCATGAGGCTACGATTATTTTATTCAACTCATTTTGAATGGTTTTTAAAAATGCATTTTGATGCAACCAAAAGTGTTCGTTCAAAGCATTTTCAAAGGCTTGCTTGTAGTTTTGGTTTTCATCAAAATCTTCTAATGGAATCCGAAGCTCATAGATATGATGATAAGTTGCTTTATCATTTCCACCAGTGCCTGGTTTGATATAATCAGTAAAAACCTTCAATTCGGTTAATGCAGATTTGAGTTTACTTCCGTATTTGGTGTTCTTCTTGTCGTATAATTCTAAATAGGCTGTGAACATATTTGAATAACGCAAGGAATCGATATCAACATAAAACCTAAACACTTTTTCATCTAAAACACAATTCGGCTTAGGGTAACAGTGTTTTCCTTTAGTTACGGACGTGGAGTTCGGAGTAAATAAGTTTGCTTCCATATTATCAAAAACAACCTTTGACACAAACTTCAATAACTCTCTGTCTTGCTTTTTAAAGGCTTGAATGTTCTTTTTGTTCTCATGAAATTGTTTGAGAATTATCTCATTGTCTTTATTCATGTTTTCTGAATTATAATAGTTGTTGGTGTTGGCAATAAACTCTTTCAGGTAGAGTAAGTGCCTATCATCAGAATCCAAGAAACATTGGTGCATTTTTTCTTGAACCTTATTAATCAAATCACGGTGCGAAACATGACGGTATTCAATTTTCTTTCCTTGAAGTTTGGTTTGCTCCTTTTCATTGAAATCAGAATCGTATTTGGATAATACTATTCCCAGCCTCTCTTCAGCTATAGTAGAACTCCAGTAATCACTCAAATCATTATTAAGAGAATGATTTACCTTATTCTCAATAATCAGAGCCCAGCTAGGTATTGACTTTGATTCCTCTTCTTGTGTTTCTTCTTCTGAGTATTGGCTAATTACAATATCAATTCGTTTGCCCTTTCTTGTTCGAACCTCTCTTGCAACTTGAAATTCAGTCTGACCAAAACTTGGACTTAATTCAACATCCACCAAGTCCAATAGGCTGTCAATAAACAAACTGCCAAAGCCATGCTCTTCCTCTTTATCGAAGTAGAAAGCAAGTAGATTGCTGTTTACATTTTCCCATGAGGGATATCCAGCGATATCAATCAGGTTTTTCCGAAGAACCGATTTCTTCGGTAAATCATCAATCAATTGATTAAGCCAGCTAAAATCCATCATCACGAAATCACTTCTTTTATCAATCCATCTGTTTCCTCTTCAAGTGCCAATATATCGGCTCTAATTTCATCTAAAGAACGTAGCGGCTTGTATTCATAGAAATACTTTGTAAAGTTGATTTCATATCCAATATTCGTTTTCTTTTCATCTATCCAAGCATCAGGGACATGAGGAAGTACTTCTCTCTCCATATACTCTTGAATATCCTCAGTCAACGGAATATTCTCAGAATCACGTAAACTTGAGTTTGGCTTAGGATTTCCTTTTTTATCTGTAACAATATTTCCTTTGTCATCTCTGTCGGGACGTTCTACGGTTACCTTAGAATATCCGAAATCAGCATTGTCAAATATCTTAACGTGTTTTGATTCTTTGAACTCACCGTATAAACTTGTTATTTCTTTGATGTGGTCATCTGAAAGCTCGTTACGTTTGTCACCTAACGACTTACTCATTTTCTTATAAAAGTCAACTGCATTAATCAATTGAACTTTACCTTTTCTATTCTTTGGCTTGTGGTTGCAAATAATCCAAATGTATGTGCTAATACCTGTGTTATAGAAAAGTTGATTAGGAAGAGCTATAATCGATTCTAAGAGGTCGTTTTCAATAATCCATTGGCGAATGCTACTTTCATTCTTCTTACTACTAGGAGAGCCAGAGAATAAAGGAGAGCCGTTAAACACAATAGCTAATCGAGAACCTTCTGGCTTCATCTTGCTCATCAAACTCATTAAAAACAAAAATGAACCGTCACTAACAGAAGGTAATCCAGCTCCAAATCGTCCGCCATGTCCAAGAGATTCATGTTCCTCTTTTACTTTCTTCTCTATCTTTTTCCATTTCACACCAAAAGGCGGATTGGTTATCAGGTAATCAAACTTCTCATTCTCGAATTGGTCATCTGAAATACTGTTCCCTTTCTTGATGTTAGTTGGGTTTTGACCTTTTATTAGCATGTCCGATTTACAGATAGCGTAGGACTCAGGATTTAATTCTTGTCCAAAAACTTCAAGACGTGCATCAGGGTTTAATTCCTGCAAATATTCTTCAGCTACAGAGAGCATACCGCCAGTTCCGGCACAGCAATCGAATATTGTCTTTACAATTCCTTTCTTGGTTAACGTCTCTCTGTCATCCATGAAGAGAAGATTAACCATTAGTTTAATTACTTCTCTCGGTGTAAAATGCTCCCCAGCAGTTTCATTAGAAATTTCAGCGAACTTTCTTATTAATTCTTCAAACATGTACCCCATCTCCATGCTGGAGATTTTGTTCGGATGAAGGTCTGCTTCTTGAAAACGCTTTAAAACCAAGAACAGAAGATTATTGTCATCTAGTTTGGTAATTTGATTATCGAACTCAAACTGTTCAATTATCTCTCTAGCATCTTCAGAAAATCCATTGATATAATTTCTTAAGTTGTCGGCAACATTGTTAGGGTCAGCCACCAGCTTATCAAAATCAAACTTGCTTCTGTTGTGAAAGTTATAGCCAGCGGTCTTGTTAAGAATCGGGTCTAGGTTTTGAACGTTCATGCTTTTCACTTGCTCGAACTTCTTCAACACCTTTTCTTTAGATTCTTCTAACACACAATCTAGTCGCCTTATCACAGTAAGCGGTAGAATGACTTTTCCATAGTCACTTTGTTTATAGTCACCTCTAAGCAGGTCAGCAATAGACCACAGGAAATTCGCTGATTCTTTTACGCTATTCATCCGGCTCAATTTCTTTCTTATCAATTAATAAATCTTGTACCTCTACATCAAGTATCTCAGCAATCTTGTAGAGGTTTTCTAAAGATGGTTGACGCTTATTATTACACCATTCATTTATCTGTTGGTAGGACATGCCTAGCTTATCAGCTATATACGTTTGCTTACGTCCAGATTCTTCAAGAATAGTTTTGATTTTATTTAGCTTCATCTATCTATTTTTGTTAGCGTTAAATCTAAGTTTTAATTATAAATATATCAAGTATTATTTGATATATTTTAATGACTTCCTTTGATATAAAAAACTAATATTTCTGGTTTTATTCAAGACGAATTGGTAGTTTTCCGAAAAGAATTATCATGAGCAAGGAAAGAACTAGAATGGATATGGATGCATTTACCAAAGCATTTAACCAATACTTTCTTCGTAAGTATAAAAGTAAAGCACATTCAGACAAAGACGCCAATCAAGCCGTTCGTGACTTTATTGAAGACGTATCGAATGTAGCCGGGAACCCACAAGTCTTTGAAAGTCTTATGAGACGTTATGAGCTTCTATTGAAAGAATATGTAACAGTATTTGCTAGAATGGAAAAATACTCTCCAACTTTCATGAAAGATTTAAATAGAATCGAAGAAGTTGAATATAAATACACCATTGGTGATGTTGTGGATATGACAGACCTAGAGAGTAGAACGGCTATAAGAAAAAGAGCCGCTGACGGAGATGTCGATTGTATAGGTAAGAAGTTGCCAGCAGGTGGAACAAAATACTATTTCTCTGAAAAAGGTGTTCATCAACTTTTACAATTAATCAAGCCTAGACCTGGAGCACAAAAGAAGAATAAGTCATCTTAAAACACATTTAGTCGTAAGTTTAACTAAATCCATTCTCTTACGACACTTTCCTTGCGTAAAAAGCGCATAAGGCTGTATAACAGCGTTTTATGTCTGGATTGAGGCTGAATCATGTCTAAATTTGTATTGTTGAATTGAAACAAATTTAGACATGAATAAAAAAATAATAATAACAAATTGCGAAAGCATATTTCAGAAGATAAAAGCTGTATTGTTGAGGCAAATTTTATCTGAAGTATGTCGCTCAGACCCGATAATAATATCTGTTCAATTTCATAATAGAAAGATTGAAGACTTGTCAAGTCTATAAAATGACAACAGACACAATCGTGTCGAATTAATCAAAAGCTTATTTCAGAAAATAGTCTGTTTTACGAATGATAAAAATTACTCGTACAGCCACTTCTATGTCCTGATTTGAGACAAATAAATAACCTTAAAAATGAAAATTATGAATAACGAAACGGTATTTACAAATAATGAAAGAGGAAAGCTTTTACAAAAGGCTTGGATTAATGAATTCATTCTTCAGATTGCAAAAGTGATTGACGAAGAAGAAGAGAAGATTGACTTCATTCTAGTATCACCAGATGGAGCAAAAAATGCAAGAGTTGGACTGTATAACCTGAAACAATTTCATCAATCCAAAGGAATGAGCAAGAATGACAAAAAACCAATTATCGATTGGGTTAAAAGTCATAATGTACCTGGTTTTCTTTCCGTGATTTTCGTGAACAATCACGGAAGAGTAAGCTTTTATGATGTCCCTCTAGATTTGATGAAAGGATTTGGTAGCCAAATCCTTGTTGCCTAAGACGATGAATCTAAAAGAATCAACTCGATTAGCAAAAGTAAAATTGGTTGAAAAACAGCTAAAAATTAAGCGTTATGACAATGCTCTTGAAATCATCTGTGAGTATCGATTAAAGAATTACACGATTACAAAATCTCGTGCAAAATCTGAATACAATTTGACAGATAAAGACTTCAAAGCATTGTCTTACGTAGCTGTTGACAATCCTTATTACAAAAGTGCTCCAAAAATGAAACTGTACTCGATTCAAGAACTAAAAGACAAATACAGTAAAGCAGCACGAAGAGAACGAAAAATTGACGAATTATTAATTGTTAAAACAAGAAAAAATGAAAACAGAAAATTTAAGTAAACTACAAGACTTTTTAGAAAAAAATATTGTGAATCACGTAGAAGGTGTGAGAGAGGAAGGAGACCTTACAAATGAAAACAAAAGATTTCCTGATACTTACTATTATTATAGTTTCGAACCCGAATATGATAAAGTAAACCAAGAGATTAGATTTAGTTCCGAAATGGTCGCTGATAAAGGTGAATATTGTGAAGATGGCTTTCCTGTATACCATGAGAACGCATACGTGCGTGTTGAATATGATATTATTAATGAATCAATCAGCGTAAAAGCTGAAAGTGAGTATTGTTATGATTATGAATCGGATGAGGATGCTGAGTATATGAAAGAAGTTCTATTCAATTTAGAATGTCGAATCGGTGAAGACGAAGAATTCATGGAACTTCTTAAAAAAGAGACAAGTCACCTTAGACCTAAGAAAGAGTTCAAAAAGACAGAAGAAAACCCAAATCTAATCTGGGATGGAACTAAAAGCTGTATTTGCGATTTTACCCTCGAAGTAAATAATTGGGGCTACCAATATCTTGTCAAATGCATTCCTTTATTTGATGATTTGCAAGATGATTTAGGAGCTGCTTGTTGGAGCGAAGAAAAGCTTATTCAGCAAACTCTAGAATTTACAGAAGCAGGATATGCATTTCAAGTGCAGAAGATTGATGACAACTATATTGATGAAGTTAAAAACAGTGTATGCGTAGCTGATAGATAGTTATAATCGCATGTAAACATCTTGAAGTTCTTCATCACGAAGACCTAAATACTTGCGCGTTATGGAAGTAGAAGAGTGCTGAAAAAGCTCTGATAGATATATCAGAGCTTTTTCACTTTCGTTATACACCTCCCATGTTCTGCGCCCCATCGATTTTCTTAGAGAATGTGATGAAATGTTGTGTGATTTGGCTTCACGAGCAAAAACCTGTTTTAATAGTCTATTGATTTGCTGCACACTATAAACAGACCCTTTCTGACTTTTGAAAATGTGTTCATCTCCCTGTTCTTCAAAATATGATAGAGCCTTTTTGATATTATCGTTTACCTGAATCGTTCGATGTTTTTTAGTCTTTTGTTCCTGAAGCATCAACTTATCGCCTTGTAAATCCGACCATCGAATTCGAAGAACATCTCCTATTCTTAATCCACTATTCAATGAGATTATTATGTACAAGCCAAATACTGCTTTCTTTTCTTCTTTGATAAGTTTGAATCCAACATTAAGAGCCCTATCGAAAGCTATGTAGTCAGATTTAGTTGAAATGTTCTTTTTTGCCATAAATGAGATTTTGTCAAAGGGAACGGATTAATCTTCATTTATACAAGGAAAATCTCATTTTCGAACGTTATTTAGGACGTGCCTAAATAGCGAAAACACGGGAATCTATATAGGGTAAGGATTTCGCTTGGTTGTGGTTGAGAAATGTTCGGATTTAAGAGAAGTGTGCATTTATTTTTTGACCCAATTCACTTTCATTTAATCCTTCAGAAATTCGGTTTGAAATTACACGATGTCGTTCGGCATGACAATCTCTGGATGTCAACTGTCCTTTTTTATTCAGATAACCATTATAGGCGTATCTAATTTCCGTATCATCGTTTTGATAAACCAATGAAATTTTAATCCAGTTCAATCCATTTTTAGAATAAAACGTCACCGGTGAATCTTGGAGGCTGAAATCACTGGTTAATACAGACTTGACAATGGTGGTTATTTCATTATTTAATAACATGCGATATATATAAAAGAGAGGACAGTATCTGAATCGTTGCTGCCCTCAGGCTTGTATCTAAATCGTTCGCCACCTTTATTTGAAATTATTTTTTCTTTTTATGATTTAATACCACTTGATGGTCTAAGTATCTCGAATTATCTCCAAGCACATCAATCATCCTCTGAGCATACTGAACTGGAGCCTCTTGAAGATATAATTCAGAATAGGCTTTTTCAAAACTGACGTAGTCAAAATCAGAAATTACTTTAGGCACTAGAACGTATTCAGATTCATTTACCAAGTTGGATGTGATATCAAAAGTTTTGACAACGAACTGAAGTATATTTTCTATGTCTGACAGAAGTTTACTTGTACACAGCATCATAACATACGATGTCTTGCTCTGTGCCAGTTGTTTCCATTTACCTTTCTCGAACAGCACTTTTTCTCTACATAGTGGTAATCTTGAATTGAATAGAACACGTGCTGAGCTCGCAGTTAGATGAGAGCTTATTTGAATTAGATATATTCGTTTCTCTTGATACTTCATTTACTTATGCAGATTATATGTCCTATTTCGAGCTACTTCATCTTTTAAAAAGTTGTTTTCATATTCTGTCAAACTATCTTCACCATTCTTGGAAATTTTATCAAGGATAGAATCCATAGTCACATTCTTTTCGAAGAATTGTTGGAACTGCTTCCCAAATTCATCAGACCTAAGCATTTTGAGAATTACTTCTTCAAGATTATCATGAGTCAATAATCTATATGTTATATCCTCGTGCTGGTCTATTATATCTTCTTCTTTACAGAAAGAAACAAATTCACTTAGTTTGATGTCTTCGAGAAAAACAATCATTGTGTCTTGACCGTTTTCATCCTCCTCAATTACAATAGCATCTTTTCCCGACTCTTCTAGAATTCTGCCAAAGTTGGGAAAGAGGTAATTCGTAAAATACGTATCCGATTCAGATTCAAGAGATTTGAATTTGATATAATACGCTCGATTGTATTGATAAAAGTCTTCCATAATCATTGCATTTTGAGCCATACTTGATAGCGTTCTTTTAGTATATACTTGGCAAAGAGAATTGCTTGATTTAACATCCTGTGAGCTTTAAATTCAATTTTTACTATTCGGTTACCATCAAAGTCAGTTTCTATATTACTTGCGGTCAATGTTGAAAGTTTGTAGCCTAATAAGGTCTTGGTATAGCTCTTAACCAAATATCTATTTTCGTATTTACCTTCGACAATCTTCTCTATTGTAATTCGATATTTACCATCGAAGTCATGAGTCTTCAAGACTTCAGTTTTTAATCTTTCATTATGTGCTACTAATTCACTCATCTATTTATTACATGCCTTTTTTCCAATTCAATACAAATTGCCTCTGTACTTCACGTTGTGGTGATGGTCTACGCCATGTCACATCTTCCTTTCGATAGTCTAAAAGAATATCAAACACATTGGACTTGTCGGCTTTCCCATGACGTATTAACCAACAACAAAAAAGAGTGCCGCCTCTTCCATAATTTCCAACACATCCTGCGTAAACAGGAATCTTTTTTTCAATGCAAGCATCAATAAAATCCAGCGTGTCCTTCATCTGCTCAACAGTCGTTACATTCATATCTTCTATGGGGAATCGCTTATGAAGTAACTTATCTTCTTTGTCTGAGTTGAATTCTTCTAAGACACTCTGATACTGCTCTAAGGGCGTTCCATCAACCTTAATCTCATCGGCTTCAGTTAGATTCACAATCTGTCTTATACCACAGTCGTATATCCTCTGAAGCTTTTCCAAAGTCCTTGCCTTGGTTGAACCACCAGGGTAATAGCCTTGGTAGTACAAGTTTGGAATTATCGTGTATGACCTGTCGAATGGTTTACTCATTAGGAAATCACAATAGTTGAACCGTTATCACTCTCGCTTACATGTCCTTCCCATATCTTTTTACCTTGATACGTAGCCTGTACATTTCCAGCTTCAATGGTAGCCTCTTTGGACTTTCCTGCATTCACATACGTACTTCCCAAATTGTACTTGAAATTGATATCTTTTCCCGTTGCGTTATCTAACGTCACTTTAACTTTTGCCATTACTTTAATTTTTAGCGTTTAACATTAATCTGTCTTCGTATTCTTCTATTGTTTCGTCATATTTACCAGCACCCTTCGTAGCAAAAATGTATTGCTGTAGCACCTCAAATGCTGACTTTTTACTTTCGATATTTTGTGCTTTTTTTATTAGGTCTAACAAGTACTCAATCAAGTAAGACCCATCGCCAGATAAGTCGATTATCTGATTGACCTCGGAACCATTTTCAAGCAAGTGAATCATGACATTCAGGCGTGGCTTTCTTCGCCAGTAGCACTTCTTGATTAGATAATAACTCAGAATTGAACCTTTGAACGGTATTTCGCATGAACGCTCAAATACATAATCGAACTCATAGTCTAATCCATGGTCATGCGGGTTCATTTCTTTCAAATTGCCTTTTTCAAGTACATCTAGGAATTCGTCAATTTCATTCTGATTCGATTTAAAGTATTTCCCAAGTATAAATGCGGATGATATGCTCGATTTATACAGAAAGTCTTCCTCTTCTTTGAGAATTCCCATTTCAACTAATCTTTCCAGTAACCTATTCGCACGTCTACCACCAACCGAAAACTCTTCACGTATTCGTGCTGCATTTACTGTTTTAGAGCGCACTGATAGCTTCGCTGCGGGTATTAATAGTGTGTCTTCATTGTAGAATTCTTCCATGTTTATATCAACTAATACTTGATAAGTAAATCATGGAAGATACGAAAAAAATATCAAATGCAGTAATATACGGTTACAGCATTCAGGTAGATAGCTCAGACTTTTGTGTATGTCTGTGCTGTCAAAAAAAGAAATAGAAAAAATCAAGAAAGAAGTTCCTGTTCAGGTTGGACTTCGAGTGGCGCATTTTAGGAAAGAAAAAGGTATTACTCAGCAACAATTAGGCGACCTGATTGGTAGTGACAGGCAATATGTTTCAAGAATCGAAAGAGCTGATGTCTCGGTGAGCATTCAAAAATTAGCAATAATAGCCAAAGCTCTAGATGTTGATTTAACACAGATTTGTAATATCAATTACTAAAAAAACGTGCCCTTCAAGGAGATACTAATAAAACAAATGGATTAGTAATCTCTCTCTCATCTATTTTTTCTCCCTTTCCATTAATTCTTGGCAAAATTTTAATTGTTTTCCTAAAACAAAACGTGCCCCGCTTAATATATAAGTCAAAAGAAATTGATTTAATATGTTAACCGTTAAGAATGTAAACAGACTAATTGAAAACCACCTAAAAAAGAATTATCACCCAAAAGTATTCGACAAGCATTTTGAATACTACCTGCTCGTCTTTGAAGAATTACTCAGATTGTACTCCTCAGATGTTGGATTGACTAATGAGCATGGTATTAAAAGAGCAAGTCAACACGGAACCAATTTTGGCTACTTAGAAAAATTTGATTTCAAGTTTCATTATAGAGACTACAAGAAGAAGTTCAAAAAACGAATTCGCACAAAGTTCTTAAATGAATACCATGATTATGACTGTGTTGATATTAACCTACTGAATGTAATTAAGCGTGACCTTATAGAGCTTGGTATTCTGGTTAAAACAAGAAGAAGTCAACCTATTTCTGAGAAAGTGTTTACAGGTGAACAATTCACGTTAGAATTGATGCCCGGAAAGCAATTATTTCAAAATGAAGAAGTAGAGTTTGAATATCGAGGGGATTTTAAGAGGAACTACAACTCTGAATTCACATTCGAGATTCAAGATTTGATGACTCTATCAAAAGGAAGTGACATAAAGCCACGTAGGTTTTTACAGAACTACTTTATGTTAATGAAGATGAATGATGAAGGGTTTAAAATAAAACATATTGAAAGCAATGGAAGAAAACATAATTCTCTAAGTAGAAGTGGTATTGAGTTTAGAAATATTGTGACTCCTCAAAACGGTAATTGGATGGAGAATTATGATATTAAGTCATCTCATCCGTTTTGGTTAGCAGTTCTATGCAAAAGTAAAGAGCTTTACAAGGATATAAAAGAAGGTAGATTATATAGCAAATACAAAAAAGAGACAATCCGAGAGTGGATGAACAGCCAGAATTTTGAAGCTCGGAAATACAATGGAATCAATGAATTATTCTTTGTGAGGTATGGTATAGACACCTCCCTATATCGAGACAAGAAGGGGTCTCTTTATGAGACCCTTGCAACTTTAGAAAGTGATTATGTACAAGGTATTTCAGAAGATATGTTGTATGCCAACTATACGATGCACGACCAGATTCATTTTGACCATCAAGGCAAGAAGGAATTCAATGAACTAGTTAAGAAGAGAAACCGAGAACTACAGTTTGAACCGATATGGGTAGCCAAGTAAATTGATATATAGAGTATGGATATTAATGATGATTTTGAGTTTCTATTCGATAGAGAGAGGTATGAATCTTATCATGAAAAAGAGGAAGAACTGAGCATCTGCCAAAGAATGATGATAGCTGAGGAAATGGGATGGTTAGATTTGGTAATGAACTTTCAAAAAAAGAAACTTGAAAAAGAGAGAGCAGAGCTAGAACAACGAATAAAAGACCTTGGACTTGACTAATGAGTCTTATAAAATGGGGATTCCGTTACTTTGTACTTGAACCTTGGTGACAAAGCAGACAACATACCAGACAACAAATAAACAAAAAACCCTGTCAATCAAATGATTAACAGGGTTTATCCGTTGTCCCACTAGGGCTCGAACCTAGACTCTTCTGTACCAAAAACAGACGTGTTGCCAGTTACACCATGGGACAATTGCGGTGGCAAATATAGAAAGTATTTTCGTTAAGTTCCAAATAAAAATGCAGAAAAAATTAAAAAAAAATATAAATCATTGATTATGAATTGATTTAAAAAGAGGAGTGACTTACAAAAAAATCATAAAAAAACGCAGGAAACCAATAAATGGATTGGTTAACCTATTTATTTTATTAAATTCGCGTCACTTTAAAACATTTATAAAAATGATGAACTATAAGAAAATTAATAACCTCACAGGTTGGTTTGTTTTTTTAATTGCAACAGCGGTTTATTTGATGACAATGGAAGAAACCACAAGTTTGTGGGATTGTGGAGAATATATTACAACTGCTAATAAACTGGAAGTAGGTCACCCTCCGGGAGCACCTTTTTGGATGATGATGGGAAGACTGTTCTCTGCATTTGCAAGCCCTGAGAATGCGGCAATGATGGTGAATGCAATGTCAGCTTTATCAAGTTCATTTACCATTTTGTTTATGTTTTGGACAATTACCATGCTTGTTAAGAAAATGGTGGTAAGTGGTTCGGAAGAGTTGAATAAAGCCAACATCTTCGCAATAATGGGAGCAGGATTTGTAGGAAGTCTAGTTTATACTTTCTCTGATTCTTTTTGGTTCTCAGCAGTAGAAGGAGAGGTGTATGCAATGTCTTCACTGTTTACAGCAATTGTGTTTTGGGCGATTCTAAAATGGGAAGTCGAAGTCGATAAATTTGATGCAGCTGTAGCTGAAGGTACAGGTTTTAGAGGAAATCCAGATCGTTGGATTGTTTTTATTGCTTATATGGTAGGATTGTCTATAGGAGTCCATCTGTTGAACTTATTGGCAATACCAGCTATCGGATTTGTTATTTATTTCAAGAAATATAAGAAAGTAGAACCGTTAGCATTTGTTATAACAGGTGTCGTGTCTATTGTAACTTTAGGCTTTGTACAATCGGTTTTGATCCCAAAATCTGTAAGTATTGCAGATTGGTTTGAGCGTTTATTTGTCAATTCATTAGGGATGCCTTTCAATACAGGGTTTTATATTTTTGTGATCATAGTAGTACTAGGATTAGGATATGGGCTATACGCAACAGCAAAAGCAGGAAAAACATTGTTGAATACCATTATCTTGTCTTTAGCAGTATTGCTGATTGGTTATTCTTCGTTTGTTATGATCCCTGTAAGGTCTGCAGCAAATACACCATTAGATGAAAATAATCCAGAGTCATTAGCTTCATTGGTTTCTTATTTGAATCGTGATCAATATGGAGCTTGGCCATTGTTGAAAGGGCAGTATTGGCATTCACCAACTTATGGAAGTTGTGATGCAGATAAGTTAAAAGCTCCTAAAAGTAATTTTATGAAAGCTTATGCAATTAAGAGTATCTCTTTAAATAAGCAAATGTCAAAACAAGACGCCATAAAACTAAAGGGAGAACTTTATCTTTTAGGAGTTAACATGAATTTTAGTAGTGTAAAAGGAAAAGCGCACTTAGTTAATTTCTCTTTGCCTGAAAGAGAGTATTCATTTATGAATCTGTGGGAGAAAGATGCTTTCTTAGCTGAGGTAGCCGAGGTAAATGCAGCAATTGCAAAAGCAGGACTAAAGGTTCAGATTCAATTTAACGATGAAGTGGAAACTAAGTATATCGATACTTATGAGGGGAAAGCAGGTGATAAAAAGTATGATCCTGAGTATACAACGATTTTCCCACGTATGTACCGCCAAGGATATGGAAGTAAATATATTGCTTGGTCTGATTATGAGGGGAATCAAGATAAACCAATGCCTTATGATGGGCGTTATAACAAGGAACAGGTAAGAGATATGTTGAGAAGTCAAAACAGATTTCAAGATGCATTAAAATTAGAGTCTGAAGGGATTTATATGCCAACCATGGGAGAAAACATTAATTATATGTTTAAGTATCAGTTGGGATGGATGTACTGGAGGTATTTTATGTGGAACTTTTCTGGGCGTCAAACTGATATACAAGGAAATGGTATAACTGGAAATTCGCAATTTTTAGAGGGGAATTGGATTAGTGGTGTAAGTTTTATTGATGAGCCAAGAATAGGAAGTCAAGATAATTTGCCTGTTTACCTAAAAGATAACAAAGGAAGAAATGTGTATTACATGTTACCATTAATATTGTGTTTGATAGGTTTTGTATATCACTTAATTAAAGCACCAAAAGATTGGTTTACAGTATTATTGTTGTTTTTGTTAACAGGAATAGCAATTGTAATGTATCTAAACCAAAAGCCAAATGAACCAAGGGAAAGAGATTACGCCTTTGCAGCTTCGTTTTATGCTTTTGCAATTTGGGCTGGCGTTGGAGTGTATGCTTTATTTAAAGCCGCTGTTGTAGCTAAATTTAAAGAGGTGAATCCTGTTGTTTATGTTGGTGTCGCAGGAACAGTTCTTATGCTAGCAATTATTACAGACTTTAACTCAGCTATTTATGTTGCTGTAGTTGGAGGAGCATTATTTGGGTTAATGATGTTGATTGGAAAAGCAAGTGCTAATCGAACCATGCATGCAGGGTTGGTTACTATTTTAACATTAGTGATCCCAGTGCTCATGGCTGCAGAAAACTGGGACGATCACGATCGTTCAAATAGAACTACAGCTAGAGATTTAGCATATAATTATTTAGCTTCATGTGATAAAAACGAAAATGGAGGAGCAATCCTATTTACAAATGGAGATAATGATACATTCCCATTGTGGTACATTCAAGAGGTTGAAGGAGTGAGAACAGATGTTCGTGTTGCAAATATGAGTCTGTTGAGTACTGATTGGCATATCAATCAGATGAAGAGACAAGCTTATGAATCAAAGCCGCTTCCAATCAAAATGAAAGAATTTAGTTATAGATCGGGAACAAGAGATTACGTTGTGGTAGATGCCGAAAAAGCAAGTGATAAATGGGTTTCAGCTAAGGAAGCAATGGCTTATATCTTAGACGATTCGCATAAAAAGCACTATGATTTTTCTTGTCAAGATGAAAGCTATACAGTTTACAAAAATATCTACATTACAGTAGACAAAGATGCAGCTATTGCAAATGGGATTTTAAGAGAAGAAGACAGAGCAAAAGCAGTAGACACTATCAGATGGAGAATTAATTCACAGATGCTTTATAAAGCAGATCTAGCAGTGTTAGATATGTTGGCAAACTATAAATGGGATCGTCCAATATATTTTGCTAGTTTGGCAGGAATGCAGGCTAACTCTGGATTAAAACCTTACATGCAAAGTGAAGGGTTGACCTATAAATTAACTCCAATCAGACATGGTGCCAACGGAGGAACAAATTCTGATAAAATGTATGAGTTGATGATGGATTCAGAAAATGGATTCAAATGGGGGAACATGAAAGGGAAAGGAGTCTATGTAGATTATTATACAATGAGAATGGTTTATGGAATCCGTGTACAAATGATGTTCTTGGTTAATGATTTAATAGCCCAAGGAGAAAAAGAAAAGGCTGTGGCAATTTTGGATAAAGTGTTTGAAGAGATGCCGATAGACAATAACCAAGTGCCTGCTGATGATATCTGTGTACGTTTATGTGCAAGTTATTACCAGGCTGGAGCAAAAGAGAAAGGAGATGCTTTAGCCAAGAAGTTAGTAGAACTAGAACTGGGTGAAGTAGCTTATTACCTATCTCTTGATAGAGATATATTCTTCCCAGATGTGAGGCATGAATATGGAAAAGCAATGAATAACCTAGAGGTTTTAAGAGAGGCTTCACTAGAAGGTTTAGGACAGAGTGAAATGTTTAAGCCAGATGAGTCGTTGGTAGGATTTGCTGAGATGGGAATATTAGAAGGAACGAATTATAAAGAGGTCTTTATAGAAGCGAAGCAGTTGTTTAATGCTACTTCAGGAAAGTATCAAAACCTTTATTCAGATCCGCAGCGATTCCCAGTGAATTTGATCAGAGCTGTTTGGTTAGATGGTTTAAGAAATCAATAAATAAATGAAACGTCTACTGTATACAGTAGACGTTTTTTTTATGGTTTAGCTTTGTGCTTTTTAAGTTGGTATGATTAGGATTCCTAAAATAGTTCGTGTGTTCTTTCCGTCAGTGTTGTGGAAAGTAGATACAACCGATCAGGTGGTTTATTTTACATTTGATGATGGTCCAACACCCAAAGTTACTGAAGACGTGCTGTCAATTTTAGCATCGTATAATGCAAAAGCTACTTTTTTTTGTTTGGGTAATAGGGTAGAGCAATATCCAGCTGTGTATCAGAAAATAGTAGATGCTGGCCATACTGTGGGTAATCATACCCAGCAACATTTGAAAGGATGGCGTTCAATCAATCAAGTCTATTTTGAAGATGTAGAAAAAGCTTCTGAAAAGATAGCTTCTAAGTTGTTTCGACCTCCTTATGGAAAGATGAGGTGGAGTCAGTATAGGTTTTTGAAAAAGAACTATCGCGTGGTTTTGTGGGATGTAATCCCAGAAGATTATTTAAAATCGATGACTGTTCAGAAGTTAGTTTCAAACATAGTTAATCACGTCAGTGCTGGTTCTATTGTAGTTTTACATGATAGTGAAAAATGTGCAAGCGTGATGCTAGAGGCACTTCCTGAAGTGTTGAAGCAGTTAAGTGAAAAAGGGTTTGAATTTAAAGCTATAGAAGATGAAATCTAAGGTTTTTGTAACAGGTGCTTCAGGATTGTTGGGAAGTCATTTTTTGATTCAGTTTTCTCAAGAATATGAGGAGGTAATCGCTTTATATCGCTCAGAGGAAGGTAGAGTATTGGTGGAGGAGTTATTTAGGTATTATGGTAAATTAGCTTGTTTTGCTAAGGTAAAATGGGTGAGAGGTGATGTGACAGATCTAAAGCTGCTTCAGTCTATTGTGAAAAACGTTGATTTAGTTGTTCATTCAGCAGCATTGGTAAGTTTTGAAAAAGAAGATGTCCAAGAGTTGTATCAGGTAAATGTTCAAGGTACTAAAAATGTCTTAAAAGCAATTAGTGGTTCTCAGGTTGAACAATTGGTTTTTATAAGTTCGGTAGCAACAATTAGAAATAAGAATCTTAAAGGTTTTTTTGTAGAAGATGGAGAGGTAGAAGGTGGACGTTCATGGAGTGATTATGCTAGGTCTAAGACGCAGTCAGAAGAGCTAGTGTTAGCGGCTAGAGAAAATGGTTTAGATGTTTTGGTTATTAATCCAGGAGTGATACTTGGTCCTGGAAATATTAATAATAGTAGTACGGCAATTTTTAAAACGGTAAAAGATGGCTTGATGTTTTACACTTCAGGAGTAAATGGTGTTATAGATGTTAGGGATGTAGTCGATTCAGTGGTTGGGTTGTTAGAGTTAAAGCATAGAAGTAAACGGTATGTTTGTGTTTCACATAATATTTCGTTTAAGCACCTGTTTGATCAAATAGCTATAGCTTTTGATGTTAGGGCACCTAAATTGAAAGTGAATGCTTTAGTGTTGTCAGTAGCTTGTAGGTTAGAGTCGGTCGTAGCGAAGTTGTTGAAAAGGAAGCCGAGAATAACAAAAGAGAATACCGCAGCTGCTTTTTTGAAAATGCAATACGATTCAAGTCTTTTAGTTCAAGAAACAGGAATTGAGTTTAGGAAATTGAGCGATACAATCGAAAATGCAGTTCTTTTTTTTAAGAAATTAGAATCTAAGCCATGAAACTCCCACAGAAAAAGTGTTTAATTCACTGCCTTTACCCTCTTCAAAAATCCCCGTTAATGAATAGAAAGCAATAAAAGAAATCTTATTAAATCCAATCCTTAAAGTTGGACCATATCTATAGAAAAGTGTGTTGGGTGTACGGTAGACTTTTATTTTGCTTTGATCCGATACGAATTTCGTGTGATTTCCCATTAAATAACCAGCTTTAAAACCTGGGTAAAGTCTAAAGTTGAACCTTCTTCTTTCTTCAAGACTTTTGTTCATCGTTCTAAACCTTAGCTCAAAAGGTATTTCGATATAGTTTAAGGTAATCTTGTTAATACGATACTTTAAACCATTATAAGGAGTAAGCTCAGTGAAGCTATTGTTGTTTGGGGTATTAGTTGAAGTAATAAAAGTTCCGTTGTGATGGATGTTGTCAGAAGAAAGTCCAATACCATAGGCAATTGAAAAATTACTTTTTTTGGAAAGAGGAATGTCTTTGTACAAGTAGGCTGAGATTCCTATTGAGTATAGTTCAGATTCTATACCAGAAGGAGTTTCGAGCCAGTGATCTGTTTTTAGATCGATTGCAACTCTATCAAATCGTTCTTTGTCAGCATCATCAGCTCTTATTTTAACTTGGTCGATTATCCTCCCTTGAGCATAATTTAGTCCAATTAAAAAGCATATAAATGAATATGTTAGTAAGGCCCTTTTTTTAATCATTTTGCATTTTCTTTTGCCAATTCCAAGCATCTTTAAGGGCGTCACGTAGTGTATACTTGGGTGTCCAGTTTAGTTCTTTTACAATTTTGGTGTTGTCAGAATAAATCTCAACGACATCTCCAGGGCGTCTATTTCCAATTGTGTAGTTAAGTTTCTTTTGAGTCACATCTTCAAAAGTTTCGACAACTTCTAATACAGTTGTTCCTATTCCTACTCCAACATTATAGATGTCTAGTTGTTTGTTTTGTTTTGCGATTTTCTCGATAGCGTAGATATGTGCAGTAGCTAAATCCACCACATGGATATAATCTCTGATACAAGTGCCATCTTTAGTAGGGTAGTCATCTCCAAATACACTTAGTTCTTCTCGAATACCAGCGGCTGTTTGGGTGATATAAGGAACTAAGTTGTTGGGAGTGCCAATAGGAAGTTCTCCAATTAGTCCACTAGGATGAGCCCCAATTGGGTTAAAGTATCTGAGAATCGTTACATTTTTATCGTTTTCGCTTTTAAAGAAATCAGTTAAAATGTCTTCTCCAATTTGTTTGGTGTTTCCATAGGGAGATTCAGCAGTTTTTCTGGGGGTTTGTTCTGTAACTGGAATTTTATCAGCAGTTCCATATACAGTACAAGAAGAGGAAAAAACGATGTTTTTTACATGATGTTTTTTCATCAATTCCAAGATGTTGGTTAAGGAATTGAGGTTGTTGTTGTAGTATTTAAGGGGTTCGTTGACAGATTCACCAACAGCTTTGTATGCAGCAAAATGGATAATTCCATCAGGTTTTTCATTGATAAAAACATCGGCTAATAGCTGTAGGTTACAACAGTCAATTTCATAAGTCTTTATTGATTGTTGAGTGATCTTTTCAATTTTTTCAATGATGAATTTCTTTGAGTTTCTAAAGTCATCAACAATAATAGGGGTATGTCCTCTTTCAATGAGTTCAACAACGGTATGAGAGCCAATAAATCCGGCACCTCCAGTTACAATTATTTTCATTTTATTTTGTTTTTTCTAACGGGGGAAGATTCATTTTTTTAGCTATAACGATAGCATTAGGAAAATAATTCTTTATTTCGTTTTTAAATTCATAAGCGTCAGTTCTTGTGTAAAATGCACCTCCATAAAGGTAGGTGTTAGGAGCGAGGTATTTTTCTTCTATAGGTGCGTTAGGTTGTATTTTCAGAAGCTTATAGCGCGCATCTCTTATTTTTGAGGTTTGCTGACTGACTTCAAGTTGGACAGTATACCCTAAAATGTACGGCGTTCTACTAATTTTATTGGTTAGTGAATCAATTTCTCTAGTCTGGTGTATCGTTACAGTTCCTTCAGGTTGGTTAAAATCAAGTGTTTTTTTAGTTGAATCTATCTTGTGAGAAGTGTTTTTGTTGCTTATTTCTTCCTTGCCTGGATAGAGTCTCCAGTTTTGTTTTTCTTGACTATATGCACTAAAAGTTAAGGAAAATAACAAGATTAAATTAAGTAATTTCATTGGTTTAATACGGTTTGGTTTTACAAAGTAATATAAAAGAATAATATAAACCATAAAAATTGTTCCAGTTTTTAAATGTAGAAGTATTCTGCTTTTTGTCGAGGAATAATTGTGGTAGGCGAATTATATTTTTATTTATGTTATTTAGAATAATTCTAAAATAGTGAATTTGTAGACAATTTTATGACAAAACGCTGTGAAATAAAGAGGCAAGTGTTACTTTTGCGGATGTTAAAAAAGCTTAAAAATCGACCTTAAAGGTAAAAGCATGAAGATTAATTGGAGAAATAAAATTAAAACTCTTGGAGTAACTTTAGCAATATTTGCTGCTGTTCCAAGTGGTTTCGCTGCTGAAGATGGTGCCGCTTTGTTTAAAGCAAATTGTGCTGCTTGTCATAAGTTAGATAAGAATTCAACTGGACCAAAGTTGCAAGGTGCGAGAGCACTTTGGGAAGAGGCTGGCGAAGGAGAAATGATTTATGAATGGATAGCTGACCCTGTTGGTTTGGCTGAAAGTGGTAAGTCGAAAAGAGCAGCTGAAGTAATCAATTTTAGTAAGTCTCAGATGACTCCACAGTCAGTTACCAAAGAGCAAGTGGATGCTATTTTAGATTATGCTGATGCTTATGTGGCTCCTGTAAAGAAGAAAGATACAGGTGGTGAGGTTGCCGTGAAAGAGCCAACTACAAATTATGTGTTGTGGTTGATTGTTTCGTTATTGGTAGCAGGTGTTGTAGCATATGCTGCATTGTCTGTGAAGAGGTTGCTTTCTGTAGCTGTTGCTGAAAGAAAAGGAGAAGAAGTTGTTACTTACGATAGCACTAAGGATCGAGTTAATTCTTGGATATACAGAAACTGGTTGTTTGCATTGTTGTTGTTTTTAGTGGTAGCAATAACAGCTGGTGTAGAGTTATTTGCTCGTGGGTACGAAGTAAATGTTATTTCTGATTACCAACCATCTCAACCTGTGAAATATTCGCATAAGTTGCATGCTGGAGATATGGGGATTGACTGTAAGTATTGTCATAATTCAGCTGAAAAGTCTAAGCATGCTGGAATTCCAACGACCAATGTTTGTATGAACTGTCATAGAATGGTGCCAGAGGGTACAGAAACAGGAACAAAAGAAATTGCTAAACTATATGCTGCTGCAGGTTATGATCCTGAGAAAAGCGATTATAACTACGATGAGTATGGGAATGTGATTGAGGGAACTCCAATAGTTTGGAATAAAGCCCACAATATGCCTGATCATGTGTTCTTTAGTCATGCTCAGCACGTAAATGCTAATACAGGGAATATCGATTGTCGTCAATGTCACGGAGATGTTAAAACTTACACGTTGGGTAGAGTTTCAACTAATGAAGAAATCAATGAGTTGGCAAAAACTGATGATAAAATTATTCCTTTGGAAAAACCAATCTTAACAATGGGATGGTGTATCGAATGTCATAATGAAAAGACTGTTGATTTGACGAAAAGTGATTATTATGAAGAAGTTCATAATAGATTAAAGAATCGTCCAGATGCAATGAGAAGAATATTAGAGGACGAGAAAGTTACTGTGAGAGAGCTTGGAGGATGGGAATGTGCTAAGTGTCATTATTAATTATTACGTAAAGAATCAAAAAACATGAGTATGAATAAAACATACTGGAAAGGGTTAGATGAGAAACATCAAACACCTGAGTTTATTGAAAAGAGCCAGAAAGAATTCAAAGAAGATTTGCCTGTAGGTGAGTTTATTGGAGACGAAGGAGCTTCTGAATTTAAAACGGGTAGAAGAGATTTCTTGAAGTTTTTAGGTTTTGGTGTTGCTGCTGCAACATTAGCTTCATGTGAGGCACCTGTTATTAAGTCTATTCCTTACGTTAACAAACCAGAAGATATTACTCCTGGTGTAGCGAATTGGTACGCAAGTACATTCTATGATGGGAATGATTTTGCTAATGTTTTAGTAAAAGCTAGAGAAGGACGTCCAATTTGGGTTAAAGGAAACAAAAGTTTTGGATTAACAAAAGGTGGATTAACACCTAGAGTTGCAGCTTCTGTTCTTAATTTATATAATGGGGAACGTCTAAAAGGAGCTTATAAAGGAGATGCTGAAATTACTTGGGCTGACTTGGATAAGGAAGTTGGAGCAAAATTGAAAGCAATAGCGAGTAAAGGAGGTAAAGTAAGGTTGTTGACAAATTCAATCATCAGCCCTTCAACGCAGTTAGTTGTTGGAGATTTTATTGCTTCTTTAGGAGGTGGTGAAACACCTGTTCTTGATGAAGCGGGAATGCCAGTTTTAAACGAAGATGGAACACCTGCAATGACTTCTAACGGTAATGCAGATGTGAAACATGTTCAGTATGATGCGGTTTCATATTCAGCATTAAGAAAAGCCAATAACGAGTCGTTTGGGAAAAATGTAATTCCAGATTATGATTTTTCTAAAGCAAAAGTTGTTGTAGGTATTGATGCAGATTTCTTAGCAAACTGGTTAATGCCAACAAAATTTAATGTTGATTTTGCTGAAACAAGAAAACCAGAAAGTGGTTGGATGTCTAAGCACTATCATTTTGATGCGGTATTTAGTTTAACTGGAGCAAATGCTGACGTTAGAACTCCAATCAAACCATCAGAAGAAGGAGTGGTTGCTGCAGCAATTTTGAAAGAAGTAACAGGAAAAGATTTAGGAGTTGCTATTCCAGAAAATATAGCAGCTGTTGCTAAGAAAATAGGAAAAGACTTAAAAGCAGCGAAAGGAGAATCTATCGTTGTAGCAGGTGCAAATAATAAAGCAATTCAAGTTATTGTTAATGCAATTAATAGTGCATTGGGTAACTATGGAAAGACAATTGATTTAGATAATCCATTGAACGTTAAACAAGCTGATGATGCTAAAGTTGAAGCGCTTGTAAAAGAAGTAGAGGCTGGAAAAGTTGATGCTTTGTTAATGTATGGAGTAAATCCTGTTTATACTTTACCTAACGGTCAGAAATTTGCTGAAGGTATGGCTAAAATAGGATTAACAGTTTCTTTCTCAGAATATAAAGATGAAACAGGAGCATTGTGTACGTACAACGCACCAACACATAATTATTTAGAGGCATGGAATGATTTAAATCCTAAAATGGGAGAGTATTCAATCCAACAGCCAATTATCAGACCAATGTATGATACACGCCAAATGCAAGATACGTTGCTAGTATGGGCGGGGAAAGCAGAAAGAGCTGATAGAGAAAGTAAAGCTTTCTATAACTATATGAGAGAGGCATGGAATAAATATGGTTTCTCACAACAAACAAAATATTTAACTTTTGATGAATACTGGAACTGGGCAGTACATAATGGGTCAGCAGAAAGCTCATTAATCCCAGCAACAGCCGTTTCATTTAATGATACAACTTCTTCAGCTGCAAAAACGATAAAAGATATTGTTGCTAAAGCACCAGAATTAGAGGTGGTAATGTATCAAAAAGTTGAGATGGGAGAAGGACAATATGCTGCTAACCCATGGTTACAAGAGTTACCTGATGCAATGACAAAGGTAACTTGGGATAACTATATTACAATGGCTCCAGCAGATTGTTACGTTAAGTTTGGATTAAACGGAACTGCAAAATCTCAATGGGATGGAGTTCATTTAGGACAAGAAGATAAAGCTTATGTTGCAACTGTTACAGTTGGAGATCATAAACTTAAATTACCAGTAGTTCCAACACCAGGTCAAAAAGTAGGTACAATAGGTATCGCTTTAGGATATGGTCGTGGAGCAAATGAAGAACAAATTGGAAAAGCAGCTTACCAAGTTACTTTAGACCAAACAGGTGAATATTTGTTGGACGAAAATGGTAAGAAAACACCAATTGGAGGGAATGCATACCCATTCACAAGTTTTGTAAATGGAGAATTAACATACAATGCTCCAGCTACTTTCGATTTGTCTGTAGGAGAACGTTACTACATGGCATGTACTCAAACACATCACACGGTGATGGGAAGAGATTCTATTGTTAAAGAAACGACATTAGATACGTTCATTAATGGAAGTAAACACGATTATAATCATATTCATGAATTACATATTCACCGTAAAGGACATAGTGAACATGTAAACCCTAATGAAATGTCTTTATGGGATGAACATCCAGTAGAGCATGTAGGTCACAGATGGGGGATGTCTATTGACTTAACTTCATGTAATGGATGTGGTGTTTGTATCGTAGCTTGTCACTCTGAAAATAATGTTCCTGTTGTTGGGAAAGACGAAATCAGAAGAGCAAGAGATATGCACTGGTTAAGAATGGATAGGTATTTCTCTTCAGCTGAAGAAGAAAAGAACAAAGCCTATGACTTAGATCCTTTAACCAACGATTTTGACTATGGATTAATGGAGATTCCTGAAGAAAATCCTTCAGTTGTTTTCATGCCAATGATGTGCCAACACTGTAACCATGCTCCATGTGAGACAGTTTGTCCAGTGGCAGCTACAACACATAGTAACGAGGGGTTAAATATGATGGCTTACAACAGATGTATTGGAACACGTTATTGTGGAAATAACTGTCCTTACAAAGTAAGACGATTCAACTGGTTTAACTATAGAGATTATAAGAAGTTTGATAAAGTTAACCCAACGCATGATGCTACAGCAAGAATGGTATTAAATCCAGATGTAGTTGTTCGTTCAAGAGGGGTAATGGAAAAATGTTCATTCTGTGTTCAAAGAATCCAAGAAGGTAAATTAAATGCCAAAAAAGAAGGTAGAATCCTTGTAGATGGAGATGTGATGCCTGCTTGTGGTGATGCTTGTCCAAGTGATTGTATTACTTTTGGAGATTGGAACAATGAAGAGTCTGCTGTTAGAGCAAAAACTGAAGGCGACAGAGCATACCAAGCTTTAGAAGAAGTAGGTATTAAACCAAACGTTTGGTATCAGGTTAAAGTAAATAATGTAGAAGAGACTGTAGCTCATCATGCGGAAGCAACACATGCAGATGAGGGACATGAAAGTCACGGTCATTAATATAGTAATTGCAATTAAAAAGATAATTTAGATGCACAAAGAATCAGACATTAGGATTCCCCTTATTTTGGGAGACAAGTCTTACAGAGACATTACGGATGATATTATTCGTCCAATTGAGAGTAAGGCGCCAAAAGGATGGTATATTTTAATTACAATATCTGCAATCTTCGGATTGTGGGGAGTAGGATGTATCGTATACCTTTTAGGAACAGGTATTGGTGTATGGGGACTAAACAAGACCGTTGAATGGGCTTGGGATATTACCAACTTCGTATGGTGGGTAGGTATCGGTCACGCTGGAACACTGATCTCTGCTGTACTATTACTGTTTAGACAGAAATGGAGAATGGCGATTAACAGAGCTGCTGAGGCGATGACAATCTTTGCCGTAATGATGGCAGGACTTTTTCCATTAATTCACATGGGACGTCTTTGGGTAGGTTATTGGGTGTTCCCATTACCAAATCAATTTGGATCTTTATGGGTAAACTTTAATTCACCATTATTATGGGATGTATTTGCGATCTCTACCTACTTCTCTGTAGGTTTAGTATTCTGGTATATCGGATTAATTCCAGATTTCGCAACGATTAGAGATAGAGTTACTAGTCCAGTGGCTAAAAGAGCTTACGGTGTATTGAGCTTTGGATGGAGTGGAAATGCAAAAGCATGGAACCGTTTCGAATTAGTATCCTTAGTATTAGCTGGTTTAGCAACACCATTAGTATTCTCAGTACACTCTATTGTATCTTTTGACTTTGCTACATCAGTTATTCCTGGTTGGCATACAACAATTTTCCCTCCTTACTTCGTTTCTGGAGCGGTATTCTCAGGGTTTGCAATGGTACAAACATTAATGCTTATCTTAAGAAAAGCATTTAAATTAGAAGCTTACTTACATACCAAACATATAGAGTACATGAATATCGTAATCATGGTTACAGGATCTATAGTAGGGGTAGCTTATATTACAGAGCTATTTATCTCATGGTATTCAGGAGTAGAATATGAAGCTTATGCATTCTTGAACAGAGCAACAGGACCATATTGGTGGTCTTATTGGGCAATGATGACTTGTAACGTGTTATCTCCTCAGTTCTTCTGGTTCAAAAAATTAAGAACAAGTTTAACTTTTACATTTATTTTATCGATTGTGGTGAATATCGGGATGTGGTTCGAACGTTTTGTAATTATTGTAACTTCAATCCATAGAGATTATTTACCATCAGCTTGGTCATATTTCCACCCTACTTGGGTAGATATAGGAGTCTATGTAGGGACAATGGGATTATTCTTTGTATTATACCTATTGTTTGCTAGATATTTCCCAGTAATGCCTATTGCTGAGTTAAAGACAATCTTAAAATCATCAGGTCAAAACTTTAAAGAAGGTTTCGGAAACGGAGCAGGGTATTATGATGGACATGGTCACGATGATCACCATGCTGAAGAAGCTAATGACGCTGAATCAACTAATAACACGAACGAAAATAACTAATGGATATGGCAGATAAAGTTATATATGCAATGTACGATGATGATGATGTGACAAAAGACGCAGCTAAAAAGATGATAGCTAAGGGCGTACACATCGCAGATGTTTTTTCACCATTTCCAATACACGGTATTGATCCTATTATAGGGGTAAAAGAAACACGTTTAGGTATTGTTTCTTTTATGTTCGGAATTACTGGATTAACACTAGCTATGCTTACAATCAGATATATGATGATTGTTGATTGGGGAGGAATTAATATCGGAGGTAAACCTAATTTCGATTTCTTAGGTAACATGCCATCATTTGTTCCGATTATGTTTGAATTTACTGTACTTTGTGCAGCTCATGGAATGGCATTTGTTTACTTCTTGAGAAATGGAATTTTACCAGGAATGCCATCAAGAAATCCAGATCCAAGAACTACTGATGATCGTTTTGTGGTTGAAATAAGACCAGAAGAAAATACGCAGTTTTCAATGGATGAGTTAAATGCAATTGTTAAATCAACACCTATTGTTGAGCTAGAAGAAAAAGTAATTAAATAATTTTTGATCTGGCTTTTAATATTAAAGAAAATGAAAATTAATTTAAAATATATATCGATTTTTACAATAGGAGGAGCGCTAATGCTTTCGTCTTGTATAAAAAGCGAAGATAGCCCAGGATATGAATATGTCCCAGATATGTATCGTTCTCAAGCAATTGAAGCATACGTAGATTATGGTTTAGTTAAGGATGATGAATACAGTGAAGAAGCTCAAGTTAGAAAAAATACAATTTCTGCAAGAACTCCTGCTGAAGGAACAATTCCATTTACTGCTAATCCAGAAAAAGCGGCTATATTAATGCCTTACGGTTATGAGAATACTCCTGAAGGTTATGAAGCAGCAGCAAACAATAATATTCCAGCTGTTTTCTTAGAAGATGTGGATGGAAATGTTAAAGAAGGAAAGCGTCTATATAACATCATGTGTCAACATTGTCATGGAATGAAAGGACAAGGAGATGGAGGTGTTGTAGAAGTAGGAGGGTTCAACCCACCGAGTCCTTATGATGGAGCCTATAAAGATAGACCTCTAGGAAAAATATTTCATGTCATTACTTATGGTAAAGGAGCAATGGGACCACATGCCTCTCAATTAAATAAAGAGGAAAGATGGAAAGTTGCTATGTATGTAAGAACCTTACAACATGGAGGAGATTTTAAATTAAACGAATTAAAACCAGTTTCAGATTCAACTGCTGTCGTAATGGATTCAGTAGCTGTTGTTGAACCAGGTGCAGGTCATTAAGAAATAAGACTAGATTAATTTAGTTCGAAAAAAAAGAAGTTAATAAAGAATAATTATACGCAATGGAATATCAAATTTCTGATAAAGCAAAAAAAGTAACGCTAGGACTAGCTATTGTTGGTTTAGTTTTAATGATTATTGGATTTTTCTCACAAAAAGAATATGTTTTTGCTGAGAAAATAGACGAACATTCGGTGAATATCGAATATTGGGGAAATGCAGAACAAGCTAAAATTGATGCATTAAAAACCGATTTGGTTGCAACAATGGAGGCTAAAGGATATCAGTTAGATATTCACGATGCTGGACACGGACATGCAGATCATCATGGAGAGAGTCATGATGCACACGCAGATCACGATGGACATGGAGAACATGCTGAGCATGGAGATGAACATGAAGCTCACGGAAGTCATCATGCAAGTCCAACTTTCTTGTGGAGTGTGCATATTAAGCATGCCGAAGGTCATGAAGCTCACGGTGGTCATCACGAAGATGCAGCTCAAACAATCGTTGAATTGTGTGAATCTGGGACTATTGCTTTTTCTGATTCTAAATTCAGAAGATTTTGGTCAAACCTTTTAATCAATGGATTCTTCTTCTTTGGTATAGCATTAGGAGCTCTATTTTATTTAGCATTGCATTATGCAACTGAGTCTGGATGGGGAGTTGTATTATTAAGAGTATTTGAAGGGGTATCTCAAGCATTACCAATTGGTATTATTGTTTTAGTTATTGTTTTTGCTACTGGAGCAATGGGCTTACACGATATTTATTCATGGATGGACCCAGAAAACGTAAAAGCTGATCACTTAATTTGGAGAAAGTCAGGTTACTTTAACCAAATTTTCTTCTGGATTAGAGTTGTCGCGTATTTTGGGATATTTATCTATTTCATGAAATGGTTTAGAAAAATGTCGATGAGAGAAGACGAAGAAGGAGGTACAGTGCTACACTTTACTATGTTTAGAAGAGCAGCATTATTCTTAGTTTTCTTTGCTGTTTTCTCTTCAACAATGTCTTGGGATTTTATCATGTCAATTGATATTCACTGGTATAGTACACTATTTGGATGGTATACATTCTCAGGAATTTGGTTGTCAGGAATCATTATGGTTTTAATGATTACTGGGTACTTAAAGAGTTTAGGATATTTAGAGTTTGTTAAACAATCACATATTCACGATTTAGCAAAATGGATGTTTGCTTTAAGTTTCTTATGGAGTTATTTATGGTTCTCTCAATTCATGTTAATCTGGTATTCAAATATCGGTGAAGAAACTATTTACTATTGGGAAAGAATCATGGAGTACAAATACCTATACTTCACAATGTTTGGATTAAACTTTGTTTTACCAATGGTATTCTTAATGGCAAGAGATGTAAAGAGATCTTGGGGATTCATTGTAGTGATTGGATCGATCATCTTCGTTGGACACTGGTTTGATGTATTTATGATGGTTATGCCTGGTACTCTTCACGATGAGTGGTCATTTGGATTGTTAGATGTTGGAATGTTTGCATTATTCTTAGGAGGATTCTTATTCACTGTATTGAAATCAATGGGGAATGCTTCATTAGTACAAAAGAATCACCCATTCTTAGAGGAAAGTAAACACCACGAATTTTAAAATTATGATTATTTTAAGCGGTTTATTATTTTGTGTTGCTTCAATAGCAATACTAGAGTTGAAAAACGTAAGACAGCAAGCTGTATTACTGAAAAAAAGTTTAATAAATAAAAATAACTAAGCGTACAAAGAGGTAATAAAAAATGGAAAAGTTATTAATATTTTTAGTCATAGCAATAGTTGCTATCGCTGTAGTACAAATTGTAAGAGTTTACGAATTAGCATCTAAAGTCAAAGGTGGTGGTGTTGAAGAAACAGTTACAAAAGGAGAAAATGCATTAAATGCAAACTTATTTATTCTGTTTATGGTAGCTTTCTTTGGATCTATCATTTGGATGATGTTTGTATATGGAGACGGGGGAATGGGAGAAGCTGCTTCTGTTCACGGTCAAGAAATAGATTCATTATTAACCTTAAACTGGTGGATTATTTTACCAGTGTTCTTTATTACAAATACTTTGTTGTTTGTTTTTGTAAGAATGTATCTGTATAATCCAAATAGAAGAGCATTATATTTTGCACACAGTAATAAATTAGAAATGATTTGGACTGTATTCCCATCAATGGCTTTGGCAGTAATCATCATTTTTGGATTGAAAACTTGGAATTCAGTAATGAATCCTGAACAAAAAGGTACAGTAATCGAAATTTATGCACAACAATTTGGTTGGACAGCAAGATATGCTGGAGAAGACAATAAATTAGGAAGAGCTGATTATAAATTGATTACTAATGATAATCCTCTAGGAGTTATCTCTAAAGAAGGAATCGAAGGATCTTATGCTTATTTAGATAAAAAGATCGAAGGGTTAGAAACAAAATTAGCAGAAAATAAGGTAGGTGATGAGTACCTTTTACCTGATGCTAAGATTAAGGAAATGACCAATAAGCTAGAAAGCTTAAAACGTCAAAAATATAGAATCAAAGGAGGAATCGATAAAGGAATTGAGCCAGGTGTTTTCGAAATGGCAAATAATGATGTCCTTACAAAAGAGTTACACCTTATCAAAGGAGAAACTTATACTTTCCAATTTAGATCAAAAGATATCATTCACAGTGCTTGGTTCCCACACTTTAGAGCACAAATGAACTGTGTTCCTGGGATGATAACTAACTTTACATTTACACCTAATAAAACAACATTAGAAGTAAGAGCTGATGAGTTTACCAAAGAACACTATAAAAAGATCAACGAATTTCACAATGAGCGAATGAGAAAAATTGGTGAGCCAGAAGAAGAAGTTGAGTTTGATTTTGTTTTAATGTGTAACAAAATATGTGGAGCAAGCCACTATAATATGCAAATGAAAGTTATTGTTGAGACAGAAGAAGAGTTTAAAGCTTGGATTGAATCTCAAAAGCAAATCGACGGAAAAACTCCAAAATATTGGGGATCTCAATCAGTAGCTGAAGCGAAGTAATTTTGTTAATAAAGAAGTAAAGAAAAAGAAAGAAGAAGAATATGTCTGCAAATCACGAACATGCACATCACCATCACGAAAAAGAAAGCTTTTTATCAAAGTATATCTTTACGATGGATCATAAAATGATTGGTAAACAATACTTAGTTACCGCTATAATAATGGGAATCATAGGTATTGGATTATCAGGGTTATTTAGGTTAAAATTAGGTTGGCCAGATACAAAGTTCCCAATACTAGAAGCTATTTTAGGTTCAGATTGGGCGCCAGATGGAGTATTGGATAGTAACATGTACTTAGGTTTAGTTACTATGCATGGTACAATCATGGTATTCTTTGTACTAACAGGTGGATTGTCTGGTACATTCTCAAATTTATTAATTCCATTGCAAATTGGAGCAAGAGATATGGCTTCAGGTTTGTTGAATATGATCTCATTTTGGTTATTCTTTTTATCAAGTATAATCATGACCTTCTCATTATTCATAGAAACTGGACCAGCAATGGCAGGGTGGACAATTTATCCTCCTTTAAGTGCGCTAGAAGAAGCTCAGTCTGGTAGTGGTCTAGGAATGACATTGTGGTTATTCTCTATGGCTATATTTATTGCCTCTTCTTTATTAGGAGGTATTAACTATATTGTTACAGTTCTAAATTTAAGAACTAAAGGAATGAAAATGACAAGATTGCCTTTAACAATATGGGCGTTCTTTGTTACAGCTATTATTGGTTTATTATCATTCCCAGTTTTATTGTCAGCTGCAGTTCTATTAATCATGGATAGAATGGGAGGAACAAGCTTTTACTTAAGTGATATTACATTATCATCAGGAGCTTTAGACCAAACAGGAGGTAGTCCAATATTATATGAACACTTATTCTGGTTCTTAGGTCACCCTGAGGTATATATCGTATTATTACCTGCACTAGGAATTTCATCAGAGGTAGTAGCGACAAACGCAAGAAAACCAATTTTTGGATATAGAGCAATGATTGGTTCAATCTTAGCTATTGGATTCTTATCATTTATCGTATGGGGACACCACATGTTCGTTACGGGAATGAACCCATTCTTAGGAGGGGTATTTACATTTACAACATTATTAATTGCTATTCCATCTGCTGTTAAAGTATTTAACTATTTAACAACATTATGGAAAGGTAATATCATCCTAACACCTGCTATGGTCTTTTCTGTAGGAATGGTATCAACATTTATTACTGGTGGTATCACAGGGATTATCTTAGCAGATTCAGCATTAGATATCAGTCAACACGATACTTACTTTGTGGTTGGTCACTTCCATATCGTTATGGGAATGTCAGCTATTCTTGCAATGTTTGCAGGTATCTATCATTGGTTCCCTAAAATGTATGGTAAAATGATGAATAAGAAATTAGGTTATATTCACTTCTGGATCACTATTGTTTGTGGATATGGAGTGTTCTTACCAATGCATTTCCTAGGTGAAGGAGGAATGCCTCGTAGATACTATGAAAATACAGCATTCCCAATGTTTGATCACTTCTTAGATTTAAATACAATTATTAGTGTGTTTGCCATTGTAGGAGTTTTAGGACAATTAGTATTCTTCTTTAACTTCTTCTGGAGTGCGTTTAGAGGACCTAGAGCATCTAAAAATCCTTGGAAATCTACAACACTAGAGTGGACAACACCAATAGATCATGTACATGGTAACTGGGATGGTCCTATTCCAGAAGTTCATAGATGGCCTTACGATTATAGTAAACCAGGTCAAGAAGAAGATTTTGTGATGCAAGATGTTCCTTTAGGAGAAAATGAGGAAGAGCATTAACGATATTAAATACAAAAAATATAAAAGTCCATACATTAAAAGTATGGACTTTTTTGTGTTTATATTATTGTGTTCTCCTATTAGCTTCTTTTCACAAGTTAACCATTTAGACTCCCTTAAAGAAGCGATGAATACACCTCCTAAATTTTTGATGAAATTAGATTCTAAGTTCTCGTTTGTAAGTAATCAGTTAGTGACGATGAATGGGGTAAAAGCAGGATTGAATTTTAAAAGTAAAATAAAGTTAGGCCTAGGCTATAGCTGGATGAAAAATAATTTTACTTTCGACAACCCTAATGCAATCGTTAATAATGAAAATTATGACCTAAGATATTCCTATGTCTCAGTATTTGGTGACTATAATTTTTATAAAAAAAATAAATGGTCTTACTTACTGAATACAGATTTAGCTATCGTAAAACTTGGGTATAAAAACAGGCAAACAAAACAGTTTGACTATCAGTCTTTTGGGAGCGTTTTAGAACCGTCTTTAATAGGTGAATATAACCTGATTAAGTACTTGGTAATAGGTAGCGGTATTGGATATAGATTTGTTTTTAGAGAATCGAATAATATTACAGAAAAATTTTCAGCACCAATAGTTATCTTAAGGCTAAAAGTCGATTTCGTTAAAATCTATAAAGAGGAAGTTCTAAATAAATAATTTAAGAATTATATTTGTTACGTGATAGAAGAATTTGACATACACGGAGATGATTTTGGTTCAGATAAAGAAATCGAACAGGTTTTAAGGCCAAAGTTATTTGATGATTTTGCTGGGCAAGATAAAATAGTAGATAATTTGTCAGTATTTGTAGAGGCAGCAAAATTAAGAGGGGAATCTTTAGATCATGTATTGCTACATGGTCCTCCTGGTCTAGGAAAAACAACTTTGGCCAATATCATAGCCAATGAACTTGGTGTAGGTTTTAAAGTAACCTCAGGACCAGTGTTAGATAAACCAGGTGATTTAGCAGGTTTGTTGACCAATCTTGAAGAAGGTGATGTTTTGTTTATAGATGAAATCCATCGATTAAGTCCTGTCATAGAAGAGTACCTGTACTCAGCGATGGAAGACTATAAGATTGACATTTTGATAGATAGTGGACCAAATGCTCGTACAGTTCAAATTGACCTAAACGCTTTTACCCTAATAGGAGCTACAACTCGATCAGGAATGCTTACAGCACCTTTAAGAGCAAGATTTGGTATACATAGTCGTTTGGAATATTATGAAGCTAAAGTTTTAACAGATATTGTAGAACGTTCAGCAGGCATTCTAGATGTCCCAATTGAGTATGAAGCAGCATACGAAATAGCAAGTAGAAGTAGAGGTACGCCTCGAATCGCCAATGCCTTATTAAGAAGAGTAAGGGACTTTGCCCAAATAAAAGGAAATGGGACAATAACCCCTAAAATTACGACATTCTCACTAGAAGCATTAAACGTTGATCAACACGGATTGGATGAGATGGATAATCGTATCTTATCAGCGATTATAGAAAAGTTTAATGGTGGGCCAGTAGGATTATCAACGATAGCAACAGCTGTAGGCGAACAAGCGGGAACAATAGAAGAGGTTTATGAACCTTTCTTAATTAAAGAAGGCTATATACAACGAACTTCAAGAGGAAGAATCGTAACAGACTTAGCCTATAATCACTTAGGGAAAAATAAAAACCCTTTTCAAGGAGGACTGTTTTGATAAAACAAATGAGGATTAATAAGGCTTTTTAGTAGAAATCGTATTCAACAATCCACTAAAATTTGACCATAGCAATCAAAAGGCTTGAAGCAAGTAAAGAGACTATTGGGTAATAATAGAATAATATAGGGAAGAAAATTATTGATTTTATTGAAGGTATGGCAATTGCCAGCCGTACATGAACTAATTTAACTACAGTAGTAAACGACTAATCATAGAAGAGGCTAATTTTAACAAAAAAATAAGTTTAGGTTTGTTTATGACCAAAAAAAGGTGTAATTATGTAAACATTAAGAACCGTTTTTAATCTAGCTTCAACTATGAGAAAACTTCTACTTTCGATTTTTGTAATTAGTTCCTCATACACTTTTTCACAAAGTGTTGGTATTAATACTGCTACCCCGAACCCTATGGCAGCGTTAGATATAGAGTCAACAGATAAAGGAATTTTAATTCCAAGAATGACAACTGTTCAGAGAAATTCTTTAGGAACGTCTCTAGGAACATTGCATGAATCGTTGATGGTTTATGATGTTGATGATTCACAATTCTATTTTTGGGATGGCACAGCTTGGTCAGCAATTGGAACTGGAACGGGGGGAGACGATTGGGGAGCCCAAACGGTGGTGACTACTGGAACAAATATCTCAGGGAATGGTACCATAGCATCTCCTTTAAGTGTGGATGTCAATTTAGATAATGATCCAACAAATGAGATGGAATTACCAACATCTGCAATTAATGGTCAGGTTGCCACTTGGGATGGAACAAGTTGGGTTGCACAAAACCCTGGATCAGGAGCAGATAACTGGGGAGCTCAAACAGTAGTGACTACTGGAACAAATATTTCTGGTAACGGAACCATTGGTTCGCCGCTTTCGGTAGCAATAAACTTAGATAACGACCCCAATAATGAAATTGAATTGCCAGCTAGTGCAATAAATGGACAAGTTCTAACATGGAATGGAACAAGTTGGGTCGCACAAAACCCAGTTTCAGGAGCAGATAATTGGGGAACAGATGTCGTAAATGTTTCTGGTAGTAATATCTCAGGAAACGGAACAGTGGGATCACCAATTGTTGTTACAGATGGAGATAGCGACCCCAACAACGAAATTGAATTACCAGCAACTGCAAATAATGGACAAGTACTAACATGGAATGGAACAGGTTGGGTTGCGCAAAACTCAGTGGCAGGAGCAGACAATTGGGGAACAGATGTCGTGAATACATCAGGTTCAAATATTTCAGGGGACGGAACTTCAGGATCGCCATTAACAGTAACTGAAGTCGATGGAGATGTCACTAATGAGATCCAAAACTTAACATTAACAGGAAATACCTTGTCAATCTCAGGAGCTAATTCAGTAACCTTGCCTTCAGGAGCAGACAATTGGGGAACAGATGTCGTGAATACATCAGGTTCAAATATTTCAGGAAATGGTACTTCAGGTTCGCCATTAACAGTAACCGAAGTCGATGGAGATGTCACCAATGAGATTCAAAACTTAACATTAACAGGAAATACCTTGTCTATCTCAGGAGCTAATTCAGTAACCTTACCTTCAGGAGCAGACAATTGGGGAACAGATGTCGTGAATACATCAGGTTCAAATATTTCAGGGAACGGAACTTCAGGATCACCATTAACAGTAACCGAAGTTGATGGAAGTGTCACCAATGAGATTCAAAACTTAACATTAACAGGAAATACCTTGTCGATATCAGGAGCTAATTCAGTAACACTTACAGATACTGATCCAACAAATGAGTTGCAGGATATAAGCCTAAATGGAACGAACCTAAGTATAACAAGTGGATCAACAATTGATTTGTCATCTATCGGAAGTGGAGGGAACAGTAATACTGCTAATACAACTCCAACTGTCGGAGCTTCAGGTGTTCAAATGATTAAGCTTGTTGAAGCTCAATGTCAAAACGATATCTTGGGTACAGCATACATTGGTGCAGATGATAATATTTGGGCACATGGACATGGTGCTCAATATCAATATGGAGTTCCAGGGTTAACAGATAACTCTTTTCAACCTCATATTGAACCAGTAGATCCCGTGAATGGAGATCGAAGAGGAAAGTGGAAACATGTTTTTACTGATAGAAATACCTTATGGGCTATTACTGATAGTGGAGAAGTCTACAGAAGAGGTCAAGATTATAATGGTCAGTTAGGGAATGGTACTGGAGCTGGAGCACTATTATATTTGACCAAAATGGCATATTTTGAAAATAATAACATTAGAGTTAAATATTTATACATTTCTCCAACAACACCAAATACTAATGAAGGTAAGGCTGTATATGCATTAACAGATAATGGAGATGTATATGCGTGGGGAAGAAATGGAGTAGGACAATTAGGTATAGGAAATACAACAGATCAACAAACACCATTAATTATTACTACACTACAAGGTCGAAACATTGTTAAAATGACGCAGTCTGGAGGTGGTGGAACAGGAGTCTCTGTTGCTGCAATTAGTGCAACAGGTTCTTTATACACATGGGGGTATAACGGATACGGACAACTGGGAACAGGAAGTACTTCTAATTTTAATAGTCCACAATTCATCTCAGGAATAACAGCACAAGATATAGTCATGAGAAGATGGTCGTATGGTTCAACATTGTTGATCAATGCAGCTGGAAATGTCTTAGGTGCAGGTTATAATGGATTAGGAGTTATAGGAGATGGTACTACAACCAATAGAAATACATTTACACAAACCAGCAATGTTTTTACCAATGCTAAAGAGGTACACATGGGAGTTAATAACCACGCTGCCGCAATAGTCACTAATAGTGGAGATTTATATGTAGCAGGATATAATGCGCATTATGGATTAGGTTTAGGAACAGTAGGGACAACAGTTACCAATTATACCATGCCATCAGCACCTTTCCAAGGAATGGTGAAGAAAGTAGTATTACAAGCTTGGGGGAGTTATAAATCAATTCATGTGTTAGATACTCTAGGCAGAATATGGGCTTGTGGAGATAATGTTGGAGGACAGCTAGGTACTGGAGGAACTCATGACGCTGATCCAAATGGATTATTTGCAAGAGCAATGGATGAATTAAGCGGTGCAGTGAAATTTGTAGATATTCAACCAATAGGACATTATAGAAACGATTATATGAGTATGGTCGCTTTAACTGAAGATGGAAGAGTGATGACGACTGGAGCTCCACATTATGGGCAGTTAGGTAATGGAACAAATAACGCTCAAGGACCTTGGCATCGCTATTATAAATTAATTAATTTCCAATAAAATAAAACAATTAAGATTATGAAAAAAAACACATATATATTAGGAATTTTTGCAACCCTATCTATGCAAGTGTTCGCACAGGATGTTTTAGTTGTGGATGGAGGAAGTATACATGTCACAAATAATGGATTGTTGACTGTTAAAGGTGGTGTTGTTAATCAGAATTCTGGAACAATTGATAATTCTGGAGATATTAATGTGTCTGGAGATTGGACCAATAATGGAAATAATACCATGTTGGTTAATAATAGTCCTGGAAATGTTACACTAGATGGAAATAACCAGGCAATAAAAGGAAGTTCAATTACGGATTTTTATAACTTAAAACTCTCTGGAGGGACAACTGTAAAAACTTTAGAATTAGATGCTAATGTTGCTAATGAATTAGATTTAGGAAATGAGGAATTACAAACAAATTCCAATACAATGCATGTAAATAATCCAGCTGTTGGAGCTATCGTTTGGAATACAGGATATGTAAAAAGCGATAGTTTAGGTGGATACCTTGCAAGAGCAACAAACTCAACAGGAACTTATACATTTCCAGTTGGATCAGGATTGTTATCTGATACTTATAGACCTGTTTTTTTAACACCAGCTTCATCAAATGCAAATGTTTATGGAGTAAGATTGTCTGATGAAAATCCTGATTCAGATAATACAGGAACATCTAACTCAGGAGCAGTAGGACCTTTCCCAGTAGCCAATAAAGAAGCGCAAGTAAGAGCAATTAATACAGATTATTACTTTAATATCGCTAGACTTTCGGGAACAGATGCTGTAGATGTTCAAGTTGATTTCTTTAATGCTGATGGAGCATACCAAACATTAGCACAATGGGATGGAACAAATTCACAGTGGAAAGGATTAGATTTTAATTATGCACCGTCAACAACTGGAGCAACATTAAACAGTCCAGATGTTTCATTAACTAAAACAGCTATCAATGACTTTAATCATGACGTTTTTGCATTGGCAGAATTAGAGTTTGAAATTGAAGTTCCAGGAGGGGTTTCTCCAAATGGTGATGGGTTTAACGATAATTTCGTTGTTGAAAATTTAGAGTATTTCCCAGAAAATGAATTAGTGATTTTTAACAGATGGGGAGATGTGGTTTATGAGGCTAGTCCATACATGAACGATTGGAATGGGCAAGTTAATGGAGCGATGATCCTAACAGGAACAGAAGTCTCTGATGGAACATATTTTTATGTTTTAAAATTATCACAAGATCAAGAAACCGATCCACTTAAAGGATCTTTTGAATTAAGAAGAAAGTAAAATGATTAGTCGAATTAGTATGAATAAAATAGTATCTACTTTAATAGTTGCAATTGGGGTATTAACATATTCTGGAACGTTGAAAGCTCAAGATTATTTTCATATATCACAATATATGATGCACCAACCATTTGTTAACCCAGCTGCAATAGGTAGCTATGGGTCATTAAATGGAGCAGGTTTATTTAAACAACAATGGGTAGGCCTTGAAGGGGCACCATCAATCCAAGCAATCAATGTAAATTCACCTATTGGTACGACTAATGGTAATGCTGGATTTTCAGTAGTAAGAGACCAAATTGGAGTCAATAATAGAATCGATATAACAGGGACATATGCTTATAACCTTGCATTGGGTACAAATTCTAAATTAGCTTTAGGGTTATCTGGTATGGCTGTTTTAAATCAAAGTAACTTTTCTCAAGCAACTGTAAATGATGCGAATGATCCGTTATTTGCCAATGATACTAGAATGCATGTCTTGCCTAACTTTCAGTATGGAATGTATTATTACACCAATAAATTTTATGTAGGACTGTCGCTACCTAAATTGTTATTAAATTCTGTAACGTCTGATTCTACAGGTACTGATAACGCTTCTACATCATTTGATTTTTCTCAAATGCACTATTACTTGAATGCAGGGTATACCTTTGAACTTTCAGAAAGCATGGACTTAAATGCTTCTACATTATTGAAGCAAATTTCAGGAGCTCCATTTCAATTTGATTTAAATGCCCAAGTTGTATTTAATGATAGGTTAGGAGTAGGAGTCTCTTATCGTTCTAGTAAAGAATTGGTTGGTTTGTTGTCATTCCAAATTAATGAAATGTTCAAATTAGCTTATTCGTATGATTTCTCTTTATCAAAATTAGGAACATATCATACAGGTTCTCATGAGATTATGTTGTTGTTTCAAATGCCAACAAAAGAGCCCCTACTAATTGAACCACCAAGATTTTAAATAAAAAATATTATACAAGGAATATATATACAAATGAGGAAGTTAATTTTTAGTGTAAGCACCGCTTTACTTGTGGCATTAAACTTAAATGCACAGCAAAAAGAGCTTACTGTAGGTGTTGAAAAACAAAAAGGAGGATATTATAGAGAAGCTATAGCAAACTTCGAGCAAGCTTTAAATAACCCAAAAATTAGTGACGAACAAAAAGTACTTGTCTATAAAGGGTTGGCAGAATGTAATGAGAAGACTCATAATTATAATAAAGCGTCTGATTATTACGGAAAATACCTTGCGGCAAATCCAAACGATATCGATAAATTCTTAAACTATAGTTCTATGTTAAGAACTGTAGGAAAAACTGAAGAGGCTAAGATTTTCTTTTTAAAATATGCAGAAAAAAAAGGAGATGCTAAATTGAAAAAGGATTTCAATAAAATGATCGATTGGGCAGAAGCTCATGGAGATGATGCAACACCTTATTTAGTGGATGTAACTAATATTGCTACCAATGGAATTAGTATGGGAACTTCTGAATATAAAGAAGGTGTCTTAACAGGTTTAGCACAATCTACTGATGAAGGAAAAACGATATTCTATAACTTAGGATATAGTAAAAAATCAGGAGAAAATTCTTTTGAAGCACCTACTGTTTTAGCTAAAAATTTAACAAGTCAATACTACTCAGGTTATCCATCTGTCTCAAAAGATGGTAATACCATTTATTTTACATCTAATTCTTCAGGGAAAAATAAATACAGTCCATCTAAAACTAAAAAAATGGATTATAGCTCTAAAGGTGTAAACGTTCTTAAAATTTTTAGAACAGAGTTTAAAGATGGTTCTTGGACTGAAAAAGAAGAATTGTCGTTTAATAGCAATGAATATAGTTGTGCTCATCCTTTTATTACTGAAGATGGTAATACATTATATTTTGTATCTAACATGGAAGGAACTATGGGAGGTTATGATGTCTATAAAGCAACTAAAAATAATGATGGTACATTTTCAAAACCTGTTAACTTAGGTCCAAGTGTCAATACGAAGTTAGATGAAATGACACCATCTTTTGTAAATAACAGCTTGTATTTCTCTTCAAGAGGACACTTTGGATTTGGAGGATCAGATATCTTTAAAGCTGAAATGGATAAAGATGAATTGTTTAAAAAAGCTGAAAATGTCGGAAAGCCGTTAAACTCAACATTTGATGATTTTGCATTTTCTCCAAATAAAGACCAAGTAACAGGATTTTTATCTTCTAATAGAGATAGTGAAGATGGATCAGATAAGATCTATTCATTTAAGTTAATTCCAGCTGAGTATAAAGTTATTGATAAGGAGACAGGAGAACCTATCTCAGAAACGAAAATTATCGTTTACGAAAAAGTTGACGGAGAATGGGTAGAGTCTTCAGTTAATATTACTGATGAAAACGGTGTGTGGGGAACTAATTTTGCCAAAAATAAAGATTACAAAATCGTTTATGATAACCCTTATTATGAAGTAAAAGAAATCGAATTATTACAAAACGATAAACGTAGAGATAAAAAGTTAGCTCAAATTAAAAGTGGAGTTAAGTTAGAAAAGGCTGTTTTATTTGGGCAAATGATTGACGCGATTACCAACAAAGCTGTAGAAGGAGCTGTAGTAGATCTTTACGAAAAAAATGAAAACGGGGAATACGTAAAAGTCGCAAGTGTTCTTACTGATAAATATGGATCTTGGAAGCACAATATTCGTAGAGATAAAGAATACAGAGTGAACATCAATAGAGAAGGCTATGATGAAAAAGCCTTTGAAATTCCTTCTGTAGTGAGTAATGATCCAAATAGATCAAGCATTATAGAGTCGATGAACCCACTTAAGTTTAACCCAACGGCTAAAAAAGATGTTAAGCTTAAAATTAATAATATTTACTTCTATTTTGATAAAGGAAAGATTAAAGAAGAATCTTACCCAATTTTAGATAATATTGTAGAGTATCTGAATGAAAATGCAGATGTAAAAATCGAATTGAGTGCTCATACAGATTGTATCGGTAAAGATTCTTATAACTTAGCACTGTCTAAAAAGAGAGCCAAGGCTTGTGTTGAGTACATTGTTAAACATGGAATATCAAGCTCAAGATTAAAAGGGGTAGGATATGGAGAGAAATATATACTTAACGATTGTAAGTTGCAGCGTTCTAATGAGAAAGAGGCAGAGAAAAATCGACGAGTGGAAATAAAAATACTATAACATTTAACTAATTGTGAAAAATTCCTGTATAACGCCAGTTGTATAGGATTTTTCATTTATACAAACATAATTATGAACTATATCAAGATTGTTTTAATAGCCTTGTTAAGTTTTTTAGCATCAGTGTCTTATAGTCAGGATAAGGTAACGCTGTTGAAAGAAAAACTAGAAGCGTCTCCTAAAGAAGAAAAACCACATGTTTTAAATATGCTCTCTAAAACCTTATTAAGAAAGAACAGAAAAGAGAGTTTAGCTTATGCAGAAGAAGCAATAAAGTTAAGTCAGGACTTAGGTGATGTTGCTGAAGAAATGGATGGATACTTGAATAAAGGAAAGGCATTGTCAGCATTAAGAAAGCACACTGAAGCAATTCAAGCAATCGAAAAAGTTTTAAAAGTTGATCAAGAATTTGGTAATGAACCAAGTGCTGCGTATGATTTAAGTCTCTTAGGAAAAGAATATACTTCGCTAAAGAAGTTTAGTGATGCAAGAAACAGTTTTCAGGAGTCTTATGATATCTACACTAAACTAAAAGATGAAAGAGCATTAGGGTATGTGGCAGGTGATTATGCTAACATGGAAAAAAAAGCGAACGATAGAAAAAAAGCAATTAAATGGTTTGAAGTAAGTTTAGCCCATCACCAAAAATCAAAAAATAAGCAAGGAGAGGTTCAAGCAATGATGGCTATTGGAGCTCTTAATGCTAATAGAGGTGATTATGAAAAAGCCATTAAGCAATTGCAAGAGGCTAAAGATAAAGCTAAACAATATGGTCTAAATTCCCTTGAGAAAAGTGCCGCTAAAAATCTTTCGATAGTCCAAGAAAATCAAGAGAAAAAAGCGAGTAGTGTAACAGATGTTGATATTGAGAATCAAAATGATATTGCAAGAAGAATGAATGATTATGAGGATATGATTATTTTATCTGATGAGAAAATAAGTGAGTTGAGTGAAACCATGCAGATCCTTGAGCTTAAAAAACGATTAGAGAAAGAGGCGTATGACAGGGAAATTAAAGAAAAAGAAGAAGAAAAATTAAAGTTAGAACAAGCTAAGAAATTAGCCGAAACAGTTGCTTCAGCAGCTAAAGCTGAAGAAGAGAAAGTAGCTGCAAAAAATGACTTGTTAGCAGCTCAAAATGCCAAGCAAACAACAATGATAATTGGCGGTGGAATTGGATTAGCTTTGTTAGCAATTTTAATTCTTTTTGTTTTAAAAAGTAATAGAGAAAGAAAGAAAGCAAATGAAGCCCTGGTCGCTAAGAATGAGTTGATTGAAGAGCAGAAAAATTCTCTAGAAGAGCAAAAGGCTGAATTAGAACATAAGAATCACAACATAAAAGAGAGTTTAGATTATGCTAAAAAAATCCAGACTTCAATATTGCCTCCAATTGGTGGTTTGAAAGAAAAATTTTCAGATTCATTTGTGTTTTTTAGACCTAAAGATATTGTAAGTGGAGATTTCTATTGGTACTATGAACATGGTTCTAAATTGTATGTTTCTGTCTCTGATTGTACTGGACATGGTGTTCCAGGAGCATTTATGTCTATTATTGGTAATAACTTAATAGAAAAAGCGATTGTAGAGCTAAAAATCGATAAACCAGCAGATGTGTTAAAGTTTATGAGTGATCGTATCAATGAACAGCTAGGAATGTCAACAGGTGTCTCTGAAGTAAAAGATGGAATGGACATGACGCTAATTTGTATTGATAAATCAAACAATAAACTAAGCTTTGCTGGAGCAAGAAACCCATTATACTTCTATAGAGCTGGACAGTTGGAAGAAGTGAAAGCAACGAAAATGTCTGTAGGGTATAACAGTAAAAAAGTAGCCTCAGAATTTGAGAATATAGAAATGGACCTACTTAAAGGAGATCGACTGTATATGTTCTCTGATGGTTTTGCAGATCAAAAAGGTGGACCGAAAGGGAAAAAATTCTACTATAGACCATTTAGAGAAATTTTACAAGGGTCAGGAACACAGTCTATGGATTTTCAAAGAGATTTATTAGAGAATACAATTGTTGAATGGATGAACGGAGCAGAACAGCTAGATGATATGCTGGTCTTAGGAATAGAAATTTAAGGAGCAATACTTAAAAATAAAAAGCTCTGCATACAGTATGCAGAGCTTTTTTTGTAAATATTAGTATGCTTAAAGCTAAATGCTTCAAGTGAAATGATTACCAATCATCATCGTCATCCTCTTCAACCTCAGGAGCAAGTTGAACAAGAAGTCCATCCATCTCATTCGTTAAATGAATTTGACATCCTAGTCGACTGTTATCTTCTACATGCCAAGCTTCATCTAACATTAGTTGCTCGTCTTCATTACGTTCAAGTGTAACTTTATCATTCAGAACATACATTTGACAAGAAGCACACATCGCCATTCCTCCACAAGTCCCTTTTACTGGTAACTCATAGCTTTTGCAAAGCTCCATCATATTCATGTTCATGTCTGTTGGAGCTTCTAATTGGTGCTCAACACCTTCTCTGTCGATAACCGTTACAGTTATGATATTGTCCATTGATTTATTCTTTAATTAATTAAAAGCCGTTAATCCCGTTTACTGTTGTATATTTTAAAACGTTATTCTTTTCTGGATAAATTCTTTTGAAAGCGCTTTGAACCATTAATGTAGCTTCATGGAAACCACATAAAATTAATTTTAGTTTACCAGGGTAAGTGTTTACATCCCCAATAGCAAAAATTCCCGCTCTATTGGTGCTATAGTCAAAAGTATCCACCTTAATAGAATTCTTTTCAATTTCTAATCCCCATTTAGCAATAGGACCTAGTTTAGGAGTTAACCCGAATAAAGGAAGCCAGTTATCTAATTCAATAGAAGTATTTTCCGCTCCTTTCGTTTTAATAACAACACGCTCAAGCTGATCCTCCCCTTCTAACTCAAATACTTCACTATCTGTCATCAACTTTACTTTACCTTCAGAAGCCATATCCATAATGCGTTGTACAGAGTCTAAATGACCTCTAAAACTCTTACTTCGATGAACCAAGGTTACTTCTTTCGCTACTCCTTCTGCAAGGAAAATGGCCCAGTCTAAAGCAGAGTCACCACCTCCACTGATAACTACGCGTTTGTCACGGTATATTTCAGGATCCTTGACAATATATTCTACTCCTTTCTTTTCAAATTGTTTTAATGTAGGAATAGGTGGTTTTCTTGGTGTGAAAACACCTAGCCCACCTGCAATGGCAACATTAGGAGCTTTGTGTTTAGTTCCTGCATTTGTTGTCACAATAAATTGGTTGTCTTCAGTCTCCTCAATGCTTACAGCTGTTTCACCTAGTGTAAAGCCAGGTTTAAAAGGAGCGATCTGCTCCATTAACTTATCCGACAAATCTCCTGCAAGTATAGAAGGATACGCAGGAATATCATAAATTGGCTTTTTAGGGTATATTTCTGAACATTGTCCACCAACCTGTGGTAAGGAATCAATTAAGTGACACCTTAATTTTAGTAACCCAGCTTCAAATACCGTAAACAACCCAACAGGCCCTGCTCCAATAATTAATATATCTGTTTCAATCATCTCTTATTTTTTATATCAATACAAAAATAACTTTTATTAGAGATGCATAACTATGATTTTTGTCAAAAATGGTATTTTATGTAGTATTTGTTACAAAAGAAACATTACTCAAAATCTGGGTAAAGTAAGTACTTTTTACGCACCATTTTAAACGCATTCAATTCATCTTTCCATGATGCTCGGATTGTTTTTACTGACTTTCCCTCCTCAATCATTTGTTTGATTTTTTTATTTCCAGTCAATAAATAAAAGAAACCATCTTTCCTAAAAAAGTCAGATGGGTTGGAAGATTGATGATACATACTCGTTAACCAATGTAAATACAATTCCCCTAATTCAGGCATAAAATGATCTCCAAAAGCAGTGAGGTCGTATCCATGGCAACGTTTATTTTCATGTTTAGGATGCTTTGCACCAAACATAGGTTGGGGAATAAAAGAAAAATCGGTAGAAGGAATAAAAGGAGAACCAAAAATTTGAAAAGGTGTAGTGGTTCCTCTACCAACACTAACATTTGTACCTTCAAACAAACAAAGAGAAGGGTAAAGGTAAATACTTGTCATATTCGGTAAGTTAGGAGATGGAGCAATAGGAAGATGGTACTTATCTTTGTGTGTATAATTGCTACATTGAATGATTTCTAATTGACATTGTATTCCGTTATTGAGCCACTTTTCACCATTAATCATTTGGGCATATTCAGCTATTGTCATTCCATGGACAATAGGAACAGGGTGCATTCCAATGAATGATTTTTGACTCATCTCCAACACCGGTCCATCAACATAAAAACCATTAGGGTTAGGTCGGTCTAACAATAATAGAGGAATATTGTTTTCTGCACAAGCTTCCATTACATAATGCATAGTACTGATATAGGTGTAAAAGCGCGCACCTACATCCTGGATATCAAAAATAACAAGGTCAATATTTGCTAATTTTTCAGCAGAAGGTTTTCTGTTTTTTCTACCATAAAGTGACAGAATAGAAATTCCAGTTTTTTTATCTTTCCCATCAGCAACTTTTTCTCCAGCATCTGCAGTGCCCCTAAAACCATGTTCTGGAGCAAAAACTTTTTCTATAGTTATTCCTAAAGAAACTAAAGAGTCCACAAGGTGAGTGTTTTGAATAACACTTGTTTGGTTGGCTACAACAGCTACTTTTTTACCTTGTAAGAGAGGAAGGTATTTCGAAGTCTGGTTTGCTCCTGTATTGATTTGAGCTGAGATTTCTAATAAAGAAAGCACAAACAAAGAAAATAAGGTGAATATATTTTTCATGTGTATAATAAAATGGGTTTTTTACCTAAATTTGGCGCAAAATAGATAAAACGATTTGAATACAGAACTATATATAGCAAAAAGGATGCTAGAAAACAAAAAGGGGAAGGAAAAAGTTTCTAAACCTATTGTATTTTTAGCTATTGCCGGTATTACATTAGGTATTGCGGTAATGTTATTGTCCATTTCTATTGCTTCAGGTTTTCAAAAAGAAGTAAGGGAAAAAATTATTGGGTTTGGTTCACATGTTCAAATATCTAGTTCTTATAATAATTTATCGTTTGAATCAAGTCCATTGCTCATTGACGATATTGCAATGGATGCTATAAAGGCAGATGAATCCGTTAATCATGTACAAGTATTTGCCTATAAGCCAGCAATCATGCAAGCGAAAGAAGTGCTTGAAAAGAATGAAAAAGGAGAAGCGATAAGGGATATCTTAGGAGTCGTGTTTAAAGGTGTTAGCCATGATTTTAATAACACTTTTTTTCAAAAACATTTAAAAGAGGGAAAGATCCCTAACTTTCAAAACCGAGGCGAAAATGATAGCATTGTAGTGTCTAGGTTTATTGCAGATAAATTACAGTTAGCAATCAATGATAAAGTGGCCACTTTTTTTGTGAAACAAGAGGGACCTAAACAACGAAACTTGATAGTTGCTGGAATCTATGAAACTGGCTTAGAAGATTTTGATCGACAATTTTGCTTTATAGACCTCAACCAAGTTAGAAAATTGAATGAATGGGGAATAGCAACATTTTTGAAAGTTGAAGAAAACTGTGAACATGGATTTGTAGTTGTGAGTGCAAAGGTTTTTGGAGGAAATCAAAATTATCGCTATAGTTGGAATAACGCTCCTTATAGTGTTGAACAAAAACAAATTCTTTGTCCAATTAAAGATACAGTAATTCAATTAGTGGCTACAGATTTTGAATCCAATGGCTACTTGGAGCCGATTGAACAAAAATCAATAGCAGATACAGCTTGGTTAACCATTAAAACGCAAGGGAATAACCAATGTAATTGTGAAAGCAGTACGGCAGATTTAGAGCCCAATTACCTTAATGATTCAGTGACAGCGTATCGTACTCAAGGAGGAACCTTTATTACCACATTAAAAACTTCTGGGGGGAGCGCTAACCACTATAGCGGAGGAGTAGAGGTGCTGTTAAACAAATTTGAAAAATTAGAGGAAGGAGAGGAAATTATAGAAAGATATGTGGGGCCTCAATATAATGTGACAACAATCGTTACGCAGAATGAAGAGATATTCAATTGGCTAGAAATGCTAGATATGAATGTCTATATCATCATTGGATTAATGATTATTGTTGCAATTATTAATATGACCTCGGCGTTAATGGTTTTAATATTAGAAAAAACGCAAATGATAGGAATCCTAAAAGCTTTAGGGGCAACTAATTGGAGTGTAAGAAAAGTTTTTATTTACAACGGAGCATACCTCATTTTAAAAGGCATGTTGTATGGAAATATCTTAGCTTTTTTGGTAATTTTCTTACAGCAACAATTTCATATCATAACCTTACCTCAGGAAAATTATTATGTTAGTGTTGTGCCTATGGATATTCCCGTTTTTGCACTGTTGTTAGTCAATTTAGGAGCTTTTGTAGTTTGCTACTTAGCACTAGTTCTACCCTCGTTTATTGTCACTAAAATAACCCCTGTAAAAGCAATCAAATTTGATTAAGCAAGGATTCCTTTTCTTGGCAAAATCGACCGCTTAATAGTTTTAACAAAAATTAGGTCATACAATTGTAATAATTTGTAATTTAGCAAGCTATGAATTCACTTACTCTATTTTTGAAACAATTAGTAGCGCTCACGTTAGTATCAATAATTTTTTCTGGATTTACTGCTTTAGCTCAAGAAACAGGTACAATTAGAGGGTTTGTTTATGATAAAGCAAATGGAGAGCCAGTGATGTTTACCAATGTGAAGATTAAAGGTACAGGAATAGGATCTCCTACTGATGTAAATGGATTTTATCAAATTTCTAATGCTCCAGTTGGGGCTGTTGTACTTGAAATAACAAACGTTCAATATTCAACAAAAGAAATTCCGTTAACAGTAACTAAAGGTAAGATTATTTCTAAAAACATTTATTTAGAAGAAAACGATAAGTTACTAGATGAAGTTGAGGTTTCTGCTGAGGGACAAGAGTCGAAGAAGCAAGTGAAAATGTCGATGATCAAGGCAACCAAAAAAGAAATTCAAGCAGTACCATCAATAGGTGGAGAGGCAGATATTGCAACCTACTTTCAAACAGTACCTGGTGTGGTTAGTACAGGAGATCAAGGTGGACAAATGTATGTAAGAGGAGGTTCACCAGTGCAAAATAAAGTATTGTTAGATGGAATGGTAATTTATAACCCTTTTCACTCCATAGGTTTTTTCTCTGTTTTTGATACAGAAATTATAAGGAACGCAGATATTTATACAGGAGGTTTTAGTGCACAATATGGAGGAAGAATTTCATCAGTAATGGACATCACTACTAAAGATGGGAATAAATCTAAATTTTCTGGACGAGCGGCAGTTAATCCATTTGGATCAAAACTAACCCTAGAGGGGCCAATTAAAAAACTAAAAGAAGATGGAGGGGGCACAATCTCTTATGTGCTCTCTGGAAAAACCTCATACCTAGAACAAACGTCTAAATTGTTTTATTCTTATGTGGATACAGCAGGGTTACCTTTTAATTATACTGATTTGTATGGAAAGGTATCTATTAATGGAGCTAATGGTAGTAAGGCTAATATTTTTGGTTACAATTTTAGTGATAATGTAAAGTGGAAAGAACTCTTAGATTTAAAATGGGATTCTTATGGGGCAGGAGCAAATTTTGTGATGGTGCCAGCCGCAACGCCTGTGTTGATTGAAGGTCGATTTAATATCTCTGATTATAAAATTTCTTTGTCAGAAAGAGATCCGTATACCAATTTAGTCGATACTTCAAAAGGAAGACACAGTGGAGTTAATAACTTTACTTTAGGTTTTGATTTCAAGTACTTCAAGAAAGATGATGAAATCAAGTATGGTATAGAAATTAATGGGTTTAGAACAGATTTTAATTTTAAAAATTCAGTAGGAAGAACCATTGAGCAGGTTGATAATACAACTGAGCTTTCAGGATATCTAGATTATAAAATCGTAAGAAACCGTTTTGTATTAAATCCAGGTTTTAGGTTACAATATTATGCCTCTCTAGGAAATGTTTCTCCAGAACCTCGTCTAGGATTGAAGTTTAATGCCAATGAAAAATTAAGGTTGAAATTTGCTAGTGGAATCTATTCTCAAAATTTAATTAGTGCAACTTCTGATAGAGATGTGGTCAACTTGTTTTACGGGTTCTTATCTGGACCTGATAACTTGCAGGAAGAGCTAATTCAAGAAGATGGAACAGAGCGAGAGATTACGCATAAGCTGCAAAAAGCAACACATGCGATTTTAGGTGCTGAATACGATGTCGCTAAACATTGGTCTATTAATGTAGAAGGGTACTACAAATGGTTTACGCAACTATCCAATATGAATAGAAATAAAATATATGAAGATGGTGTGAATGACTACCCTGATGTGTTAAAGAAAGATTTTATTATTGAAACAGGAGATGCTTACGGGGTGGACTTTGTATTAAAGTACTCAGATGATAGACTTTATTTATGGAGTGTTTACTCGTTAGGAAAAGTAACGAGATGGGACGGTACACAAACCTATTCACCAGTGTTTGATCGTAGACATAACATCAATTTTGTTGGAACATATCTCTTAGGAAAAGATAAGAAATGGGAGCTTAATGCACGTTGGAATTTTGGATCAGGACTACCTTTTACTCAAATTCAAGGATTTACCCAGTTTGTAGATTTTAATGGAGGAGGAATCAATACCGATTATACTACTACTAATGCTAATAATGTTGATATTGTTTATGGAAATATTAATGAGGGGAGACTATCTGCATATCACCGTTTAGACTTTGCTGTTAAAAGAAAATTAGAACTTAAGAATAAAAGTTTAATCGAGTTAACAGCCAGTGTAACCAATGCCTATAGTAGAAAAAATATTTTCTATGTAGAGCCTGTTGCTAATCAAAAAGTATATCAGTTACCTATACTTCCAAGTTTTGGATTTAGTTGGAGCTTTTAAGTCTCAGAAATGTCAAAACTTAGGAGTAATTAGAGAAATACCTTGAAAGTGGTATTGCTATTATTTTGTTTTCTGTTTTTATTTGTTTAGAATAAATCTAAATAATATGTATAAACACTCTGATAAAATAGCAAGTAACGAAATAGGTAAGATTAGACATTGTAAATATTGTAATCAAGTTGAGGTTCAAATTGGAGCCATAGTAAGTTATATGTCCATCACGAGATTTACTAATCTTTATTTATCTTTAGTTGATATCAAAGAGAGTGTATCCATATACGATGAAGCAGAATTTCATGAAAAGTTGATGATCACTTCCCCTATTAAGGATACCTATTTTGCTTTTACAGTACATGAAATAAAAACATTGTTAGCTTTGTTTGAAGAGGCCTTATTAATGTTTGAAGTTCAAAGAATATTAAGTGAATAATATTTCCCCACTTCTTATCTCGTTATTCTTTTTATTGTATAATAAGTAATGATACTTTCCTTTTTGATCATGCATTAAATGCACCTGATATTTGTTGACTCTGTAAAATTGAATGATTTCATCTCTTATACAATCAATACCTTGAGAACCATTAGTCTTTAATTGATAGATCAATCCATCCAATTGCGTTTGATCATCTAAGATGATGAAAAAAGCACCATTTAAACCTTTATTTAGTGGGTCTTTTCTGTTGAAATGAATACAACCATGCACTGCTGAAGTGCAGAAGATACGTCTTGAAAACTGAGTGTTCCAATCAAAAGCTTGGGTGTTGACCACTGGCTTTTGTTTTTTTTGAGGTGTTATTTGATCTCCTACATTCCAGGCAATGTGCTTTTTCACTTCCTCATGATTAATAGTGCATGAAGTAAGCATGAAAAAGAAGATAATAGAATTAATTTTTAACATTTCTTATACAAATAAAAGTTCTTGTTTTTGTGAAAAATAAAGTTCTGATAGCTGCTCTCTGTCGTCAGGATGCGCTATTTCAATCATAGCTTTAGCACGTTCCTTAAGATTTTTACCATACAAGTAAGCTGTCCCATATTCTGTTACAATATATTGTACATGAGCTCGCGTAGTTACAACAGAAGCTCCATGTTTTAAATTGCTAACTATTCTAGGAATACCACTGGAAGTTCTAGATGGAAGGGCTATGATTGCTTTTCCTCCTTTAGACAGTGTAGCACCTCGAATAAAGTCCATTTGTCCACCAACTCCTGAATAATGCTTTGTCCCAATTGAATCAGCGCAAACCTGTCCGTATAAATCAACTTCAATAGCGCTATTAATAGCAGTAACTTTAGGATTTCTTCTAATCGTTCTTACATCATTTACATATTCAACATCCATCATATTTACTAGTGGATTTTCGTGAATGAAATCATATATTTTTTGAGTTCCAAAAGCAAATCCAGCTACAATCTTTCCTCGTTCTGTTACTTTTTGAGAACCATCAATAACCCCACTATTGACTAAGTCAACAATTCCATCGGAACACATCTCAGTATGTATTCCTAAATGTTTATGATTATTTAATTGACTCAAGGCTGCGTTCGGTATCCCTCCAATCCCCATTTGTAAAGTAGCTCCATCCTCTACTAATGATGCGACATTTTTTCCAATTTCTTGTTCTACAGAAGTAGGAGTATTAATCGTTAACTCATGTAAAGGCTCATTGATATAGACATGAGCATGAATTTTTGATTGATGGATTACTCCATTTCCATATACCCTAGGCATGTTAGGGTTTATCTGAGCAATGACATACTTTGCCGAATCTATAGCAGCATTAGAAATATCGACAGAGCATCCAAGTGAGCAATACCCCTTGCTGTCTGGAGGGGATACCGTTACCATGGCAACATCAATCTTCATTTTTTGATCTCTAAACAATTGTGGAATTTCACTCAGAAAAATAGGAATGTAATGAGCTCTCCCGTTTTGAACATAAGGGCGTATGTTTTTTCCAACAAAAAAACAGTTTATTTTAAAGTTATGTTTAAACTCCTCTCTTGCGTAAGGAACCGCTCCTTCTGTGTGAGCGGAAACAATTTCTACATCTTCTAATTCATCCGCACGCTCTACCATTGCATTTATTAAATACTGTGGAGCCCCAGCCGCTGTATGTATAAAAACCCTATCTCCAGATTTTATCACTTTTACAACATCCTCAATTGTTTCTTTTTTCATACCAGTTTTTTTTATTTAGATTTATTCTAAACAAAGGTATGCTGAATACAAATAAGAGAATCTAACAGCGAACCGTTTTTACAGAATTTTGACAATGCGGTGTGATTGTCATTTTATTGTCAACCTGATAAATGTTAGGAACTATCCATCATAGAAGAGATACATTTGATAAAAATTCACAGCTATGAAAAGAATCATTTTTACCTCAACATTGGTAGCTACGCTATTAAGTTGTAAAAAGGAAGAAGCGCCAGAAGAAAACGACCCTATAGTTGATGTTGAAAAAATAGAGATTCCATTTGAAGGAAAATGGAAACGTACATTTGAAGCTGGCCCAGGAAATACTCAAACAGTCGTATATTCGATATATCAGGATAGTATAAGATATACCCTAACAGGACCAGTCGCAAATTCGAATTATAATATGATTAGAGATACCTTCCTATTAGAAGATAATCGTTATATCGGTCATACTACAGATAATGTATATTACCTCATCTTTGCAAAAAATGTTGTCGATGATTCCATAAGCTTGTACAAAGAAATAATACCCAACTTCTCGGCCGGAATGTCAACCGATGTGCCTCATGATTCAACCACTCAGAACCATGGGTGGGCAGTATATTACAAAGACTAAAAGTGTGTTAAAAAAAATACCATCCATGACTGCCAGCAACAGCACCAATAATTGTGATTAAGCTGATGGTTAATAAAGCCCAGTGAAAACGATGTAAAATTTTAAATGTTTTTTCAGGGTGTGATAAGGCGTATTTTTTAAAAAGTCGATGTAGAATAAATGGCTCTAGAATGAATAGTACAACTGTAAAAAGTACCCAAACTAAGGTCATCGTATGCATCCACCAAAATTTGGAAGAAAGGAATCTGTCCCATGCGTTGAGGTAGTAAACCATATAGAATCCAGAAATAGCTGTGATTAATGTTGTAATTTTTGCTTGAAAAGCAAATTTGCCTTCAATACTTTCAAAGGTTTGATAACGATCTTCTGGCTTACTAAGTTTTTTAATGGAGGGGATGATCACAGTGGTTACCATAGCAACACCTCCAATCCATAAAACAACAGCTAAGACATGTAAAACTCTAGCTAAAGTGAAAAGTTCCATGTTTATTATTTTCAGACAAAGTTATTGTTTTTTTTATGTGATATCCGTGATTAAAAGGTGATTAAAATCAGGTTTCTATAAAGGGAATCTGACAACAATATGACAAACAGAAAACACATTGAATTTACCTTTGTAAAAAAATAATGAATGTATAGATTAGTTGTTTTTATAGTATTGTTTTCAGCTTATACGAATTTTGCACAAATTCATATAACAGTTAATGATGAAGATCAATACCCAATTCCCTCAGTCCATATCTCACTTTTTTCTGAAAGTGGAAAGTTGGTAGCAATGAAGCTAACTGACTCAAATGGGAAACTTGAGTTTTCTGAAGAAGAAACCAAAGGGATCGATACATTTGATGCAAAAGTTAGTTTTATTGGTTTTGAAACAATATATAGAAAGGTTCGCCTAAACCAAGCCTATAGTTTTATTCTAAAAGAAAGTAATGTAATGCTAAATCAAGTAGTTGTTACAGCACAATACTCTGAAAATAGTCCCGAAAAAGCGGTGCATAAGATCGAAATTATTGATCGAAAAAAGATTGATGCAATGGGGGCTATAACATTACAGGATGCTCTTTCTAATAGTATGGGGATTCGAATAGAGCAAGATAATATCTTAGGAAGTGGTATGAGTCTACAAGGAGTTTCAGGTCAAAATGTAAAGATTTTAATAGATGGAGTGCCTGTAATAGGGCGTTTGAACGGAAATATCGATTTATCCCAAATCAATTTAGATAATATTGAAAGAATAGAAATTGTAAAAGGGCCTTTGTCTGTAAACTATGGAACCAATGCTTTGGCAGGAGCTATCAATCTAATCACTAAAACAAATAAAAAAGGTCAGTTTTCAGTAGGAGGAACTTCATATTATGAAAGTGCTGGTAAATTTAATTTTACGGGTAAAGTCGGATTCAATAAAAAAAATAATGATGTTTTAATTACTGGTGGGCGAAACTATTTTGATGGTTGGAATGATGGTGATCAACAATTTAAAAACCCAACACCAATTGCTGATTCAACACGTTTTAAATCTTGGAAACCAAAAGAACAATTGTTTGGAGGGGTACAATTGGGGAAAACCATAAAAAATGTAAAGTTAAAATATAAAGGAGACTTGTTTAAAGAGACAATATGGAATAGAGGGTATCCACGTCCCCCATATCAGGAAACCGCTTTTGATGATGACTATCAAACTGCTAGAATTGATAATGCATTGTTCTTTAATCGTAAAGGAAAACAGTCTACCATTAATGCGTTAGCTTCAATCAATCACTTTGAGAGAACTAAGAATACGTTTTACACAGATTTAACCACATTGGATAGAGTCTTAACAGAGAATGCAGGAGACCAAGACACTTCTGTTTTTAATCAGTTTCTTTCAAGAGGATCCTTTATTAGCCAAAAAGACTCAGCGAAATTAAATTATCAAATTGGGTATGAAATTAATATCGAACAAGCGGAGGGAAGAAGAATAGAAAGTGGAACACAAGAGCAAGGAGATTATGCCTTGTTTGCAAGTTCTGAGTATAGTCACAATAATTTTATCGTAAGGCCTGGATTAAGATATGCATACAATACTAGCTATTCAACACCATTATTGCCTTCATTAAATGTTAAGTTTGGAAAGGATAAATACGCTATTAGAGCTTCGTTTGCTAGAGGTTTTAGAGCTCCATCATTAAAAGAATTGTATTTTAATTTTGTTGATATCAACCATAATATTGTAGGTTCTAACAACTTAAAAGCAGAAACCTCAGCTAATTATATCTTAACGATGGCTTACAATATTTTACACGAAAACTTAATCTTTAAATCAGAAATAGGTGGGTTTTACAATGCAATAAAAGACCAAATTGCATTAGCTCAAACAGATGGGACACAATATACTTATGTCAATATTGGAGAGTTTCAGTCTGTGGGAGGACAAGCTGATTTTCAAGTAGGCTTTTATCACTTTAAAGCCAATGTTGGAGGGTCATATATTGGAAGGTCTAATAGTGTAGAGGCTGATGGCGCTCCACAATTTAGTTTTAGCCCCGAATTAAGAAGCAGCTTGTTATATGAATTAAAGAAACAAGGATTAACAATGGCATTATTCTATAAGTATCAAGGGAAACTCCCCAATGTGATTCAAAATGCCGATGGTCAAATTCAAACGAACTATATTGAAGCCTACCATACATCAGACTTTACTTTGTCAAAGAAATTATACAAAAAACAAATAGACCTTTCTATTGGAGTGAAAAATATATTTGATGTAAAAAGAGTAGCTTCTTCAACAAGTAGTGGAGGAGCCCACTCTTCTGGAGGAGCGACAATACCTGTTGGAATGGGAAGAACCTATTTTGCTGCTTTAAAATTGAACCTTACAAAATGGAAAAAAGCTAATAAAGAATGAAAAGAATTATATATATCATATTGTTGTTGAGTGTCATTGCTTGTAAAAAAGATGAAATACCTGTTTTGAAACATCAGGCGGGTAATGTGATTTCCAATGCTTTCGAAATGGGAACTGATTATCGAAAACAAGCTTTTTTTGATTTAGAAACTAATGCATTTGTAAGTGAAAATATTAAGACTTCTTGGGACTTAGGTTTTGAGACAGGGGTAAACGGTTCGAGCGTTATTTTGAACTCAGCAAACTTTATGTCCATAGCAAAGGTGAATAATACTACATTTAATGCCGTTACTGATACCGTCGGTTTGGATTGGTTATTTGATGTTCCCTCAGGGAATTTAGACTCTACAGCAATAGGTGATTGGCAAAATACAAATAGTATCTATGTCGTTAATAGAGGAAATGATCATTTAGGAGCGCATAGAGGGTTTTGTAAAATAGAATTTCAATCAGTTTCAGGTACAACCTATACGTTTAGAATCGCAAATTTAAATGGAACATCTGATGAAATGATCACCATCACTAAAGATGACGCTTTAAATTATGTAGCTTTTTCTTGTGACACTAGAGCAGAAGTAGAAGTAGAGCCCAATAAAGAAGCATGGGATATTCAATTTACCCAGTATACTTATGTCTTTGTAGATTTACATGAAGAATACCTTGTAACAGGAGTTTTAGCGAATAGGAATGGTGTACAAACTGCAAAAGTATTTGATAAGGAGTTTGCTGACATAACAAGTGAAGATATTGGGAACTATAATTTTTCTGATGCTATAGATGTTATCGGTTATGACTGGAAATATTATGATTTTTCGTTGGCAAATTATACCGTGCATTTAGATCAAAATTATCTAATAAAAACTACTGAGGGGATTTTTTATAAATTACATTTTATAGACTTCTATAATGAGAATGGAGATAAGGGAACACCAACTTTTGAAATACAAAAGTTATAGCCTTTGTGTCATGAAAAGGTTTGGTAAATGTCATAAAAAAGTAAATTATTTAGAGACAGTCTAAATAATGATTTTTGTTAGCTTTCTTCTCTCATTTACTTCTTTACTTTGTCAGTGAATCAAAAAAAATATAAAATAAATTAATACATAAAAGGATGAAAAGAATATTACTATCAGCTTTATCGTTAATTGCATTAAATTCGATGAATGCACAGCAGGTTTCAGACATGATATCAACTGGGGCAGGAAACTCTAATGCTGTTTTCTATAGTTTAGAAGACGGAGAAGTTTCGAATATCACCAACGAAGACTGGGACTTAGCATTCAATACCAGTATTTTTGGTGTTGATATCAGAATCAATGATGGAAAAGGGGTTCAGTTATATACCTATCCAAATGGCGATACCTCAGATTTTGCAACAGTAGATACAGCAGGAATCTCTGGTTGGTCTCAAAACTACAATTCAAGTGAAAGCTGGGATTATGGAGCTTTTAATACAACTGCTAATGGTAGTTCTTTTGATTATGGATGGGGAGCTTATAACCCAACAACACATTATGTAACAGGTGATTCTGTATATGTAATTAAAACTTTAGCAGGAAACTATAAAAAAATATGGATCCAAACATTGGCAAATGGACATTATAACTATAAATATGCCAACTTAGATAACTCCAATACAGTTAGTGAGTCAATTCAATTATCCAATTATTCAGATAAAAACTATTTCTATTATTCATTAGATAATGGAACAGTGATAGATAGAGAGCCTGCAACAGGAACATGGGACTTTGTAGCAATGAAATATTTAGCTCCTCAACCACAAGGAGGGTACTATCCATCTACTGGAATATTAATGAACAGAGGATTAAAAACAAGAGAAGCTAGAAATGTATCAACTGCTACTGCTTTATGGAGCGATTATACAGAAGAAGAAGCAATTGATGTTATTGGTTTCGATTGGAAATCATTTGACTTTTCTACATATTCTTATATCATGGAGGACGATTTAAGTTATTTTGTGACTGATAGAGCTGGAAATATTTGGCATATCATTTTTACCGCTTTTGGAGGGTCTACAAATGGTAATATTGAATTTACTAAAGAAATGATTTCTGCTGTATCAATTGAGGAAAATAATGGAATTAATTTAGGATTATATCCTAATCCAGCTTCTAATCAAGTAACTTTCTTGTACGAATTAGAAAATGATGCAGTAATCACAATTTATGACCTACAAGGAAAAACAGTATACAATAACGAGTTTTATGGAGCAGGATTTAATCAGCAAACAATAGATGTTTCATTTTTAAACTCAGGAATCTATAACGTTATGATTCAATCAGAGAATAGAGTTGGAACTCAAAAGCTTGTAATAGAATAAGTTTAACGATGATATAAAAACAAGGTCTATTATAAAGAAAAAGGGCTTAATCATTTGATTAAGCCCTTTTTGTATAGTGGAAAAATAAAATTATCCTACATATTCTTCAGCTGAAAAATGAAAATCACTTTCGATTTTAGCATTTTCATCACTATCAGAACCATGAACAGCATTTCTACCGATAGATTCAGCATATTTAGCTCTAATTGTTTCCTCAGCAGCTTCTGCAGGATTAGTAGCTCCAATTAATGTTCTAAAATCAGCAACAGCATTATCTTTCTCTAATACAGCTGCAACAATAGGACCAGATGTCATGTATTCTACTAATTCTCCATAAAAAGGACGTTCACTGTGAACAGCATAAAATTCTTTTGCTTGTTCAGTTGTTAATTGTCTCAACTTCATTGCAACAATTTTAAATCCTCCATCTGTAATCATTTGAAGAATGTTTCCGATGTTGTTATCTTCAACAGCATCAGGCTTAAGCATTGTAAATGTTCTAGTACCTGCCATTTTTTGTTTTTTTGAATTTTAAATTAAAATAATAAGCCACAAAATTAGTGAAAGTTTTGTTCTAAGGGTAATTTTCTTATTCTAAATCAATAAAAAAAGATTTTTAACTCTACATTTATTGTTGTTAGTTTGCTATTGTGATTTGATAGACAACCTTTTATAGTGTTTAAGAGTCTTATTTATTATATATAATTTTTTTTAACAAAGTTATTTAGGAGATTATGGAGAAAAAAACAATGTTTAGTTATTTACTGCTTTTGGTATCAATGTGCAGCTGGGGGCAAACAACTATTACTATAGGTACCGATAATACAACCAATGGGAATACATCATATCCAGCTCCATATGGAAATTACTATGATGGAGCAAAACATCAGATCATTATTAGGGCAGCAGAACTGAATACTGCTGGGATGACAGCCGGAAATATATCAAGTTTGTCATTTAATGTTGCTACAGCCAATGGTGTAGCAATGGCTAATTTTAATATTGCAATGGGACTCACCACAAAAACAGAGTGGAATGTTAACGATGATTTTGAAACAGGATTAACAACAGTTTTCTCTACTGTAGCCTATACTGAAACTTCAGGGTGGAATACGCATAATTTTTCAAGTCCCTTTTACTGGGATGGAGTTTCAAACCTTATTATTGAAACCTGTTTTGAAAATACCAATTATACAGGGAATGCGCAAATGTATTATTCGACTACTTCCTACAATAGTGTGCTGTATTACAGAAGAGATAATCAGCCTGTTTGTTCGGTAACTCAAAATGGTTTTTCATTTAGTGAGTCATCGAATAGACCAAATATACAATTGGAGTGGGAAGCTCCAAATGTTCCTCCTGTTACCGATTTTTCTGTGAGTTCAGTAACAACATGTTCAGGGCAAATTAGTTTTTTTGATGAATCTTCAGGAGATCCAACTACTTGGTCATGGGATTTTGGAGATGGAAATACCAGTACGCAGCAAAACCCCTCACATGTGTATACTGCATCAGGAACCTATACTGTTCAATTAACAACAACCAACCAGTTTGGAAGTCATATAGAAACGAAGACGAATTTTGTTACAGTTAATTTATCTGCTCAAACACCTGTAGTTGCAGGATGTACTCCAGTAACACAAAATGGAACGTTGGGATTTGGAATAACCAATGTAAACTTCAACACCATTAATGAGTCTTCTGGTGATGCAGCTGAGGGATATTTAGATAATACTTGTTCCCAAACAGTAGTTTTTGCAGGGCAAACATATCCTATTACCATACAACATGCCCAACCAACAAACCATAACTGTGTGGCATGGATTGATTATAATAACGATGGTGTTTTTGATGATTTAACAGAGAAAATAATATCGAATACAAGTGCTTTGTCTACAGCAGGAAATGTAACCATCGCATCAAATGCAGTTCTTAATACCCCTTTAAGAATGAGAGTGATCGCCGATTACGACCTGAATGCAGTTCCTACTCCTTGTACCAATCCAACTTATGGTCAAGCAGAAGATTATACTATCATTGTAGAACAGGCAACAGTACCTCCTGTAGCAGCGTTTGAAGTTGATCCTACGATTACTTGCGAAGGAACAGTTACATTTACAGATTGGTCAACAAATATTCCTACCTCTTGGTTATGGGATTTTGGAGATGGAAATACTTCAATTCAACAACACCCAACGCATGATTATCAATCGAGTGGTGTGTATGATATTCGTTTAATTGTAACCAATCAATTTGGTTCAGATACCATTGTTTACACCAACTATATTCAAGTAAATTTAGAAAACAGTTTAGTTGAAGCGCAATGTACTCCGGCAACTTTAGGACATTGTTGCGGATATGGTATTTATCAGGTAGAATTCAACCTAGGCTTTAATCCTGCGTATGGTTTTTCAAATTATTCTGATGGAGCAGAAGATGGTTATCAAGATTACTCTTGTCAATATAATGATAGTATAGTTGGAGGAACAAGTTATCCTATCGTTATTAGAACAGGAGTAGATAATCCACAAGATACTCGAGTTTGGATAGATTTTAATAATGATGGAGCTTTTGATAACGCTGAAATAGTTTTGGAAGCTTTAAATAGTTATCATCCAACTGGAAATATTGTTATCCCATCTTCGGGAGTAGTTTGGGATACGCCGCTAAGAATGAGAGTGCTTTCAGATGAAGTGGGGGCAGCTTTATCGAGTTGTGATGATTTAACAAGAGGTCAAGTAGAAGATTATTCTTTAATAATAACAGAGCCTGAAGTAGATACTACAACAATTGTTGAAAAACATTTAAATGAAGTGGAAATTTACCCTAATCCAACAAATGGAACGATTAATGTTAGTAATACCTTTTACAGAATGGAGTCAATTCATGTGTATACCATTGATGGACAATTAGTGCAAACGATGACAGCCAATACCAATGAATTGTTTTTGAAACTAAAATTAAATGAACTTGTAAACGGTATCTATCTTTTAACAATAAGGTATACTAATGGAGAAAATCATTTAGAAAAAATTATAATAAGAAAATAATATCAATGAAGAGAATATTACTATTATCTGTATTTATTTTATCGTATTTGGGAGCATTCGCAACTCATCTAATAGGTGGAAACTTAGGATATGAGTACGTTGGTCAATTTGGAGCCAATTATCGTTATAAAATTATTTTAACAACCTATACGAATTGTGATGCAACATCCAATATACCGCAGCCAGAAGGACCGAACTTAACCATTGGTATTTATGGACATGATGTACAAAATGATCCACTAAATGGAGGTGACAAAACATGGATTACAGATGCAACAATAACATTGGTTGATTCCAATCAGATAGACCCTAATCTTCCTGGGAACTGTCCAATAGGATCAAATGTTTGTATTTATAAAGGTGTTTATGAAGGATTTGTAGATTTACCACTTAATTTTAATGGTTATCATGTCTTCTATGAAAGATGTTGTAGGAATGGGAGTATTGTAAACTTAATACCCTCAGAGTCGATGGCCTTTCATGCTTTTATACCTTCCCCTTTACTACCTAATACATCTCCTGTATTTACAGATGATCCTGTTCCATTTTTATGTGCAGGGGACACCACTACGATTTTGAATACTGCTTATGATCCAGATGGAGATTTGTTAGTATTTAGCTTTGTTACCCCTTATAATGGATTTGCAAATTCAAATAACCCAGCACCTCTTCCTCCTCAACCCAATTTAGGATGGAATATTCCAAATGTGACGTACGCAGGAGGATATAACATGGCTTCTCCTTTTGGAGTAGGAGGGTATTCTTATATTAACGGTTCAACGGGATTAACTTCGTATTATCCACCAGTTACTGGTGACTATGTTGTTGCTGTTGAAATAAAGGAGTATAGGAATGGAAATTTGATAGGTGTTACTCGAAGAGATTTGCAATTGTTGGTGTTAAACTGCTCTGCAAATGGAACGCCCTCTTTATCCCCATCTTTAGGTTCAACCAGTACTCAATATACTGTAACTGAAGGAGAAACTTTATGTTTTGATTTTGGTTATGATGACCCAGAAGGAGATAGTGTTACTTTAGAAGTTAATGGTCAAATTTTTGATCCTAACAGTGTTAACCCACCAGCTACTGTAAATTCACCAGTTTCTGGTTTAGATACTGTTTCTACAAGTTTTTGTTGGACAACAGTCTGTGGACAAGCTCAAAACTTACCCTATCAATTTCAAGTTTCTGCAACAGATAATGGATGTCCACCAAAGGCAAATAATAATGTTTTTCAAATTACGGTAAATCCTGTAGCTCCACCTGATACAATTATAGGCCCTGTAATTATTTGTGAAAATTCGGTGCAAACTTATACTACACAAACTGTTCCCAATACGACATATAATTGGTCGGTAATAGGAGGAAATATTATAGCAAATAATGGATCCTCTGTAGATATACATTGGGGAAGTGTTGGTGCTGGAACAGTGTCGCTGTCAGCAACGAACCAATTTGGTTGTAATTCAGCGCCAATTAGTCTTAATGTTACGAAAACTTCAGGTCCAACTGTTGATGCCGGAATTGACGTAACAATTTGCGCTGGAGATACCGCTCAATTAAGTGCTTCGGTTATTGCCGCTAATGCTTATACATCAAGTTGGAGTCCTTTAGGAAATGTAATTAATGGAACAACGTTAAATCCTTCCGTTTATCCACAGGTCACAACCGATTATGTTTTAACGGTTAATATGGGAGGAGGATCTTGTATCAATACAGACACAGTTCGGGTTATAGTTAATCAATCAGTCATAAATGCTGGCCAGGATACAGCTTTGTGTATCGGTGATACTGTGCAATTGGGAGCATCAGGAGCTACTAGCTACAACTGGTCTCCAAATATTGCTATAAATGACGTTGCTGTTAGTAATCCATTAGTGTACCCAACTACCACGCAGTCTTACATTGTTTCAGGAACAGATGCCAATGGATGTTTTGGTTCAGACACCGTAACCGTAAATGTCAATAGTTTACCAATAGTTAGTGCTGGTGAAGATGTGTGGGTTTGTCCAGGAGGAACAGCACAGTTGAATGCCACAGGAGGAGTAACGTATGCTTGGTCTCCTAACTTTAATATTTCTGATACAACAATTGCAAATCCTGTTGTGACACCAACAGTTGACACCTCTTACATTGTGCAGGTAACAGATACCAATGGTTGTGTGAATTCAGATACGGTCTTAGTTGCAGCCAGTAGAAATGTTCCAACAGATGCAGGAATGGATACGACAATTTGTGCTGGTGATTCTATCGTGATAGGAGGCAATCCAACAGCTGTAAATGGGACAGATTATGCCTGGGTTCCGTCTGCAAGTATTATCGATTCAACATTAGCTAATCCAACAGTATTCCCTTTAGTCACTACAGCGTTTATTGTTTATACTTCTAATGATACATGTACTGGAACAGATACCATCTTGGTCACAGTAAATCCTTTGCCTATTATCGATGCAGGAAATGCTGTGCAAATTTGTATAGGAGATACAGCTCAGCTAAATGCTTCAGGAGGGGTTTCGTATTCATGGAATAATGGTCAACTTTTAACAAATGACCAAATTGCTGATCCTATGGCGTTTCCAGTAGATACAACAAGTTTTATCGTTACAAGTGTTGATGCCAATGGTTGTGTAAATACGGATACAACTCAAGTCATTGTAAACCCACTCCCTAATGCTAATGCAGGGTTAGATACTTTAATTTGTCATGGAGATTCGGCTCAATTGATGGCTTCTGGAGGGGAAAGTTACGCATGGAGCCCCTCTGTTGATTTAGCGGATGATTCAATCGCTAACCCTTGGTCTTATACCTTAGATTCAACGACATATTATGTGGCTGTTACGGATAGTAATGGATGTGTAAATAACGATTCTGTTAATATCGCTGTTTATCCGCTGCCAATCGTTAATGCAGGATCAGACCAACGAATATGTGTGAACGATACTGTTCAATTAACAGCTACAGGAGCAAGTCTATATTTGTGGACTCCAGGAGATTCTTTAAGTGACTCTACCACTAGTAGTCCTTTTGCTTTCCCTATTGTTACAACAACTTATGTAGTAGAAGGAACCTATAACTATGGATGTAGTAATACAGATACCGTTACTGTTTTTGTAAACCAATCTCCAACTATCTCAACAAGCCCAACAGTTCAAATTTGTGTGGGAGACTCTGTCGAGATTTCTGCTAGTGGAGGAGATGCTTATGCATGGTCTCCTAACGTCAATATTTCTGACACTACAATAGCCAACCCAGTTGTTTATCCAACAGTTACAACAACATATTTAGTTGCTGGTTTTGATACTATTGGTTGTGGTTCTCAAGGACAAGTGACAGTAGTCGTTAATTCTTTGCCAACTCTTCAAGCCCATACACAATCCACCGTTAATGTCTGTATTGGAGATACCACTCAATTACAAGCAAGTGGAGCAGTTTCGTATACCTGGACACCTAGTCAATCATTAAGTTCGGCTATAATTAGCAATCCTTTTGCTTTTCCACAGTCTACAACTGAGTATACGGTAGTTGGAACTGATGGTAATGGTTGTGAAAATTCAGCTAGTGTAACGGTTGAAGTTTTTGAGGTTTCTACTATGCCTGATACTGCCATTTGTGTAGGAGAAAGCGTCTCTTTATTCGTAAATGGTGCACCAGGAGATGTTTATTCGTGGTCTCCTACTACAGGGCTGGATAATCCATCTATTGCAACTCCTACAGCTACGCCAACCAATACAACGACTTATGTTGTTAGTGTTACTGATGTGGCAGGTTGTCAAGATCAAGCTCAAGTGACCATTACCACGTTAAGTGCTCCTCAGTCAAGTTTTAGTACTCAAGTTGAAGCTGATTGTGAGGGAACAACCGTTCGTTTTACGAATAATTCGACAAATGCATCAAGTTATAACTGGACTTTTAGTGATGGAACAACCTCTACGGAAGAAAACCCAGTACACTTATTTGATTATGACGGAACTTACTCTGCTGTTTTGGTGACCACAGATCCAAGTGGATGTAACGATACCTTAACAATCAATGGAAATACGTTAATCTTTAATGACTTGTTCTCAGCACTTCCTCCTAATGTGTTTACTCCCAACGGAGATGGAGATAACGATTTCTTCGAAGTAGCACTTAACCCAGAAATTGAAGAATGTACTTCGTTTGTTGTGTTTAACAGGTGGGGACAACTAATTTTCGAATCAGATGGAAGTTCAATTAAATGGGATGGAAAAAAGGAAAGTGGAAGAAAAGTGCCAGAAGGAACTTATTTCTATATAATAGACTTAAATGGAGTAGTGTATAAAGGGACATTGAGTTTGTTTAGGTAAGTACTATATTATCTCATGTATAATATTTTACTAATTATAGCTATTATATTTTCTATTGAGCTAAGCGCACAAACGGACTCTTCTAGTAAAACTAATATTTTGTTTGTGGGGTTCGAGGGGCTAGAAGGATTTGGTGATGTGAAAAATTTAATGTCGTTGAATAATTCAGAAGAATTGATGATTAAAGGAGGTCTTGTACCTAAAATAGGTATGTCTCATCGATTAAAGAAGAATTTTTTAGTGACTTTTGATATTAATTATTCATTTTATACTAGTTCAAAATTAGATACTGTTATTAGTAGTGAAATTAAGATGTATAGGTATAAAAAGCATGGGCTTGGAGCAGGTATAGATTTTGATTATTATCTTCTAAAGAAAAAACATAATTATACAGGTTTGTTAGTTGGAGTGCAACTAAATAGATTAAGTTCTTTTTCAGAATTTGAGGTTTTAAAAGAAGCTTCAAAGTTGAATGTTCTTAGATATAAAATTGGAGTTGTAGCCTATAGACTAGGGGCATCAGTACGATTCTTTTATAGTAGGTTTGGTGATAATAATATGCTCGGGGCTGAATTAAGAATAGCTTTAAAGTCGTTTTGACTAATTATTTAATGAATCGTTTATTAAACAAAATATATCCATAGTTTAAAGAAAAATTCCAAGGAGAGTTGGGTTGAGCATCATAATAGTTTACAGCAAAAGCTAGTGGGCCAATTGGACTGTGAAAAACCAGCTTAGCAGTAGCAAGATACCTGTAGTCGTTAAAAGAAACATTGTAATTATAGCTAGCGGTATTGGTGTTCGTACGTTCAATAAGGACTGAAGGGCGGAATAAATAAACTTCGCCACGTAAATCAATATTCGGTCGAATTGGTGTAACAAGTTTGGCTCCTAGACCAACATAACCATGAGAAGCGTATTCTCTAAAAAAGTGGGTTTTACTTTCTGGAAATGGCTGATAAATAGGAGCGTTTAAAACAGTAGAAGTGTAATTTCCAAAAAATTGATTTCGCCAGCTGTTTACAGCTTCAACTTCAATACCTAGTCTAATGTTCTTGTGGAATTTAAGGTATTGTTCATAATGTGCAGTTAACCAAAAATCGTAATGGGGAATGTTAAATTGATCTACTGTTGCATTGGCTGTACTTCCTGGGTAGTAGTCTTCTAGTCCTTTGATGTATTTCCCAGAAACAGAGAAAAATCTTCCCTCAGAAGAATAAGCTTTTCGATTTAAGGTTGAGGTGCGTAAGCTAAGACTGTTGACATGCGCAGAAAAGTAGGTGATGTCAGCAGTGTCACTTGCAGAAAAATTATCTGTTTGATAATAACTATCTTTATTGATTCCATGGGAAGTATTGAACGTCAACTTGATTTGTTTCCCCAAAGGGATGCCAATTTCTCCTCCATAAAAACTTTCATTTTGAATAATATATGAAGGTTTGACAGCGTCAAAGAATGTGGTAAAACTTTTAAAATAATCCCAGTTGTTTAGTACTCCGTACCCTTTGAGGTAAAAAGGTATTCTGGTATTAAAATCTGTTTGAATGCCTATTCCCGTCGAACCATAATATTTACCAAAGTGAATATCGCTATTTAGTTTTAATCCTATTTTGCCTAGTTTTAAGTACTCTAAACCAAAATAACCAGTGTTGATTGGCCTTGAGGAAAAAACACCTCCAAACTTTATAGCAACGGGTTTCTGAGGAATGACATTGATTTTAACTTCGTATTTTTTAGAGTGTGGATTGTATTTAGCAATAGGGTATAATGATTTGATTTTTTCGTCAGCAAGAAGTTTAAAGAAACGTTCCTTTAAGGTGTGAAAGTCGATCTCAATTTCATTTCGATGAATCAATGCATTCTTGATATACCGAGCCTGATTACTTGAAACTCCCTCAATAGTAATTAAGTTAATTGTTGGGTTTAATTGGGCAACTTTAGATTTAAAGTTGTTTCTTCTAAGAATAAGGCTGTCTGTACTCACTCTTCTGGCTATTTGGGCCTTAATAGCATCCATCGATTTTATGGTTGCATCATAGCCCTCTTGAATAGCTGTTTGAGCTTCCTCAAAGTCAAAGGTTCCGATAGAAACTTTTGGGGAGATTAAAATACCATTATCACATAAAATATCAACGTCATTTCTGTTAATGACCATACTTTTTAGTTGAGAAAGTACATCATCTTCATCCGGAGGTGTAATTGAATCAGATAAGTTTACCCCAATAATAATGTCAGGGTAAAAGTCGTTATACATAATGTCACTAGGGAAATTATTATACAATCCCCCATCAAATAAAAGTTTTCCGTCAACTTTGATAGGCCTCAGGTAACCAGGGAAAGTCATGGAAGCTCTCACAGCTTGGTTAAGATGTCCTTTGTTAAAAATAACAGCCTGTTTAGTGTTAACGTCAGAGCCAACGCATCGAAAAGGGACAAAAAGATTGTTGAAGTTATAATCTGCAGCTTTAGAGACACCTGAAAAGGTGGTCATAAATTCAAAGTCTAGTAAAGCTGAATTGGTAATGTTAGTAGGAATAGCTTTACTAATTGAAAATTCTTTTTCAAACCAAATTTTTAAAAGAGCAGCATCATTTTCTGGATTTCTGTAATAGTAATCTAAGTCCTTATCAATTTTACCAAAGGCCATTTTTAAAAAGAGTTTGCTTCCCACTAATGCCTCCATTTCTTGTGGTGAGTATCCACTAGCATAAAAACTTCCCACTAATGCTCCTGCACTAGTCCCTGTTATATAATCAATGGGAATGTTGTGTTCCTCCAAGGCTTTTATAGCCCCAACATGTGCAAGGCCAAGTGCTCCACCACCACTTAAAACTAAACCGACTTTTTGGGCACTAAAATTGCTTGTTAAAGTACACGTAATCAAAATAAGAAATACAAACTTTAGCGTTTTCACCCGATTCATTTTATTTTTGTATTACAAAGATGTTAAAACACTTTCAACTAAAAAATACTTTAACCTTTAAAATATGCATAGTCTAACTAAAATATTCTTACTATTAACTCCTTTCTTTATGATAAGTTGCTTAGATGTGGTAGAAGAAATAGAACTAAATGAGTCCAAAGGAGGAAAAGCTATCTATACGATTAATTTGAGCCAAAGTAAAATTAAACTCAATACTTTAATGAAGTTGGATAGTATTGATGGCCATCGTATTCCTAAACAATATGAAATTGAAAGCGAGCTTGCCAAAGCGGTTCAAGAGTTAAGGACGAAAAAAGGAATTACTGGAGCAAGGTACGAACTGAATAAAACAGAATATATCTACACATTAGAAGTTGAATTCTTAAGTGTAAATGATTTGGATCTAGCTATTCGAACATTATCCTATTGGAGAAAATCTGACTGGAAGCCTCAGGAAGCTTTCTACGTTCAAAAAGAACGACGTTTTATTAAACATGTTCCACAAATACATGTAAAAGAAAAAGACCTTGGAGAAGTAGAAAAAAGAAAAGAAAGTTTAAAATTGGGAAGCTATACTTTTATCCTAAGAAATGAGGGGGAAGTAAGTACAAATAACCATAAAGAGATTAGAGTTTCGGGGAATAAAAGAGCAGCACTGTTTCGAAAAGATTTGTATAATTTGGCTAAGTATAGAAACGGTTTTAATTTAGAAATGGAAGTAAAATAATAGATTGTTTTGTTAATAAATAAAAAAGGATTACTTTTGCAGGCCGTACAAAGTGTGCGGATTAGAATTATTTAAAACAAATTATTATGAACAATTACGAAACTGTTTTCATTTTAACTCCCGTTTTATCTGATGTTCAGGTAAAGGAAGCAGTAGAGAAATTCCAGAGCGTTCTTAAAGATGCTGGAGCGAAGCTTTCTCAAACGGAGAATTGGGGATTGAAAAAAATGGCATATCCAATTCAAAAGAAATCAACAGGTTTTTATACATTATTTCAGTTTGAAGGAGCTGGTGATGTTGTAGAAAAATTAGAACTTGCATTTAGACGTGACGAGCGTATTTTACGTTTCTTAACAACTAAAATGGATAAGCACCATGTTGCTTTCGCAGAAAGAAGAAGAAGTAAAGCTAAAGCTTAATTAAAAACATTAAAAAAGATCAGAAATGGCTGGAAAAGATTCAGATATCAGATATTTAACGCCAATTAGTATTGACGTTAAAAGCGATAAATATTGTAGATTCAAAAAATTAGGGATTAAATATGTAGATTATAAAGATCCTGAGTTTTTATTGAAATTTATTAACGAACAAGGTAAAATTTTACCAAGAAGAATAACAGGAAACTCTGCTAAATATCAAAAGAAAGTAGCTCAAGCAGTTAAGAGAGCTCGTCATTTAGCGATTTTACCATATCTTGCGGATCAATTAAAATAAGGAGGGCATATCATGGAAGTTTTATTAAAGAAAAATGTAGATAATTTAGGAGATAAAGATGAAATCGTATCTGTAAAAGATGGTTACGGACGTAATTTCCTTATCCCTCAGAAGATGGCTGTTATTGCAACAGAATCTGTAAAGAAAATGCACGCTGAAACAATGCGTCAAAGAAGTCATAAATTAGCGAAGATTAAAGAAGAAGCTCAAGCAGTTGCTGCTAAGTTAGCTGAAGCTTCAATCAAAGTTGGTGCTAAAGTTGGTGAGAACGGAAAGATTTTTGGTTCTGTTACTAACGTACAGTTAGCTGATGCTTTAAACAAAGCTGGTTTTGAAGTAGAAAGAAGAAAAATTAAATTATTAGGAAGCGCAATTAAAGCTGCTGGTTCTTATGAAGCAGAAGTGAAATTACACAAAGAAATCACTGTAAAAGTAGGTTTTGAAGTTGTAGGAGAATAATTTGCTTACGCAATTTGATTAATATTTTAAAAGCCTTGTAGGAATTTCCTACAAGGCTTTTTTTATGATCGTTATTAATTTTATAGGAAGTCAAGAGAGATGAGAAGATGTTTTAACTTAATAGTAATTTTTGCTTTTTCAATACTTTTATTAGCCTGTGAAGCAGGAAATAAAACACCTAAAGGCGTTGAAACGATTTCAAAAGAAAAGAAGGAACAAGAAAAACCTAAAGTTCCTGTATTGGGTTGGCATAGAACAAAGGAAGGTGTTCAGTCTTACAATTACGAAGCTTTAAATATGTTGGCCTATTTTTCTTATAAAGTGAACCCCTCAAATGGAGAGGCTGAGGAAAGTATCGATTGGGCAAACGATCCAATAATAGACTCAGCTCAAGCTAAAAACTGTTCGGTTTATTTAACAATTACGAATTTTGGTTATTCAAAAAATGCAGCGTTGTTATCTAATCAAAAAGCTTGTGATACACTGATCAAGAGAGTATCTAATATGTTGGTGCAACGAAATGCAGCTGGAGTTTGTGTTGATTTTGAAGAGATTCATCAAAAAGATAGTAGTCTTTTTGCAGGTTTTATACAACAGTTAGGACAAGAATTAAAGAAAAATAAGCATCGTGTTATGGTGGTGCTACCCATAGCATTTCAAGAAAATATAGTAAATGCAAAAGTCTTAAAAACGAGTGTAGACTACTTTGTAATGATGGGCTATGCTTGTTACCATTTAAAAAGTCATCATGCTGGACCAATTTCTCCTTATCAAAGTGGGGATATTTGGGAGCCTTATAACATTAATGATAATGTGGATCAATACTTAGAACATTCCTTTCCAAAAGAACAATTCATGGTTGCTTTACCACTTTATGGCACAATATGGGAAACGGAAACCATAAATTTGAACAGTAGATCTGTTAAAGGGATTAAAGAAATTAGCTATAACAAAGTAATGGAATTGGTAGAAAAAGATAAAGTTATGCTTGATTCCGTTAGCCAAAGTTCTTATTGTGTCTATCGAGAAGGAGAAAAGATCATGCAATGTTGGTTCGAAAGTAAAGAAAACTTAGCGTATAAGATAAACCAGTTATTAAAAGAAAAATCAATTGGAGGAATTGGCTTTTGGGCAATGGGTTATGCCAACGAACATCCTGATGTCTGGAAGATGGTTGAGGAAAAATGTAATCCTTCCCGATAAGGGAATAAAATACGTAACTTTGTTAAAGCATTAAGTTCCATGCCATGAAATTTTTCTTTTTTTTAATATTGATTAGTTCTACTTTTTCCATTCACGCTAATGATATTGACTCTTTAAAAACGATTCTTAAAATTAAAGAAAACGATGCAACAGAAAAGGAAAAAGTATTGGAGCTTTTAATGCTAGAATATAAGCGTGTTAATTATGATTCATCAAAAATATATTGTGACAAGTCAATTGCCATTTTATTAAGCCAAAATAAAAGAGATGATAAAAGGTTAGCGCAAAGGTATATAGATAAGGGAAGCCTATTAACAAAATTATATTCATTTGACTCAGCAGGACATTATATTAATGCTGCAATAGATCTTTGTGTTAGTAACAACAATAAAGCTTTGTTAGGAAAAGCTTACAATCAATTAGGGGTACTTTATTATAAAAGTTCAGACTATGAAAAAGCTATTGATTATGCTTTGAAAGCTCTAAAAATATCTGAAGAGGCAGGGATATCTAAGCTGCCTCCTTTAAGTTTAATTTCTACATCATATTATGGGGTTAAAAATTATAAAAAAGCTTTAGAATATAATGAGCTTGCTGAGAAAGAAATTTTATCTAAAAAGAAGCTTAATTTAAAAGATTCCTTAAGTTTAACTACAATCCATACTAATATCGCAGGAGCATTGATGCATTTACAAGATTCAGTAGAAGCTGTCAAGAGGTTGTTTTTATCATATAAAATAGGTAAAGAAACAAATAATTATAAGAGTTTAAGTTATACCTCATACGCTTTGGCTAAATATTATGATTCTAATAAAGAATCGGAAAAATATAATATAGATTCAGCTTATTATTACCTTAAGGAGTCTTTAAGGTACAGTAAATTGACTAATGATATAGGTAGGGAAGTAGGTGCCTATATTGGTTTAGGGTCATTATTAGTTGAGCAGAATAGAAATGCAGAAGCTTATCACGAACTTAGAAAAGCATTAAATGTCGCTCATAAGTTTGGAGTAAAACAAGATGTAGAGCATTTGTATTATTATTTGGCATTAGCAGCTATTAAAGAATGTCCAGATTCAGTTTTATTCTTTCTAAATAAAAGAGATAGTATTAAGTCTTCTTTTCTGAATGCTCAAAATATTGAGAATATTAATGAATTAACCCTTAAATATGATACCGAAAAGAAAACCTATGAGAATCAAATTCTCAAGCAAAGTATCGTTGTTCAAGAGAAAGATTTTAGGTTAAAAATAATAATTGCTGTAGGGATAATTGTTGGGACGTTATTCGTTGCATTACTCATGTTTTTAGTGGTGAATAGGAAAAAGGCTAAAGCAGAAAAAGAACTGTTAGAATTAGAGCAAAAACTATTGCGTACTCAAATGAATCCACATTTTATCTTTAATTCTTTAGCAACAATAGGTAGTTTTATAAGGGCGAATAAAAAAGAAGAAAGTTACAGGTATATTACTCGATTTGGAAAATTAATGAGAGCAATTTTAGAATGTTCTAGAGAAGAGTCGATTAGTTTAGAAAAAGAAATTGAGATTATTGAAAATTTTCTGTTTTTACATAAATTGCGTTTAGGGGAAAAATTAAATTATCAAATCAATGTGGATGATGAAATAGACGTCGAGGAATATGACGTTCCTCCAATGTTGCTTCAGCCATTTATAGAAAATGCAATAGAGCATGGTGTGGAAAAACTGACTGCTCCTAGCCAGTTGATCGTAAATGTGAAATTGAAAGAAAGGGTGTTAATTTTGGAAGTAGAAGATGAGGGGAAAGGCTTTAAACAAGTTGAAGAGGTTGCCAGTGAAAAGGAGGGGTATAAATCTTATGCAATTCAAATCACAAGGGAGCGAATTGAGAATATGAGAAATAAACAAAGCATAGAGTTGGCTATCAATAATATTATTGAAGACGATGTTGTGAGAGGAACTAGGGTTGCTTTAGTAATAAATTAAAAGGTATGTATAATATATTAGTTGTAGATGATGTAGAAGTGCTAAGTGATTCTTTAATAGATCTCTTAAAATCATATTATGCAGAAGAAATTTCATCAATTCATGTCGCTAATAGCTATCAAGAAGCGTTAAATCTGATGTTGACTAAAACGTTTGATATTCTCTTTTTAGATATTGAGTTGGATGGTGATAAAACAGGATTTCAATTGTTAGAAGCAGCCAATAAAGAAAATTTTCATTTAGTTGTAGTAACCTCCCACGCACATTATGCTTTAAATGCTATTAAATATAGTGCGATTGATTTCTTATTAAAACCTGTAGCTATAGAAGAATTAGGAGACGTTTTTGAAAAGATAAGTAAAAAAGAACTCCACCAGTCATCTATAATGCTTCAGTTGAGAACACTTCAAGAGAATTTAAGTGAAGCCAAACCTAAAAAAACAAAACTGGTTCTAAAAACACAAGAGGAGATAAAGGTGGTGAAAATTAAAAATATAGTTCGTTGTGAAGCAGATGTCAATTACACACGGTTTTATTTGCTTTCAGGTGAAAAGATTATGGTTTCAAAACCTCTAAAAGAGTATGATAGTATACTAACTGATCTCGGCTTTTTTAGAGCTCATAAGTCACATCTGATTAATATTGAGTATTTTGAAAGTTATAAAAAGCGTGAGGGTGGATACTTAGAAATGACAGATCAAAGTATTGTTCCTGTTTCTGTTAGAAAAAAAGAGAAGCTTTTAATGCTGATTGAAAGCTTGTAATTTTTTGTTTACGTTAAATAAAGAATACTTCACGATAAATCATCCTTGAAAAGAAGGCGTTTTTCCTACTCTTATTTTTGCTTTGAATTTAATCAAAACAATAAAAAAATGAGTTTTACAGAAAAACAATTAGAATTGATTCATGCTGAATCACCAGAAGTTTTATTTAGACTTGAAGGGATAGAGGTTGTTGCTATATACAGCTTAGGGCAAATGCATAACAAAGTAGTTCGTTTAACAGATAATTTCTTTGGAAATACCAAAGTGGGAGTATTTAAGATTGATGAGCTCAATGATCAAAATGAATTGAATTTTTCTAATCCTGACGATTGGCAAAATGTTACAATTAATTCCATTAAGTTTTCCTTAAAAGGTCCTACCAAGTGGGGAGAATTTGAAGATACCTATCAAAGGTTAACGGATATTAAAACTATAGAATTGTTAGAAAAATAGGAAGATAAAATAATAAGAGAAAATGAAAAGTGTACTTGTAATAGTTGTGTTGGCTATTTTTTCCATAAAAAGTAGTTGGTCTCAAGAGGCTTATATTGGAAAATCGGCAGATAAAGTAATTGATTATTGTAAATATTGGGAACAAGAAAAAGGGATTGGTTTGTTTCATAAAATGTATGAAGATGGAGAACTCAGTGGAGTTTATTTAATGTTTTCAAATACATCAGACCTGGATTTTGATTTTGTAGCGACGAGGTCAATTATATTTTCATTAAAAGATGGAGTTTGTAATGAGGTGAAAATAGAATATGTAGATATGTCAAAATCTAAGTTAAAGACATTCTATGTAGCGGAAACAAGTGATTTTAATGCTGTTGGTAATTATTTCTTCGCGCCTAATTATAAAACATATCGTGTTTTGTCTGAAAATATTTTAGGAGACGCAGTTGTGAAAATCAAAAAGACGGATGTGAAAAAACTTTCTTCTGGAACAAGAGCTAAAGTCAATACAGGGATTTTGGAATATGAAAAACAAGAAGCCCAGAAAGAAAAAGAAAAAGCAGAAAGGTTAGCTAAAGAGAAAGCAGAAAGAACAGAACGGCTTTCAAAAGTACTTGCTCTAGATAAAGAGTCTCCTGAGCAGTATCAACGTTTCGTAGAGCAATTAACAGATAACTTAATGAAAGAGTTTGATTATAATAGAAATTCTCTGACAGAGTTCTGTAAGTCAAAAAGAGATGGAGCTTCATATTTTGAGTATAAGAATATATATGCTGCGAAATTTACAAGAAAGCATAATGGTCAATCTGGAGAATATGAGGGTGATTTTGAGTCAAACAATGAGTTTAAATTAGTAGCAGGAATAAATAAATCGCTTTCGTATATAAAAGAAGCATCCTTTGATATACCTTGTATATTCAAAGAAGGATATCATAGGAATACAGAGTTAACTCTCTCAAAAATAGAAACAGTTGTTGTTGAAGGGGAGACCGAAATTAAATTGAAAAATGGTGTACTTACTTATGTCAACAAAACTCCTCTGGATTATATTCAAAAAGAATTAGAAAAAGAGGTGAAAGAAAGAAACGAGGCTAATGGAAAATATGTTTTGTCATATTATTACATTAAAGTTTTTAATAAAGAACAAGTTAGAATAAACCTCAAGAAAAAGAAGAGCGCGCTAGATGTAGCTAAAGGATTGTATTAAATATATTTTTTTAGTTTAACTGTTTGATAATCAATTTTAAAAAAGCGTACAGCCGTTTAAGTTCGTTTTTACACAGGTTTTAATTGTTTAATTACCGACTAAATCCTCGCCGACCTATTTACTTTGCGTTGTCAAGTCAAAATGGATTGATGTACTAAACAATGTTGTTTGGTAGAATAAAAAATCAAAGTAAAAAAAAGTATTATGGCAAACCTAAGAAACAGCGTACAATTAATCGGAAACCTGGGAATAGATCCAGATGTGAAAGAATTAGAAAACGGAGTTAAAGTAGCACGAATGACGCTAGCAACAAATGAGTCCTATAAAAACCGAAAAGGTGAGGTTGTTAAAGAAACACAATGGCATAACCTTGTTGCATGGAATAATCAGGCAACGATTGCCGAGAAGTATTTAGAAAAAGGAAAAGAGATTTGTGTGGCTGGAAAATTAAACAGCAGATCCTATGAAGATAGTAATGGGGTAAAAAAATATGTAACAGAAATTATTGTGTCTGATATTTTAATGTTAGGAAAAAAGATGAGCTAAATAATCTTCCTGTCCTTTGATAAACATATTTCTTCTAAGAGAATATTTTGAGGAGGACAGGGGTATTTTAATTTTTTAAGAGAGTAGAAGGTAGTTTTGTTAGTTATGATATGTGCGCTTTGTATTTCGAAAGAATAGCAAGCGTTTTATCTAAATGCTCTTTTGTGTGTGTAGCCATTGGGGTTAATCTAATGGAAGAATAGCCATTTTCGTTAGGAAGATATTTTTGTACCCAAAGACCATCTTTGTATAGTTGATCGGCTAAAAACTTTAACTTTTCATTCTCTACTTTAAAACAAATAACTTGAGAATCCTTAGATATAGGTGTAAGTCCTATTTTACGAACACCTTCTCTTATGTAATTTACATTTTCGTGTAGTTTCTGAATTAAGTATTTTCCTTCATCTGAATTGATGATTTCAAAAATTGTTCGAATTGCCACTACATTTTGTGAGGGCAAATTGTAGGTGTACATATAAGGTCTTGAATGATATTGCATGCTTTTGATTAAGTCATCATTTCCTACTATAAAAGCACCAATGTTTGCAAAAGTCATTTGAAAAGAGCCCATTAAAATATCTATATCGTTATATACATTTTCTTTTTCTGATAAGCCCCTTTTGTTTTCTCCGTCAATAATAATAGAATGTGCATCATCAAAAAATATTTTGATGTTATACTTTTTAGCAATTTCAACAAATTGAGCTAATTTAATATGTTCACCTTTCGAACCAAAAGTACCAACTAAAACTAACCATTTATTAGGTGAATCTGGTGCTCTTTTTACTAACTCTTCAAAGTGTTTGGGGTCATTGTGTCTAAAACGATAAAATTGAGCTCCAGAATTGGCTCTAGCAAGTAGCATCCCATCAAGTATACTGGGGTGATTCTCTTTGTCTGAAAAGATGATAGCGCCTCTTCCAGTAGAACTAATAGTTCCAAGATTTGCTAAAAAACCTGAGTTAAAAATTAAACAATGTTTACGATTAAAAAATGTTTTTAAATCATCTTCCAACCCTTTGTGATGACTTGTGTAGCCATCAGAATATCGGGCTCCTGTACCTACTATTCCATTCTCTTGGACATCCTTTAAAACAGCTTCTATTACTTTAGGATGCTTCGATAGGCCTAAGTAATTAATTGATCCCATCATAATCAATTCTCGTCCATTTTCCTCAATTACATTTCCGAGGTTTTTGTCATAAACATACTGGTAGGTGTTATCCATTATGTTTCTTAAAGTTGACTCTTGTACGTTACGTTTCATAATTTTAAGTATTTATTTATTGTATTTGATATAGTTTGCAGGTCAATGGGTTTCGGAATGTACTCATTGAATCCTGCGTTTTTACATTTTTCTATTTCGTCATTTAAACCGTATGCAGTTTGCGAAAATACAGGGACGTCTGGGTTAACTTGTCTAATGGCTTTTAATGCTTCAAACCCATTCATAATCGGCATGTTAATGTCCATTAATATCAAGTCAATATTATCATAAGAGCAATACAAATTAACTGCTTCTACGCCGTTTTTTGCCCATATAAGGTTGACTTCGGTATCTTCTAAATGTTGTTTTAATAACCAATAACTTTCATCTTTATCCTCTGCTATTAAAATGGTTTTTCCTTTCCAGTTATAAGGTAGATTATGCTTTAAGTTTTGATGATTAGAGGGTTGAATACAAACTTTTTCTTTTTGGGGGAAGTTAATTGGTAGGTTAAAATAAAAAGAGGTTCCCTGATTGGGAGTGGACTCAACCCATATTTTACCATTTAAGAGGATGACTAATTCTTTGGAAATAGCAAGTCCAATCCCAGTCCCCTCAGATTGATCCAGTTTGTTAAATCGGTCAAAAATTTGATCTATTTTGTTGTTAGGTATGCCTTTCCCAGTGTCTTTTACAAAGAAAGTTAATTGGTTGTCTTGATGGGTGTATCCTACAATTATTTCCCCTTTATCTGTGTATTTATAAGCATTGTTGATGAGGTTGCTAATAATTTGCTTTAACCTAAGTTGATCGGTGTAAAAAAAATATTCGAAAGGATCATACTTTTGAATTGCGATACTTAATACAACCGTTTGTTTTGTATTTTTAAACTCTTCATAGATCTCAGAAAAAAAGACGGATAAATCAAAAAACTTCAAATTTAATTGAAGTTGATTCGCTTCAATTTTAGAGATGTCGATAATGTCATCGATGAGTTGTAGTAATATTTTGGCATTTTTTTTTATTAAATGAAAAATGTTGACTTTATCAGTTTCTGCTATTTTTCCTTGTAAAAACAATTGGATATATCCATTAATGATATGTAAAGGAGATCTTATTTCGTGTGACATGTTGGATAAAAAAACGCCTTTTAATCGATTAGCATTTTCTGCTTGGTTTTGAGCAATTGTCAATGCTTGGTTTTGTATCCTTAAGGTATGGGTAACTTTTTCAATTTCTTTACGATATTGATCAATAGCAGCAAGGGTTAAACAGATGCCTTCGCTGATTAAACCTATTCTAAATATGCTACTCGAATTTAAAAATGAAGATTGAATGATCCCTGTGTCTGACAGTTGAAATAACACAATGCAAATAAAAAATAATGAAAATCCAATTAAAAAGTAATAGGCTAGAGCGTTTCCTTGCTGTATCGATTTAATGGATAGAATAATGATAAGAATAACTGTTGAGGGGTAAAAAAGATTTAATAAATAGATACTTATAAGTAAGAATTCTTGATTAAATAGGGATAGGATGCTTGCTATGAAGCATAGTATTTGAAACAGGTAAATGATGCGATGCGATGCTCGAAGCTTTTCAAGGCTTTTGAAAATTAAAAAACGTTTCGTAAGTGATAATAAAAATAGGTTGCCTAGACTAGCAAAAAGGACAGTAGAGTGGTTGGACCACCAAGGGTAGTTAGGCCATAGTAGTTGACGAGAAAAACCGTCTAAGTTTAAGATGAATAATGAGAAGAAAAAGGCATATAAAAAATAATCAAGATATAATTTTCTTTTACTGATTATAAACAAAAAAAGACTGAGTAATATAACAGCCAAATAAACGCCATAAAAAAGCCAATTGATAGTTGTTTGCAGTTGATCTTCTATAAAAAATGTGGCTTGTTCCGATAGCTTAAGGGGTAAATTAACAGAATCCCCATTGTTATATGCTTTGATATAGAATGTGAGCGAACTTTTAGGGAGAAAATCTATGGGGAAGAGGTAGTTACGATGTATCAATATCCTGTTGTTAAACGGCCTAGATTCACCTGTTTGGATAGACCTAAGAATACATTGGTTGGATGTCTCATAGAAATCTAGCTCATTAAGGTCAGGATACATGATACTTAAGATCAAAGATTGTGTTACGTGAGTAGGGTTTGTAATGGAAAGTTTATACCAATAGGCGGAGGTCGTAAATCCCATGTTTAATTTATTGGAACGAACGAATAAACAGTCTTTTTTTATAATATCATGGATAGAGTACTCGTTGTTTTTGTCTTCTAGTATTTCAATAAAGCCTCGGACAGGATAGCTTCTTGGCTGTTTTTCAATAATTAATGCTTTATTTTTAGCGAAAAACATATTGCAAATACTTATGCTGAGTATGAGTAAGTAAAGTTTGTTCATCTTAATAGAGCCCGTAAATGATGCAGTTGGAAGATTGTTTATTAATAACCCGTTGAATTAATTGACCGTAATAAGGCTCAATCATTATGCTTATAGTTTCTAAAAAATCACTATGATATTCTGATTGTTGATCGCTATAAAACACTAATTGTGTCTTTAGCTTCTTGTTTAATGATAAAGAGAAAGTGATGTTTGTGATGTTTTGGGCCTCATAGTATTTAATGAAGTATTGTATTAACCTATATAGATGTAGTTCTAGTTTTTTGTCTAATTTTAAATCTGCTTGAATACTTGAGTTTATCGTTATCCTTTTTTTTCCTGCTATCAATAATTCAATTGCAGATTGTAGGTTGCCATATTCATGTAAACGAGGAGAAATAACATAACTTAAATTTCTGATCGATTGGATGGTTTGCTGAAGGATTTTACTTGGTTTTTCTGGAGGTGTATGGTGTTGAGGTAGGCTTAAATTAAAATTCACCCCCGCAATATTTTGTGCAACATCTTCATGTAGTTCACGAGCATATTGTTCATGAGTTGTTTCACGCTCTTGATCAATAGCTTGTTGTAAAACCTTTCTTTTTACCCTAGAGGAATAGAGTTGATACGCATGTTTCAGTACTTCGTCTAACTCTTCAATTTCAAAAGGTTTTTTGATGTACTTATAAACGTATCCTTGATTAATAGCGTGAATGGCGATGTCGATGTCCTTACATCCTGTGATTAAAATTTTTATCGATGGAGACAATGGGGTGCGATGTGCTAATAACTCAAATAATTCTAGTCCAGTTTGTTTGGGCATTACTTGATCCGAAATAATAACAGGTATTTCTTCTTTCTTGAGAATCTTCAATGCCTTTTTTGCCGATTTTGCAAGGAGTACATCGTATTGGTCTCTAAAAGCTTTTTGAAAAAGAATTCGAGTTGAGTGATCATCGTCAACAAAGAGTAATTTTTTCATGTAATTGGGGTTTTCAAAAAAAATCTTTACAAGGATGTTTGGCCTAAATATACCTAAAAAATAAAATTTAGATAGTTTTTTAGTGAAAGTCTTTAGTTCTAAGTATTGATACAGAGTGTTTTATGTTTTTGTGTTTTTTTCTTGAAATAGGATTGGTACTTTCCTTCGATTAGCTGTTTTTGTTGGTTGTTGACCTTAGTCTATTCCCTAAAATGACTTAGCGTTTTTTAATAGAGTTTTCGATAGAGGGTAAAAAAAGATTAAAACGTAAAAAAAATACGTAGTAAGCCATTACATTTGTAACATGGCTAAAGTAAAATCAGCATTTTTTTGTCAAAACTGTGGAACAGAATCAGCAAAGTGGTTAGGGAAATGTCCGGGATGTAATGAATGGAATACGTTTGTAGAGGAAGTTGTCCAAAAAGAAAATAAAAAGGATAAAATATTACATGGAGATTCCTTTAAAAAAAATACGAAACCCCACCATATTAGCGAAATTACACCATTAGAGAATAGGCGTTATAAATTGTCTAATGATGAGTTTAATAGAGTCTAAGGTGGTGGCATTGTGGTAGGGTCTCTTACGTTGATAGGTGGTGAGCCCGGTATAGGTAAGTCTACATTGTTGCTTGACTTGGCTTTGAATAGTCAGCTTAAAGTATTGTATGTTTCTGGTGAGGAAAGTGAAGAGCAGATAAAAATGCGTGCAGATCGAATAGATCATCAGGATGCGAATTGTTTTTTGTTAACCGAAACCAATACACAAAATATCTTTCAACACGCACGTAATTTAGCTCCTAATTTAATTATCATAGATTCCATTCAGACTTTACAAACGCCAGCTATAGAATCTAGTCCAGGAAGTATTTCTCAAGTAAGAGAATGTACAGCCGAAATGATGCGTTATGCCAAAGAAACAGGTGTACCAATTATTTTAATTGGTCACATCACTAAAGATGGAGCAATTGCAGGTCCAAAGGTTCTTGAACATATGGTGGATACGGTGCTTCAATTTGAGGGAGACCGAAATCATTTATATCGTTTGTTGAGAAGTATTAAAAATCGTTTTGGAAGTACCAATGAGTTGGGGATTTATGAAATGACGAGCAAAGGGTTAAAAGAGGTAGATAACCCTTCAGCAATATTAATTAGTAATCAAAATGGTGAACTGAGTGGAGTTAGTGTGGCGGTTACTATGGAGGGAACACGTCCATTACTTGTTGAGATACAGGCTTTGGCAAGTACAGCTGCTTATGGTACTCCTCAACGTTCAGCAACAGGTTTTGATTTAAGAAGACTGAATATGCTGTTGGCTGTATTAGAGAAAAAATGCGGGTTTAGAATAGGTCAAAAAGATGTTTTCTTAAATATAACAGGAGGGATAAAAGTCGATGACCCCTCTATTGATTTAGCAGTAGTTTGTGCAATATTGTCTTCAAACGTAGATTTAAGTATTGATTCAAAAACTTGTTTTGCTGCAGAGGTAGGATTGTCTGGAGAAATTAGGCCTGTACCAAGAATCGAACAGCGCATTTCTGAAGCTGAGAAATTAGGGTATGAACGCATATTTATTTCCAAACACAATAAAGGGTTATTACAACAAAACTACAAGATAGAACTCGTAATGGTCAATAAAATAGAAGATGTGTTGAGATCATTGTTTGGGTAAAGTGTCATGTACCTTTAATAGACTATCTAGTTGATGTTGAATGTGTTGGTGTGTTCCTGTAGGCAGGTTTAATCCTTTGTTTTTCTTAGGGGAGATAATTTTAATAGCGCAAACGATTAGTAAAGTAGGTATTAGCATAAATACGATTACTTTCAGGCGTTTAGGGTTTTTGTGATAGTAGTGAGTTAGCGAAATTGGAACGTTTTCATAATAATAGTTTCTTTTTTTAGAAGTGAGCTTTTCATGATAGTCGTACCCATGTTCAGTTAAATAATACTTGTCATCATCTAGATCCAGTTCTATTAAGTCTAGTTTTTCCATTTTTGAGATGAGCTCCTTAGGACTGGGAAAAATCTTTATATCAAGGTTTAAAAAGTCAACTTCAGTAAAGCATTGATTAGGAGCCTTAATCAGTGCTATAATGTTGCGATTAATGATTTCTCTTTCTGCTAAACTCATGATCGCAATATAAAAAATAATTAGTGATGGAGAGTGATTAAATAAGGGATAGTAGGAGGGAAGTAGGTATAACCGTTTTTACCCGTATGTTAATCGTTTAATTTCCGAATAAGGTTGTTGGAGTCATTTACTTTGTGTTATAAAATCTAAAATAATTCAAGTGTTGGGCAAAAGTGTCTAGCAGCAATAGAAAAAATAAATTAAAATGACTAATCTAAGAAACAATGTACAGTTAATAGGTAGTTTAGGAACACAGCCTAAAGTAAAAGAATTACCCAATGGAATTAAGGTGGCTCGCCTTACTTTAGCAACCTATGAATACTATAAAAATAAAGAGGGAAAAATTATTCAAGAAACCCAGTGGCATAGTCTAGTTGCATGGAATCATCAAGCAACAATAGTCGAAAGATACCTGGAAAAAGGAAAAGAAGTTTGCGTTTATGGAAAATTACATAACAAAAGTTATCAAGATAAAGGAGGGGTGGTACGATATATTACTGAGGTTGTAGTGACAGATATATTGCTTCTATATAGACATAAACAGTAGGATGTCCTTTTTTATTGGGATTGTTCTGTTAAAAATAAGCTACTTATGAGGAACTCTTTAGATGTTTGTTTTTTACTCTTGTTAAATGATGAAATTAACATAACTCAGTGTTGTAGCCCCCTCCTTATGTAGATATAGTGAGGGGGGTATTTTGTGGAAATAAGTTATTCTTGTATATTATATTGGTTAATATGATTGAGTAAATCTCCCCCCATATATAGAATTCCCTTATGCTCTTCAATAGAACTGACTTCGGAAACAATTTTTCCAGAAGTATCGTAATAGGTTTTTAATATATTACCATTTTCCGATAAGTGCATAAGCATTCCATAAGGTTTTTGTTTAGGTTGTAGCCACATTGGTAATGCATAAATCATTTTTTTGATGGTTGTTTTAGAATGAATTTTGTCAAGTAAAGGGTCTCTTTTAGTTGTGAAACCTAACCAAAAACTACCATCCTTTCTTCTAGATATTCCATTAGGAAAACCTGGTAGATTGTCAATGAAAATATCTGTTTTTCCGCTGTGTTCTCCTTTTAACCAGTACCTTAAGATTCTATATTTAGTCAAATCAGCCATTAAAACAAATTCATCATTTTGAGACACTGCAACTCCATTTCCAAAAAAAGAACTGTCAATTAAAGTAGTGATTTTTTTAGTGCTAGGTGTGTATGCATATAGTCCACCGTCTGGTCGTACCTCCATTAATATTTTTCGAGCATGTTTTCTGCTAAATGAAACATTAGAAGAAGTGTTGGAAAAGTAAATAGTCCCATTTGTTGCAATGTCAACATCGTTGGGGATTAAAAAAGGTTGCTCAGTTTCATCTTTTTGTGCAAGTATAGTAATGTTACCAGTGGTGTCAATTGAAATAAGTCCTCTTTTTTGATCACAAGCAATAAGGTTATGTTGGTCATCAAAATGTAAGCCAGTTACCCAAGAACCAGTATTACAAAAAGTTGAAATATTACCACTTGTATCAATTTTTAGAATTCTACCGTTTTTGAAATTCTTCTTGTTTATATGAACACCACAATAGATGTAACCATCTTTCCCAATAGCTATATCTTCTGGTCCATACCATTTTCCGATACTTAGGTGCTGACTTGATTTCAGTAAATCGTTGTCAGATGTGTTTATGCTATTTGAAAGTGATGGAGGATTCCATGATAAGGGGGTTAGTTGACATGATTGAAACAGTAGAAAGATGCTGCTGGCTACAATAGCCTTTAATAGATTTGTAGTTCTCATTTTGTTTAAATTTTAAGTTTAAAACAAAGAAATGATGAGAACAAAGAAGCTCCATTGATATTTGTTAAGAAATAGCTATTTCTTTTCTAATTCGACTTAATGACTCAGGAGTTATTCCCAAGAAGCTGGCAATTTGATGTTGAGGAGCATTTAATACAATTCTCTTGTCGTAATTTTTGATGAAATCTAAATACTTTTGCTTACCTGTTTTTGTTTGCATGAGAGTAGTACGTTCTATCGTACATAAATAATTTTTTTCAGCCCATATTCTTCCTAAACGTTCAAACTTTGGGTGTTTTTTATAGAGCAGATTCAATGCCGTATATGTTAAAGAGTAAGTAACGCTTTCCGCTATGGTTTCTAAAATTTCTGCTGATGGTTGTTGAGAAATAAAACTTGTAAATGTTCCTATAAATTGTCCCCCACAAGAAAAATAAGTTGTCACCTCTTTTCCTTCTTCTAGATAATAGGTCCTCAATAAGCCTGATTGAATAAAGTAAATTTTATTAGCGATACTGCCCTCTTTGATAATAGTGGTTTTAGATTGAAAACGTTCTTCATTAATTGCTCGATTAAAAGCATCCCACTCTTCATTATTTAAGTCAATTAATTCATCTAGTAATGTTCTCAATTCTTTCATTTTCTGTTATGTAGTTAGATTTACAATGATAGTTAATTATTTTTAGTCCCTATGTATTGTTAGTGTAAATTGCTCTTGATTAGCTTCCTCTGCTAAACTTTCAGAACCATCTACTTCTTCCAAAATAGATTGTAAATCTGGCTTTTGATAATTGTTGGGAGCATTTAGAACTTGGTTACTCTTAAGGTGGTGATTTCCATAAACTTTCACATACTGTATTTCAGTTTTAGGGATATATACTTTTTTCTCTACGACTTTAGTTTTTTCAATTTCTTTGTAAACAGTATCATAAATGTATTCTATTTCCTTAATAGTGTCTGTTACAGAAATATATTTGATTTGTTGAGACTCTGCTGAATTGATTATAGTAGTATAAGGAAGTTTTAAAAAGAGCATGACAAGGATCGTCGCAGCAATCGCTAATATAGCTTGATATAAAGGGATAGCTATTCCTGTATTAGTTGGGGGAGTGTTTAGAGGGAGAGGAGTAAGCGTTGTTTTTTCCTCTTGAATAGTAAGAAGCAATTCGCGACGTAATCGATATGTTTCTGGGCTAAGGAACTCATTAACTAAAGCTTTTTCAGCGGTCGATAGCTCGCTAAAATCTTTTTGCTCTAGCAGTTGCTGTAGTTTCCATTCTTTTGTTTGAATTTTTGGTTCCATCTTTAATTATGTTTAAAAATATGCGGTTCGTTTATTGGAGAAAATTCTTTAATGTATTCACTGACTTGCTGTGTCGCATAATAAATTCGAGATTTGACTGTTCCCTCAGAGACAGCTGTGATTTCCGCAATTTCTTTTACAGAGAACCCCACGTGATACCTAAGAATGAAAGTCGCTTTTTGTTTAGATGTCAACAAATTGATCCCTTGTCTCAAAGCAATTTTAAACTCTTTCCGGTCAAAAAGGTTTTCGTCGTATTGCAAGGGTGTTTTTTCAATAGGTAAATCACGCGTTGTATTGCGATTGGAAAGCTTTCTGTAGTCCGATTTGAAAGAGTTGCTAGCAATGGTGAAGAGCCAGGTATAAAGTTTTTTAGAAGGATCAAATTGCTGTTTCTTTTCAATAACCTTTAAAAATAAATCTTGTAATAAATCTTGCGCTTTTTGATGATCCCCATTCAACATACGAAAGAAATAACCCAGTAGTTTTGGGCTATATCTTTTGTAGATCTCTTCGATGTATTTGTTGTGGCCTTTTTGAATGTAAAGAACCATCAACTGTTCATCAGATAACTTGGTTATATTTTTAGAAAAAAGTTGCACAAAAAACTAGTTTTCCTTGAGAATAGCATGAATATCATCTAGACTGTTGGTGCGTTCTCCAATTAGTAATAATAGTGTTTTAACCTCTTCTAATTCCTCCTGTTGTTCTGTGTTTTTATAGTGTTTGTATAGTTTGGTTAAAGCTGGTAAATACATAACTTGTGCATTTTCAGCAACCTGCTGACCAATGTTAAAAGAGAAATTTATTTTTAAGTAATCCAGTAAATAGCGCTTCTCGTAATTTCTAATGATTAAGGAGATGTTGTCAATTGGTGTCTCTGAATATTTATAGGCTAAGCCTGTTAAGTGTAATTGCTCACCATATTGCGCTCTAAACCCTTCAATGGAAGTCGTAACAACATATACAGCGTGTTGATAATGCTTAAAGAAATGGTCAATGATCTTTTTCTGGTTTTCTTGATATTCTTCTTGGTTTTTTGACTCCGAAAGTTGGATGTTTAGTTGAGGTAATCCTAGTTTTTGAATGACATTATTTCTATAGTCGTCCTTAAACAGTAAATAGGTGTTAAGAATGGTGATGTCTTTTCTAAAATTCTTAGCTTCTTGAACCAGTAAACAAGGATAAGTGTCATTATCTCCACTTGTAAATACGATGGCATTGTCATCTAACTCGGAAAGAAGATTGTACCCCCAGTTTAGTAGACCAGCAGGGACATCATTGGTTTGGTAATATTCTTTGCAGTACTTAGAGTAAGCCCTATCATCTCCCATAATCTTAGCCTGAGTTAACATATTAACCAATACCTCTTCATTGTTGGGGTTGACTTCATAAGCTTTCTCCAAATGTTTTAAATATTTTTCGTTGTTGCCAGAGTTTCGCCACATAATAAGATTAGCTTGGTAACTTTTTGGGGCTGCCTTATAGGCTTGTTCAGCAATTGTTGCACATTCTTTACTGTACTTGGTGAGTTGCTCTTCATTTTTCCAATTGAGGTTCTTTAACGCTCGAGCAGCATTGTAATAGTTTTCCCAAGCAACAGCATTCTTTTTGTTTTTATTCACCTCTTTTTTCCAAAGCTCTTTTTGTGTAAGGTACCATTCTTCATTTTGTAACTCTTTTACAATACTATAAACTCGTTTTAATTCTTGTGCATTAATGTTGGTTAGGGCTAGCCCTATAATTAAACTATAAATTATCTTTTTCATTTGATTGAATTTTAATGAACAGAAGCGCTTGATGTTCGATGGTTTAAAAGTATTACTCAAGACTTTTAAAAACGTTCAATAAAATGTTATCTTTTGATAAAAGAATGACTCTTTTAACATTCTTTTGCAGAAATATAGATCTAGTCAATGCTTTTTATTGCAGTAGTTTATAGAGTTCTAGTGGAGTAGAAGTGTTGGTCTTGTTGTTTAAGTTTTTTCTATGTGTAGAGATCGTTGCTGGACTTAATTGTAGTTGTTGGGCAATTTGCTCTGTATTCATTCCGTCTATAACCAGTAAAGCAATTTCTAACTCTCGTTTGGAAAGTTTGTATCGACTAGCGAAAGCATCTTTAATAGAACTTTCATTGTAAGTTGTAGTGTAGTTCTTGATACGTTCCATGAGGTTGTTAGGGTAGTGAGTGTTTCCATTAGAAACGTCATTAATGGCTTGTTTTAAAGTCTCTTGAGGAGCGTTTTTTTCAACAAAACCTTCTACTTTTAAGCTCATTAATTCTTTAATGAGTGAACGCTCAAAATACATGGTAAAGACAATGTATTTGATTGTGGAGAAATGTGATTTTAACATGCTAATTAAATCAACACCTGTTTTCCCTTGAAGATTTAAGTCGGTTAGAACAATGTCTACCGATAAATTGCCGTTAACAATTTTACGTAGTGCCTCTTCATAACTGTTTGCAACCCCCACAATTTCAATATGAGGTTCTTGTTTTAAAAAAGAAACAATGCCGTCAATCATCATTTGGTGATCATCAACAATAAATAACTTACTCATAGGTTATTGATTTGAATGATTATACAAGTTCCGCGACCGAGGGCAGTATCAATAGTTAATTGTCCATTTAAAGGTAACAACCTTTTTTTAATATTCTCAAATCCAATTCCTTTTTTTGTGATAGCACTATCAAATCCAATCCCGTTATCTTCAATGATAATGTTCAATTCATTTTGTTCTCTACTATAAGAAATACTAACTGCATTAGCTTGAGCATGTTTGGTGATGTTCTGAAATAACTCTTGAATAACTCGGTATAGGTTTGTTATTGCTTGATTTTCTATAGTAAAAATATCATTTTCGGGATAACAAGTTAAGGAAATTTCATGTTTTGAAAACGCTTCGCTAATTAAGCGTTCAAAAAAAGATTCAACATTAATAAAATCTTTAGTTGGAGGAGGAGCCAGTTGGTGAGAAATAGTTCTGATTTCAGTGTTGATTGCGGTAAGCTGTTGTTCAAGCTCGCTAGGTTCGACCGTTCCTGTTGTTACTTTTAAACGTAGGCCAGTTATTGCACTGGCTACCCCATCATGCAACTCTAAAGCAATTCTCTCTCGTTCTTGTTCTTCTCCCTCGATTGTTGACAGCAGTACTGTTTGTTGTTGCTCTGTCTCTAAAAGCATGTTTCTTGTCCGAAGGTTTTTTCGAATGAAGTAAAAGCTGATAAAAGTAAACAAGAATAATAGAATTAATATTAGTATCCACTTGTTACGGTTGTCCCGTTGTGTTTTAAGTAGGTTTTTTTCTTGAATAAATAAAAGTTGAGCTCTTGACAATTCTTGTTTGTGTTTTAGATCAGCAATTTCTTTTTCTTGTTGATAGATCATGTTGGCTTGTTGCCTGCCAAGCTCAATAGCATTGGTTTGTTGGTCAATTGTATCCTGAATATGATGCATCTTTTGGAGCCATTGATAGGCTAACTGATATTGCTTTAAGTCCTTATAAGCTTCGGCCAAACCTTCAGCAGCAGCTTTAGCTGTTTCTAATTTGGAATCTTTGAATTGATTATAGGATAACAAATAGTATGCTATAGCTTCTTTGGGCTTATTTTGATTAACAAGTACAGTTCCTATACCATTGTAAGCATGTCCTATTTGAAAGTTTTCCCCCATTTTCTCAAAGATGGAAATAGCTTTTTCTTCATATTCATAGGCTTTTGCTAGCAGCTCTTTAGGGGTAAGCAGTTGATCATTGTTGGTGTTGTTAAGAAGAATAGAATCATTGTAAGTGCTGTCTGAAAGGCTTACATAACAAAGGCCTAGAGAGGTGTAGCATAAGGCCAGTCCAGCTTGGTCGTTACACCGTTCTAAATAAAGGATGCTCTCCTGTAGAATAGCGATTGCCTTGGGGTAATTCTTTGTTCGATCATATACCTGAGCGTAGTTCAAGAGACCAGTCCCGATGCTGTGATCTGAAGAGTGTACTTTCTTTATTGCTAACGATTGCTCATGGTGTTTAATGGCATTTTGATAATCATCATTTTTAAAGTAAATACTCCCCAAGTTTCCCAAAATAATTGCTTCATAAGGAGGGTTGTTGTCTTTAAAAATGGTTAGTGCCTTGTTGTTGTATTCAACAGCCTTGTTGTAGTTAGAAAGTGCATCGTGAACGTTTGCTATACTCGCATATAGTACACCAAGGCTAGAACTGTCAGCATGGTCTTCCTGCATTTGCTGTTCCAGTTGGGAGTAACTGACTAATGCTTCGTTTAATTTATTTTCATTGAGGAGTATGGTAGCCATTCCAGACCAATACGACCATATCCCTTTTTTAAAGTTGGTAGCCTGAGAGATTGTCAATACCTTTTGATAGTGTGATTTTGCTTCGTCATATAAGGATAACTTGACAAATTCATGTGCGATGTCATTATGGAGTATTGCTTGAGATGAATCGTTTACCTGGGGACGGATTGCAGCAGTTAAAGAGTCTAAAACAGCATTTTGTGTACAGTAAGGTAGAGCGATCAGAAAATAGGAGAATAAGAGAAAAAATCGCTTCATAAAAAGCTTTTAAGTAAAAAATAATATGCCTAATATAAATGTTTTTTTGCAAATGGAAAATAAGCCCAATTCGATTGAGGTAATTGCAACCAATTTCCTTTCAGGATAGAGTAAAAAAAAGTAACCCCCGAAAGAAAAGAATTTCTAACGAGGGCTACTGTCGATTTATGAAACAATCGAGTTACATTTCAAATGTTTCCGTGCAAGGGGTATTCGTAAAGTTAAGATTAGATGAAGTGTAGTTAGGGTTGGCAGTGGTTCCGCTAGAAATCTTTCCATAAACTCCACAAGCTGCATTATCGGTAAAGTTTACATCATGAATGTTGAGCTTTGCGTCGTACCAAAGGTAGATGGTTCCTTTTGAGTTTGTAGGATCCTCTCCTCCTCCAATGATGTCAGCAAAACCAATTTCATTCAATGGATTTGTTCCGTCAAATTTGATTCTTTTCCATGTTCCTTGGCCTGAGTTTGATCCTTTAAAGGTAATTCGTTCAGTAGCTGTTCCCACAGCTTTTATACTTTTTCCGTCATTGATTTTAACTGTTATTCCAGGTTCAAACTCTATAGTTGTTCCAGGGGCAATAGTCCAGTCTGTATTGCTGGTAATTTCTCCACCACCTTTGACTCTATACGGTACATTAAGGTTAGTCCAAGTTTGAGGGGTTAAAATAGTTCCAGCACTTGCATAACTCTTGATGTAAATGACATCCGTAGTGTTTCCTGTGTAGGTTCCTCCATTGATGGCTCCTCCGTATTCAGCAGCGATGAACATCGGCATAGTACAGCCAGAAATGGTATTGTTTTGGAAAGTGAAGTCTCCATCAGAATAGTTGGCATTGATTCCATAACCATCACAATTCATAATAGTAGTGTTTTCAATTGTTGCTTTAGAACCGGCATAAAGAATAATACCACCCTCGTCACCATTGCTATTAAAAGGGTCGCCAGCAGCATATTTAATTGTACACTCCGATAGGTTGTTTTTTACATCTTCAGAATTGATAAAAATCCCAGCCCAAGCCCCTGGAGCTTCATCTACTCCTGTAAATAAAATAGGATTGCTAGCAGTTGCTATGGCGCTTAATGAACCATCTTCACCAACGCTCAACCCAGCATTTGTTTGAAATGCAATAGCCACCCCAGGTTTTATTTTAAGGTCACACGAAATATGCATTTTACAAGTAACGATATAATCAATGTCCAATCCTAAATCTTCTAATTCGTATGTTGTACCTGATTGTGTAAAAGTAAAACAATCTAACTCTTTAGGTGACGTAACTTCTGGGGGCGTAGAATAGATACAACTTCCATCGTCCTTTCTTGCTTCTTCACTGTAGTTATCAGCTGCTGAATCTGTACAGCCCTTCTTTTTACAAGAGAATGTTACCATAGTGATGGCTAACAATGCCAATAATCCTTTTTGTTTCATAATTCTGTTTTTTGTTATTTAAAACAAAGGTCTACAGAATGTCTTGTGAAGCATATAGGGAATTCCCTAGTAATGCGTTTAATTGGAAAAAATCAATTAAATTTTGATAGGAATTAGTCGTCCAAAAGGTTCAAAGCAATAGCCTTTTTAACTAAGCCCGTAATGTTTTTTACATCGAGTTTAACGAAAAGATTACTACGATGTAATTCCACGGTTTTCTCAGAAATAAAAAGTTCCTCAGCAATTTGTTTGATCGATTTCTCTCGCATGATAACCTCAAGTACCTCTCGCTCTCTTTTAGTAAGAATAATTGTGTCGTCAGAGATGAGTTGGTTCATTTTCTTTTGAGCCATCGTGCTAAAATATTTCCCCCCTTTTGCTAAAGTTTTGATTGCAGTTTCAATTTCAATTAGAGATTCAGATTTGAGCACATATCCGTCAACTTTATTGCTTAATTGCTTGATCGTTACGCTGTCGGAAATAGTAGAGAGTAACACAATTTTTACATGGGGAAATTCCTGTTTTAAATCATTTAAAAAGTCTTTTGCATTGTCAGTACCAAATTTGATGTCTTGAATAAGAATGTCAAATTCCTTTTTTCGTAGGGATTCAAACAAAGCATTTTTGTTCAAAACACCATGGCATTTAGCGTTGGGGAACTGCTTCGTCAACACCGAAAGTAGGCCGTCCAAAATTAATTGATGATCATCAGCAATAATAATATTCATGACGGTAAAGTTAAATATATTGAGATTAAACTTCCATTTCCTATTCTGCTCTCGATATCAATAGTTGCATCAATTTCAAAGAGACGTTGTCTTATGCTGTTTAAGCCTTGGCCCTTTTGATCTTTTGGAATAAAACCAACCCCCTCATCTTCAACAGAGATGATTAATTCACCCTTTACCGAAGATAGTTGTACAGTGCAACTATTCACTCCTGCATATTTTTGAGCATTGTGTATTAATTCTTGAATACTGCGGTACAATAAAATTGATTGACTTGGGGGAAGCGCAATCGTTGAAGGTAGATTGTTAATGAAATCAATTTTAAATCGATCACTTGAGTTTTCAACGCAATATTCTTCTAAACGTTTGGCCCAGTTTTCTTTATTCAAATCCAAGGGCATAAGGTTGTGGGATATTCTACGTGTTTCATCATGAAGACGTTGCAGTTGACTAACAAGAGGAGAGAAAGTACTGTCTTTACTTTCTGTCATCATTCCCTCAAGTTTTAATTTGATTCCAGTAATGGAAGAAGCCATTCCGTCATGAAGTTCATTGGAGATTCGCTTACGCTCTTTTTCTTCGGCAGAAATGGCCGCTAACATTCTTTTAGATTCCTGCTCTTTTTGGAGTTGTCGCATCTTTTCCTTTTGCAGGCGGTTGTATAAATAATAACTGAAGAGCAGTAAAATAACTACTACGCCAAGAATAATGGCAAGTTGGGTTCGTTTATAAAGTTGATGTTTACTTTGGGCATTTTCTAAACGCGCGGCAATAAGTTTTTTTTCTTTCTTTTCTGTGTCGTATTTAATTAGAATATCATTAATTGCTTTTTTGTTCTCTGTACTGGATGCTTCAACATAAGTTTCAAGAGCAGCAGAAATATGTTCAAAAGCTTCTTTTTCTTTTTCAAGTCCATGATAAGCATAGCCAAGATTTTTATGAATAGCATATAACGTGTTTTCATTCTCAAGAGCAATAGTCTCGGCTAATGCTTGTTCGCCTACTTCAACAGCCTCATTATAGTTTTTGTTAATCAAATATGCTTTGAGTAGTCCAACTTTATTTAACATCGTAAAATGCTTTTGTCGAAACTGTTCACTTAATTGGAGTGAAGCTTTAAAATAAATAATCGCACTATCGCAGCTTTCTTCAACGATAAATACTTCACCAAGACTGTAATTACTAACAATTAAGCCAATGGGATTGTTGTATTTTTTAGAGAGTTTCAACGCTTGGTTGGCATTTTTTTTACCCTCAGGAATGCGATTAAGCTTTAAAAGGGTAACAGCTAAAATTCCTTTAACACCAGGTAAATGAATGGTGTCATTAAATGCTGTTAAGCGATCATGCGATACCTTACTGTATTTGTATGCAGATTCAAAATCAGATAATCCAAAAAAGATGTTTGCAATGTTGTTCTGAACTTGTGCCGCAGTATAATAGTTTTTAGTATTCTCTAGAATTTCCAAAGATGTTTTAAAGGTCTGAATGGCCTTTTTATAATCTTTTTGATAGGCATAAACAGAAGCTTGAATATTGTAGAATTTTGCAGATCGAAAGGTTTTGTTTTTTCGTTGATTAAGAGCAATACCCTTTTCTGCATGTGAAAAGGCTTCTGTCAATTGTCCTGAAAGAAAACGAGCTTTAGACAAAGTGTAATAATAGGTTTCCTCCAATAAATAATCGTCAATAACTTTAGGGTAAATCACCTGTTCGATGGAGTCTAGTTTTTTTGGGTTGCCAATACCACTAAAAATAGTGTTGCCTATACCTATTGAGTCAATTTGTTGACTCCAATACCAATTCATGATTAGGAAAGAAGCAAGAAGAAGGAGATGTCTCACGATAAATAGATTTTTGTTCTTCCAAAGATAAGAATTACCATTTGAATTCTAGGCTTCATTTGATATGATCGTCTTGGATAATATTAAAATGATATAGGAAAATGTTAAACTTTTTTGAACTTTTTAAACTATTGGGTGTATATCCGTCAAACTAATCTTATTTTTGATTAGCTAAATACTGGTATTATGAGTTTTAAAAAGCATGTTTTTTCGATAATAATTGTAATTTTAAGTGTACTATTTTTGGGGTTTTCCTGTAAAAACAAGAAGAGTACTGCAAATACCAATACCAATAATCAAGAAATGACTGCACTGAATTTTAATTTTGAAGAAGATTACCAAAACCTTTGGGATACTGTAGCTCAACATGAAAATAATGGGTTGTATAAATCTGCGTTAAGAACTGTAAAAGAGATCTTTCAGACAGCCCAAAAAGATGAGAATACGCCCCAAACAATCAAGGCGTTAATTTATAAAATGAAGTATAATTCTTATCTTGAGGAAGATGATTTTGTAAAAGCATTAAATGAATTGCAAGGAATAGCTAAAACAGCGAAATTTCCTTTGAAACAGTTGGTTCATTCCATTGCAGCAGAAACTTATTGGAGGTATTATCAACAAAATCAGTGGCAAATTAATGGGCGTAGTTACTCAGAAGATTTTAAAGATGATGATATTAGAACTTGGGATTTAAAAACCCTCTCCAACAAAACGTTTGAAGCATATTTAGCTTCTTTAAGTGGGAAAGATAGTTTGCAACATACTACCTTGTCAGATTTTAAAGCGATTTTAAATTATCATGAAGAAACGGAAAAGTTTAGGCCTACTTTATATGATTTTTTAGCTTCTCGCTCACTGGAGTTTTTTGAAAATACACAATTTAACTTGACTCAACCTGCCGACTTTTTTACATTAAATGATGAAGTGTTTTATGAGGAAAATCAAGCGTTTACAGAACTGGAAATAGTAAGGCCTAAAGACGCTTCTAATCTTTTTTATGCAATAAAAATTTATCAAGAATTAACAATACATCAATCGCGTCTTGGAAATGAATCGGGGATCATTGAAACAACATTGAAACGTTTGTCGTTTGTCAATAATCAAACGACTCATCCTCAAAAAGAAAAGTTGTATTTTGATGCGTTAACTGAGTTGACTAAAACATATAAAGAAAATGACGAAACAGCAAGAGTATGGTATAAAATAGCTCAGATTCATTCAGAAAAAGGAGATCGCTATAATAGAACAACAGGTGAGCATCAATTAGAAAAAAAGAAAGCAATGGAAATTTGTAATGCTACCATTTCAAAGTTTCCAGAAAGTTATGGTGCAAAAGAATGTCGAGCTTTAAAATTACAAATTGAAGCCAAGTCAATGGCTTTTGAAATAGAGAAAAGTCAACGCCCAAATCAACCCATACAGTTAGTTTTTAAACATAAAAATATAAATAAGGTTTTCTTTAAACTGGTGAAAGTAGAATGGGATTTTAATTTTAAAGATCGCTATGAGACACTTGATCGCTTAAATAAATTGACTCCTGTTAGAACTTGGGAGGTTGCTATAGATAATCAAAATGATTATCAAGAGCATTACAGCCATTTAAATACAGATGGTTTGCCATATGGAAAATACTTTATTCTTTCGGGAACACATAAAGATTTTATCGAAGAAAAAGAAGCGGTAGCCTATGCCTCGTTTTGGGTCACAGATATCAGCTTTTCATCTGTAAGAAATGGGCATGATGAAACAGAATTGTTAGTGGTAAACTCCGAAACTGGAAAAGTATTGCCAAATGTCTTGGTTCAACAGTATACTTATGATTATGGTAGATCCAAAAGGAATTTAAAGAAAAGAAGCCAATATAAGACCGATTCAAAAGGAAAAGTAAAAGTAACACCACATAGGACTAATTATTATTCAAATAGCTATTATTACTATTTCAAGAATGGAAAAGATGAGTATTTCACCGATAATTCAATTTATCAATATGGCAGGTATAAAGAAGATGAAAAAGAACGTATAAAAACGACGTTCTTTACTGATAGAGCGATCTATAGACCTGGGCAAACGGTTTATTTTAAGGGAATTGTAATAGGTCATTACAAAGACAAGCATTATATCATTCCTAAAGCTAAAAAGACAATAACGTTGTATGACGTCAATCGTCAAAAAATAGCAGATGTAGCTGTCGTTACCAATGAATATGGAACTTTTTCAGGTACATTTAAGTTGCCAACTGGTGCAATGAATGGCTCAATGAGTCTTTCAGATGAAAATCGTCAGCGAAAATATATTCAAGTAGAAGAATATAAAAGACCGAAGTTTGAAGTCAATTTTGATCCAATAAAGGGGAGCTATAAATTGAATCAAACCATTGAAGTTGTCGGGAATGCTAAGGCCTTTGCTGGTTACTTTTTAGATGGAGCTACAGTAAAGTATCGTGTGGTGAGGGCAGCTCGTTTTCCTTATTGGTGCTGGTATAGATGGGGGTATAATCCTACAAGTCCAACTGTTGAGATTAAAAGTGGAGTGTTGAAGACAGATGATAATGGAGAATTTAAAGTTGATTTTACCGCGTTAGCAGATGAAACTGTTGAGGAAAAATATAGCCCTACGTTTTCTTATGAGGTTATTATTGATGTTACTGATTTAAATGGAGAAACGCAAAGCAATACAGCTGTGGTAAATGTAGGGTATAATGCCATGGATTTTTCTATAGGTATTGCCGAATCTTTTGATAAAAACGAAGAGCAAGAGTTAAAAATTAATGCACAAAATTTAAATGGAGAAGAAGTTGAAGCTCAAGGTTGGGTTAAGGTAACAGCATTAATCGAACCTGATCGTATTTATAGGTCTGCATTGTTGTCTAATCCAGATTTGAAAACAATCGCCCAAGAAGACTATCACTCTTTATTCCCATTTGATGAATATGACCGAGAAAATAGTATTGAAAAATTAAAACGAGGAAGTGAGGTTTGGAAGCAAACTTTCGATACTAAAAACTCGCGAGTACTTAAGTTGATCAAGAACAAACTGACGCCAGGAAGGTATGTGTTAGAAGCTGAAACTACTGATGAGTTTGGGACAAAAGTCATTGATGTTAAGTATTTCACTGTTTACGATAAACAAGGAAGTAAAATACCTGTGAAGGCAACTTGGTGGACAACCGATTTAAAGTTGAAAGGAGAACCAGGTGAAAAGGCAGCATTTGTTATTGGAACCTCAGAAAAGGAGTTGTTGGTGACCTATGAAATAGAACATCGAGGAGAAATAGTTCATTCTGAGGTGATGGCTTTAAGCGATGAGCAACGTTTAATTGAGCTTCCAATTGAAGAAAAGCATCGAGGGAATTTTAGTGTAATGTTTACAACAACTAAACACAATCGATTTTTTCAAGATCATAAAACCATAGCGGTCCCATATACTAATAAGAAATTAGATTTGACTTTTGAATCATTTAGAAATAAGTTGTTGCCAGGTCAAAAAGAAGAATGGAAGATTAAAATTAGAGGAGCAAAAGGAGATAAAGTTGCTGCTGAACTATTGGCAACGATGTATGATGCCTCATTAGATGAGTTTGCAAGCAATTCAATAGGACTTTCGATATATAACAGTTATTATGCTTCAACAAATTGGACAAACAGTTGTTTTGCTAAAGAATATTCCTCTTTGGATTCAGATGATTGGAACCCTTATTATAGTTTTAATCCAAGAGCCTTTACTACATTAAATTGGTTTGGATATAGCTATTATCAATATGCTTTTGGTTATCGTGGTAGAAAATACAAAAGGATGGTAAAAAGTGAGGCTAATTTTCAAGATGCTGACAATGAGGGAGCAGAGCTAGAAATGGCTGATGCAGCGCCTCTGTATTCTGTCGTAGAGGAAAGCGAGGTGATGCCAGCTAAAGCTGTCGCTAATTCTCCTAGGGTAGGTAGCGGATTAGCAAGAGATGAATCTAAAAAGGAAAGAGAACAAGATAAAAAAGTCAAACCATCAGCTAAACCAAGAACAAACTTTAATGAAACTGCTTTCTTTTATCCTCAGTTGGAAACCAATAAAAATGGCGATGTAATTGTGAAATTTACAATTCCTGAAAGTTTAACCAGATGGAAGTTCTTAGCATTAGCACATACAAAGGACTTAAAAATAGGAACAACTCAAAAAGAATTGATTACTCAGAAAGAGTTAATGGTTGTGCCAAATGCACCACGTTTCTTTAGAGAAGGTGATCAAATGAGTTTTTCGAGTAAAGTGGTTAATTTATCAGAGGGAGCTGTACAAGGAAAGGTAAAGCTAGAATTGTTTGATGCTTTATCGATGAAAATGATAGATACTCAATTGAAAAATGTAGAGCCAGTAAAAGAAGTTTCAATAGCAAAAGGAAAAAGTGTAGTAGTGAATTGGAAGATCACAATACCAGAGGGGTATAGTGCTATTACATATAAAGTAACGGCTGAAGCAGGGAACCATACTGATGGAGAAGAAATGGCGGTTCCAGTGTTAACCAATAGAATGTTAGTAACAGAATCGTTACCGTTACCCGTTAAAAAGGCTGGAGAGACGAAATTTACTTTTGAAAAGTTAATCAGTCAAAGTAATGGGTCAGCGACCCTAAAGAATCATAAAGTTACATTGGAGTTTACTTCAAACCCAGCTTGGTACGCGATACAAGCCTTGCCATATTTAATGGAGTACCCTTATGAGTGTGCAGAGCAAACTTTTTCACGTTATTATGCAAACGCTATAGCAGGTCATGTAGCCAACTCCAATCCTAAAATAAAACGTGTATTTGATCAATGGTCTAGTTATGATTCTGAAGCCTTTTTATCAAACCTAGAAAAAAATCAAGAGTTAAAAGCATTGTTGTTAGAAGAAACACCATGGGTATTGAATGCTCAAGATGAGCAAGAGCGTAAAAAACGAGTAGCATTATTATTTGACCTCAATAGAATGCAAAATGAAAAAGAAAGAACCATTCGTAAATTGGAAAAAATGCAGTTACACAATGGCGCTTGGCCTTGGTTTAATGGGATGAGAGAAAATAGATATATTACACAGCATATTATCACAGGTCTAGGGCATTTGAATCAATTAGGTGTTGAAAAAAATAGTCAAAAAGCTATGACTAAAAAAGCGGTGACTTATCTAGATAATCAAATGCAAAAAGATTATTTGTACATTAAAAAGCATCACGCCAATTACTTAACGAAACAAACAATATCTAATTCAACCATACAATACCTATATGCAAGAAGTTTCTATTTAGATTTACCAATCAAGAAACAGCACCAAGAGGCCTATGCTTATTTTATGAGTCAAGCAAAAACGTACTGGTTAGAATTTAATCTCTATACACAAGGAATGATTGCGTTAGCAGTAAAGCGTTCTGGAGATGAAACGATTGCTAAAAAAGTAATGGCTTCAATAAAAGAAAGAGCAATCTACAACGAAGAGATGGGGATGTATTGGAAAGACTTATCAGGAGGTTATTATTGGTATCAAGCTCCAATCGAAACACAAGCATTGTTGATCGAAGCTTTTGATGAAGTAACAAACGACCAAAATAGCGTTAATGAAATGAAAGTTTGGTTGTTGAAACAGAAGCAAACTACAGATTGGAAAACAACTAAAGCTACTGCTGACGCGTGTTATGCACTTTTATTAAAAGGAACGGATATGCTTTCGGAAACAGATGTTCCAACAATTAAGTTAGGTGGTAAAAAAGTAACCGTTTCCAAAACAGAAGCTGGTACAGGTTATTTTAAAACATCATGGAGTGGGGCAGATATAAATCCAGAAATGGGGAATGTTAGTGTTACCAAAAAACAGAACAGTGTGGCATGGGGAGCTTTGTATTGGCAATACTTTGAAGATTTAGATAAGATTACGCCGCATGAAACACCTTTGAAGTTAACAAAGAAACTCTATATTGAACGAAATTCAAATGCCGGTAAGGTGCTAGAGCCAATTACTAAAGAATCACCGATAAAAATAGGAGATAAAATAAAAGTAAGAGTGGTGCTGGAGACCGATAGAAACTTAGAATATGTTCATTTAAAAGATATGCGTGCAGCTTCATTTGAGCCAACTAATGTGATTTCACGTTATAAATGGCAAGATGGATTAGGGTATTATGAATCTACGAAAGATGCATCTACAAATTTCTTTATGGATTATGTAAGCAAGGGTACTTATGTTTTTGAATACAGCTTAATCGCTAGTCAAGAAGGGAATTTCTCTAATGGAATTACTACAATTCAATGTATGTATGCTCCAGAATTTACTTCACATAGTGAGGGGATAAGAGTAGAGATAAAACCATAAAAATAAGCAAGGTATTGGTGTTTTAAGACAGTCAATGTGATTTATTGTTAATTTTGATGCTTATGAAAGCATTGTTTCTAAAGAGCTATGGGCTTAAGTTGAAAAAACACCTTGAGATAAATGAACGTTTGCTTCCCAAGGTTGGAAGTCAGGAAATGTTGATTGATGTTTATGCAGCGGGGCTGAATCCAGTTGATTATAAAATCGTTTATGGAATGGCGACTATTTTTAGTCGCCCTAAAAGACCTTTTGCTTTAGGATTTGATTTGTCTGGAGTGGTTGTCGAAATAGGAAAAGATGTAAAAGGTTTTAAGATAGGAGATGAAATATACGCCAAGGTTCCTTGGCATCAAATAGGTACCGTTTCTGAACAGTTAGTCGTTGAAGAGGGGGCAGTGGCATTAAAGCCTAAAAATCAAAGTTTTATTGAAGCGGCAGGGATGCCATTGGTTGCTTGTACTGTTTTCGATGCTTTTCAGGTAGCAGGAATCAAAAAAGGAACAAGGCTTTTGATTACCGGAGGGTCTGGAGGAATAGGTACATTTGCCATACAATATGCTAAATATCTTGGTGCTTATGTGTATGCTACAACAAGTGGGAAAAATGTGAAGTTAGTTCAAAGTCTAGGAGCGGATGAGGTGATTGATTATACCCAAGAGAAGTTTTATAAAAAGATAAAAGACTTGGATGTCGTATTTGATGCCATAGGAGGGAAGTATCCTAGACAAAGTATCCAGACTGTAAAAAGAGGTGGTAAAATTATTACTGTAGCTGGACACCACGATAATGCCACACTAAAAAAAGTGAAAGTACCTAGAATTTTTCGATGGGCATTTTTAATTAAAGGAAGTCTATTAATGTTTAGAATGAAACAAAATGAGATTTCATATAAACACGTCTGGAGTTATCCCAATAAAGAAAAGTTAGAGTTTATTACAACGCTAATAGAAGCAGGAGAAATAAAGGCTGTTGTCGATAAAATTTTTAATTTTGAAGATGCTATAGGAGCATTAACATATTTAGAAACCAAAAGGGCTAGAGGTAAAGTAATCGTCAAGATCAAAAGATGAATGAGGAAACAAAACAATTTGATTTAATCATAATAGGAGGTGGGATTTCTGCAACATTATTGTGCTTGTCGATTTTTAAAAGAACAAAAGACTTTAACATCTTAATCATAGAAAAAAGTGATCGGTTTTCTCAAAAAGTAGGAGAGTCGGTTGTTGATCTAACAGCTGTTTTTCTGAAGTCTTTAGAAATAGATCATCTATTAACAGAACAAGTCCATAAAACTGGAGTTCGTTTTTTGTTTAATGAAACCAATAGTGGTGATTTAGGAGATGTTGCTGAGTTTGCTAGCCCCACGTTGCCAGGAGCAATTAAAGGATATCACCTTAATAGAAGTGTTGTGGATCAAAAACTATTAGAAGAGGTCCAACAAAAAGGGGTAACGGTTTATCGACCAGCAGAAATTGTAGCCACTTCTTTTAAAGAATTTGAGAATAAATTAAGTGTCCAGGTGGAAGACCAAATCAAACATGTTCAATCAAAATGGGTGGTGGATGCAACAGGTAGAGGGCGGTTTGTAGCCAAAAAATTAAATTGGAATAATAAACCAATAGGGTTAAATACAGGAGCTATTATGGCGCATTTTCAAAATATTGCTCCAAGTGCAGAATGGGATACCTGTAAAAATCATTACTGGGATGGAAAAGCCGTAGGGTTGAGAGATTTCAGTACTACTCATTTAATGAGGAAACACAGTTGGTGGTGGGTAATCAGATTAAATGAAACAACGACAAGTATTGGCGTTGTTTTCGATAAAAATAAGGTGAAGTTTGAAGATTATAAAACCTTTTTTCAAGAGCAGATTACCACAGACGCACAACTGGTTCGAATGACTCAACATGCAAAACAAGGAGAAATTCGGTATATCAAAAACTTAGCTTATGTCAGTGAGAGAATCTATTCCAAGGGTATTGCTTTAATTGGTGAAAGTGGAGCTTTTTTAGATCCTTTTATTAGTCCAGGGTTAGAAATGATTGGGCAACAAACGATTTGGCTTTCAAAACTATTAGTGAAAGAAAAAGAAACAGGAAAGTTTGAGCAACGCAAATGGGAGCGCTATAGCCAATTGTTTTATCAATCTTATGCATCAAGATTAAAGATCTATAAGACAGCTTACCATTTTATGCACTCTTATGATTTGTTTAAAGTATGGTTGATGCAAGGTAACTTTGCCTACTTTGGTAAAATTGTGTTCCCCTCAGTTGTGTTTAACCACAGAATCAAATATCCACTTCGATTTAATATGATCGAAAATGTAGCCGTTCATTATTTCGGAAAACGTCTAAAAGCCATTAACCAAAAAAGGATAAAAAGTAATCGGGTTGCTGTTTATCAAAAAAACGAATTAACCTATTCGAGTGTACGTGTACCTAAAGGTATTCTATTCCCTTTTATCCCCTTTCATTTGCTTTTTAAAGCCTTGTGGGCGTATTGGTTATTGGAGGTAAAAGAATTAAAGTTTAGAAAGAAATAAAAGTATTCAAATGAAAAAAGATGTAGCATTAGTATTATCAGGGGGAGGAGCAAGAGGAATAGCACATATAGGGGTGATAGAAGCGTTGGAGGAACAAGGATTCAATATTACTTCAATATCAGGAACATCAATGGGGTCGTTGGTTGGAGCTGTGTACGCAATTGGTAAGCTTCAAGAGTTTAAGCAATGGTTGCTACATATTGATAAGTTAGAAATATTTAAGCTTGTTGATTTTACGTTTGGCTCGCAAGGATTCATCAAAGGAGATCGAATTTTTTCGGAATTAAAAAAGTTTATTCCAGATGTCAATATCGAAGAATTAACAATTGATTATACGGCTGTTGCCACAGATATTATGAATAAAAGAGAAGTCGTGTTTACTCAAGGTTCTATCTTTGATGCAGTTAGAGCTTCAGTATCGATACCGTCTGTTTTTACGCCTGTTAAAACACCTTCAACAATGTTGATTGATGGAGGTACAATCAATAACTTACCCTTAGATCGAGTAAAAAGAAAAGAAGATGATCTATTAATAGCAGTAGACGTTGTAGCTAATGTTCCTTTTTATGAAACGGAAAAAGATGAGGAGAAATACCAACAAAAAATTAAAAAGTTTAGAAATTATTTTGATGAAATAAAGGCACGAAAGATTTCAGCTCAATTAAGCTATTTTGAAATTATTGATAAATCCATAAACCTCATGATAGAGGAGGTTGTAAAGTTAAAGTTGAAAACAACACCTCCAGATTTATTAATCCAAGTTTCGCAAGATGTCTGTACATTGTTTGACTTTTATAAAGCAGAGAAAATTATTGCTTACGGAAGAGAAGTAGCTGAAGATGCAATAGCTGTTTTTATGGAAGAAAGAGAACAATAGTTAGGCATTTCCTCAATTCAAAAAAAGTACTATCTTTGAAAGAAGACATTTTAATCTTAAATAATACATGAATAAAGATTATAGATTATCACCAAGAGTAGATCAAGTTGGTGTTAATGATAGAATAGAAAGAATTACCAAAAGGAGCCTGAAAAAAGACACGAAGATGAAAGGACTTCTTATGGCTTTAAATATGATTGATCTTACCACTTTAGAAGGGGCTGATACCGAGAATAAAGTGAAACAGATGTGTTACAAAGCACAGCATTTACACGTAGATTTTCCTGACTTGCCAACTACTGCTGCGGTATGTGTATACCCAAATTTTGTAAAAACAGCAGTTAATGAATTAAAAGGTTCAGGGGTTAAAGTCGCTTCGGTAGCAACTGCTTTTCCTAGTGGACAATCGAGCTCGGAAATCAAATTGCTAGATACTAAAATTGCGGTAGATAATGGTGCTGACGAAGTAGATATGGTCATTAGTCGTGGACGTTTTCACTCAGGAGATTACAATTTTGTTTTTGATGAAATTGCAATGATTAAAGAAGCTTGTGGTGACGCACGTCTAAAAGTGATCTTAGAAACAGGAGAATTAGGGACATTAGATAAAATTCGTAGAGCAAGTGATATAGCAATTGATGCAGGAGCTGATTTTATTAAGACTTCTACAGGGAAAATTAAACCAGCCGCAACATTACCTTTTACCTCTGTAATGTTAGAAGCAATTAGAGACCACTATTATGCTACAGGTAAAATGGTAGGGATGAAACCAGCAGGAGGAATTTCTAATGCAAAGTTAGCTTTACAATACCTGGTTTTAGTAAAAGAAACCTTAGGAGATAAATGGTTAACTAACGAGTGGTTCCGATTTGGAGCAAGTAGTTTAGCAAATGATGTGATTATGCAAATTTCTAAACAACGATCAGGTGTTTATGAATCAAAAGATTATATCTCAATAGATTAATAATGAAAGAAAATAAATTAGATTTAAATTCAGGTTGGGAGTTTGCTCCAGCTCCAGAAAGTACAGCTCATATTCAGATGAAAAAAAAATATGACCTGTTTATTGGAGGAAAATGGGTAAAGCCGAAATCAGGAAAATATTTTAAAACAGTCAACCCTTCTAATGAAGAATTATTGGCTGAGGTCGCTGAGGCCAACGAAAAAGATGTTGATTTGGCGGTGAAAGCGGCTAGAAAGGCCTATAATGAAGTTTGGTCGAAGCTGTCTGGAAAAGAAAGAGGAAAGTATATTTATCGTATAGCCCGTTTGATTCAAGAAAGAGCTAGAGAATTTGCTGTTATTGAATCATTAGATGGAGGAAAACCAATTAGAGAGTCTAGAGATGTAGACGTACCATTAGCTGCAGCGCATTTCTTTTACTATGCAGGTTGGGCCGATAAATTAGAATATGCATTCCCCAATAGAAAACCAAAAGCATTGGGGGTTGCTGCTCAAATTACTCCTTGGAATTTTCCAATGTTAATGGTCGCTTGGAAAATAGCGCCAGCTTTAGCAGCTGGAAATACCGTAGTCTTAAAGCCTGCAGAAACAACGCCACTCACAGCGTTAAAATTAGCAGAGTTAATCCAAGATGCTGGTTTACCTGACGGTGTGGTTAATATCGTAACTGGGTATGGTAAAACAGGTGCGATGATGGTAGAACATCCAGATATCGACAAAGTCGCATTTACAGGTTCTACTGGAGTGGGAAAAATTATCATGAAAGCTATTGCTGGAACGAGTAAAAAGTCAACAATGGAACTCGGTGGTAAAGCGGCTAATATTATTTTTGAAGATGCTCCTCTTGATCAAGCTGTAGAAGGGGTGATCAATGGAATATTCTTTAATCAAGGACATGTTTGTTGTGCTGGTTCACGTTTGTTTATCCAAGAGTCTGTTTACGATGTTGTGATGCGTAAATTGAAAGATAGAATGGCAAATTTAGTTGTAGGAGATCCACTCGATAAAAATACAGATGTTGGAGCGATTAACTCAAAAAAGCAATTAGATGTTATCAATAATTATATCAAAATAGGAAAGGATGAAGGGGCAGAGTTTTATCAACCTGCTTGTTCAACCCCTAAAAAAGGATATTGGTGTAAACCAACACTATTTACTAATGTCGCACAGTCAAGTCGTTTAGCGCAAGAAGAGATTTTTGGACCTGTTTTAGCAATTCAAACTTTTAGAACGGTAGATGAGGTTATCGCAAAAGCGAATAATACGCCTTATGGATTGTCTGCTGGGGTGTGGTCTGATAAAGGATCTAAAGTTTTTAACTTAACTTCTAAACTAAAAGCTGGTGTAGTATGGGCAAATACCTATAATAAATTTGATCCTACCTCTCCATTTGGAGGATATAAAGAAAGTGGTCACGGTCGTGAAGGAGGAGTGCAAGGATTAGAGCCTTATGTAAAGTTTAACTAAAATAATCAATTGGATCGCAAAATATAGCTAGGACAAGTCTTTAAACAAGAGAATCAGAATGGCTTGAATTTATAGTATAGCGATCTTTTAGTCAAGAAAAATATGTCAAGAATAGAAGTTTTGAAAACATATAAAATATATATAGGAGGTAAATTTCCTAGAACAGAGTCAGGACGTTATTACCAACCACAAGTAAACGGAAAGGCGATTGGGAATATTTGTCAATCATCTCGAAAAGACTTTAGAAATTCCGTAGTGGCAGCCAGAGGAGCGCAAGGAGCATGGGGAGCGCGTACAGCCTACAACAAAAGTCAAATCCTTTATCGAATTGCTGAGGTCCTTGAAGGAAGAAAGGCACAGTTTGTTGAGGAGTTAATGATACAAGGAAGTACTAAAGCACAGGCAACAAAAGAAGTTGAAGTAGCTATTGATCGTTTGATTTATTATGCAGGATGGTGCGATAAGTATACGCAAGTATACAGTGCTGTAAACCCTGTAGCTTCCAGTCATTTTAACTTTTCTGTTCCAGAACCAACTGGAGTTGTTGCTGTTTTTGCACCAGAAGAAAATGGATTGATTGGATTGGTTTCTCAAATCGCTCCAATTATAGCAGGAGGAAATACTTGTGTTGTTTTAGCTTCAGAAAGTAAACCGTTATGTGCAGTTACATTTTCAGAGGTGTTAGCAACATCTGACGTGCCTGGAGGAGTTGTAAATATTTTAACAGGAAATAGAAAAGAATTGTTGCCACATTTTTCAACACATAAAGATGTTAATGCTTTGTTGTATTGCGGAAATGACCAAAAGGAATTAAAGGCAATTCAGGAAGAGGCGATCGTTAACCTTAAACGTGTTGTCGATAAAGCAGTGAAAGATTGGAATAAAGATGAAAATGAATCTCCTTACGCTATCTTAGATTTTCAGGAAACAAAAACAACTTGGCATCCAATTGAGCATATTTCAGGGGCAGGAAGTGGTTATTAATCGCCTAGTTTATTGATTTTTTTGAAAAAACATTTGATTTTCAGAAATAAAGATTATTTTTGTCCCTTACTTAACCAATTAACAATTTTTAAAATGAAAAAGAATTTAAGAAAAATCGGATTTATCTTAGCTTTAGGAACTGTATCATTCTCAATGACTAACTGTGGTGGTGGAATGACTGCTGAGGAAGCTGAAAAGTTAGCTGCTGAAATGGAAGCAAAAGCTAATGCTGCTTTAGATGAGGCTGCTGCTGATATGGAAGCTGAAGTTGAAGCTGCTGCTGAAGAAGCTGAAGCTCACGCTGAAGAGCACAAATGTGAAGAAGGTAAATGTGCTGAAGGTGCTGCTGCTGAGGCTGCTGAGCACGTTGAGGAAGCTGCTGAAGAAGCTGCTGCTCACGTTGAAGAGCATGTTGAAGAGCACGCTGGACACTAAGATTTATTCCAAAATAAATTTTATATAAAAAGCCACTCCTTAGGAGTGGCTTTTTGTTTTTCATTAACTTTATAGACTAGATTAAGATAATGATAAGGAAAAATGAAATAGAAAGCGTCAGCAGAGCACGAATGTCTCAATGGCAATTTTCTAGAGGAGAGTTCCTAAGAACGTTAGCACTGCTTGGCATTTCAACACAATTGCTAGCTTGTTCTATTGCCGACGATCAAAAGGAGGGAGAAGAGCAGCAGTTTAGTCCATTAATGTCGAACCAGCAAGCTGAAATTATTCAGGTCGTTCAAAATATTTTATTCCCTAATGATGGAAATGGTCCAAGTGTTGACTCCATCAATGCTTTTCCCTACTTATTATGGTATCTCCAAGATGAATTAATAGAGCCTTATGAGCGAAAATTCTTTTCGTTAGGAGCAGATTGGGCCAACCAAGAAGCATTAAAGTTATTTAATCAGCCCTTTCTTGACTTGTCTCCTGATATTCAATACCGAACAGTTGAATTGTTGGCCAAAAAGAAAAAGACAAAATTGTGGGTTAGTAAACTCATAACAATGATTTTTGAAGCACTGCTTACCGATCCTTGTTATGGAGGAAATGTTGATCAAGTGGGGTGGGATTGGCTCAATCATAATCCAGGTACTCCGCGTTCAAAAGAAAAATATCGTTATCCAACAGTTTTAAAAACCATTAGGGATGAAGTATGATGTTTGTATAGTGGGAAGCGGAGCAGGTGCAGGACCTGTAGCTTATGAGTTGTCTAAAGCCGGCTATCAAGTTGTTGTTTTAGAAAAAGGACCTTGGTTTAAAACTGCAGATTTAGCCAAAGATGAAATGGTGGCAACGCGAAGAGATGTCTATACCCCAAGGTTGATGGATGAGTGTACAGTATTGGAACGAGGTAGTTCTGAAAAAGGATGGAAGGCAAAGTCAACACGTATAACAGGAGTTAACTTCTGGAATGGAAGCATGGTAGGTGGTTCTTCCAATTTAATGAGTGCCTATTTTCATCGAATGAAACCCAAAGATTTTAAGTTGAAATCTAATTATGGAACAATCGCAGGAGGTAATGTTGTCGATTGGCCAATTACTTATAAAGATCTAGAGCCTTATTATACCAAGGTGGAAGAGGTTATAGGAGTTTCTGGTAAAGTAATTCCTCACCAATTTTTAGAGCCTCGTTCAACTCCTGATTTTCCCTTTCCTCCACTAGAAGAAAATATTGTAGCATCATGGATTGATCAAGCAGCAGCAAGATTAGGAGTGGAGACTTTTCCAACACCTAGAGGTGTGCTTTCAAGACCAAAAGAAGGAAGAAACGGGTGTTTTTATTCCAACTATTGCGGAAGTTATGGTTGTAACTCTGATGCTAAAGGAAGCTCAAGAGTAGCATTGTTGAATCAAGCCCTTGAAACCGGGAACTGTACTATAATCCCCAATGCCAAAGTATTTCGGTTAGAAGAGGAAAATAGAGAAGTGAAAAAAGTTCACTATTATGATTTAAAAGGTGGAAAAGTATTTGTTGAAGCTCAAATAACAGTGGTAGCAGCACAAGCAATAGAGAGCGCGCGTTTATTGTTGATGAGTAAGAGCCAAAATTTCCCCAATGGATTAGGGAATAATAACGGACAAGTAGGAAAGAACTTAGTTTTTTCAGCAGGAGGAACAGGTTCAGGTTTAATAGATTATGATAGCCTTTCCGAAAAAGATTCAAAAGCATTTAAACAAACGGGGCTTTGGGTAAATCGAGCAACACAACATTGGTATGAAATAGAAGATGAAAGCTTTGAAAATAAAGTAAAAGGAGGAACAGTTGACTTTGTTTTTGAACACGCCAATGGCATTACAAAAGCTTTCAATCAAAAATACGATGATAACAGAAATTTGGTTTTTGGTAGTGCTTTAAAAGAAAAATTACTGACCCATTTTACAAAAAGAAGAAAACTCAATTTTGAAATCTTTGTAGATTGGACACCTAACGATGATTGCTTTGTTACACTAGATGAAAAAGAAAAGGATAAGTGGGGAGATCCTGTTGCTAAAGTACGTTTGGGATACAATAAATATGATTTAAAAGTAGGGGAGTATATCGCTGAAAAGACTAAAGAAATCTTAAGTCAAATGGGAGCTTATGAAGTGAAAAGTAGCGTTTCAGGAACGCCTCCTTCCAATTTGCAAGCTGGTGGATGTCGATTTGGGGAAGACCCAAAGACTTCGGTGTTGGATAAAAACTGTAAAGCACATGAAGTCGATAACTTGTATGTAACAGATGGAAGTTTTATGCCTACTGGTGGGAGTACAACATTTACATTCACGATTTATGCCAATTCATTTAGAGTGGCAGATAAAATAAAAGAGCGTTTAGATGGTAAAACAAGCATGGGTTGATATTGCAATAGAGGCAGCGGTAAAAGCGGGAGAGGAAGTACTGAAAATTTTTCATTCAGACTATGAAGTTTATACCAAAAAAGATGAATCTCCAGTAACTACAGCAGATTTGGTTTCTAACCAAACTATTCAAACCTATTTACAAAAAACAGGAGTGCCTATTTTGAGTGAGGAAGAAGATTTTGGAAGTTATGAAAGTAGGAAAGATTTATCGCTATTGTGGGTGGTTGATCCATTAGATGGAACCAAAGAATTTATCAATAAAGAAGAAGATTTTGCAATTAATATTGCGCTGGTTACCCAACAATTACCAGTCTTTGGACTAATATATATTCCTGTCAAAAAAGAAGTTTATTATGCTATAAAAGGTAAGGGAGCTTTTTTGTTAACTGGAGCTCAAACAGTCAGCTTGCCACTTCAAACAGAACGGTCAAACTATATCTTTGTGAAAAGTCGATCACATCCAGATGCTAAATTAGATGCGTACCTCAAACAATTAAGAAGCAAGCATCCTAATCTAGAAGTTAAAATTGTTGGGAGTTCCGTCAAGTTTTGCGAAATAGCCAAAGGTCATGCCGATGAGTATACGCGTTTTAACCCCACTATGGAGTGGGATACTGCGGCTGGTCAAGTATTAATGAATGAAATAGGGAAGCAATTCATTGATCTATCAACAGGGAAAGAAATGGTTTATAACCGAAAGAACCTGAAGAATAACGGTTTTACTGTGAAATAGATTTGTAATTAGCTATTTATAGCTTACTTTTGCTACCGCTCTAAAAAATTAATTTCTATGAAAAAAGCTTTAATAACAGGGGTAACTGGTCAAGACGGTGCTTATTTAGCAGAGTTTTTATTAAATAAAGGATATGAAGTTCATGGTGTAAAACGAAGAGCATCTTTGTTTAATACTGCTCGTATTGATCACCTGTATAAAGACTTACATGAGGAAAATGTGAACTTTGTATTGCATTATGGAGACTTAACAGATTCAACGAATTTAATTCGAATCATTCAAGAAGTTCAACCAGATGAAATATACAATTTAGCAGCACAGTCACATGTTCAAGTTTCGTTTGAGGTCCCAGAATATACTGCTGACTCTGATGCGTTAGGAACATTAAGAATTTTAGAGGCTATTCGAATATTGGGCTTAACACAGAAAACCAAATTTTACCAAGCTTCAACATCCGAATTGTATGGGAAAGTACAAGAAGTTCCACAATCAGAAAAAACACCATTTTATCCACGTAGCCCTTATGCCGTAGCCAAATTATATGCTTTTTGGATTGTAAAGAATTATCGTGAAGCTTATGGAATTTATGGGTGCAATGGGATTTTATTTAACCATGAAAGCCCATTGAGAGGGGAAACTTTTGTGACGAGAAAAATTACTAGGGCTGTGGCTCAAATATCTTTAGGAATGCAGTCAAAATTGTATTTAGGGAATTTAGATGCACAAAGAGATTGGGGGCATGCTAAAGATTATATAGAGGGAATGTGGCTAATGTTACAACAAGAAAATCCCGATGATTATGTCTTAGCGACAGGAGTAACCAATACCGTACGTCATTTTGTTGATTTAGCATTTGAAAGAGTAGGGATTTCCTTAAGATGGGAAGGTGAAGGAGTTAATGAAAAAGGTATTGATACAAAAACAGGAAATATCTTAGTGGAGGTAGACCCTAAATATTTTAGACCAACAGAAGTAGATTTATTAATTGGAGATCCTACTAAGGCACAACAAGAATTAGGATGGAAGCACAATTACGAGTTAGTAGATTTAGTACACGAAATGGTCGATGAAGATGTAAAGGTGTTTAGAAGAGAGAAAATTCTTAAAGAACAAGGAGTATAATGAACAATAATGCCGTTTTACGTAAGGTAAGATATACTTTCGATTTTAATGATGATAAAATCGTGTCTATTTTTAAATTAGCAGATGTAGAGGTTGAGCGAGCTCAAGTTACTAAATGGTTAAAAAAAGATGAGCACGAAGAGTTTGAAAATTTAAATGATAAGCAATTAGCTACTTTTTTAAATGGTTTTATCAACCTGAGAAGAGGGAAAAGAGAGGGGGAACAACCAAAGCCTGAAAAGAACTTGAATAATAATCTTATTTTAAGAAAATTGAAAATAGCTCTTAATTTAAAAGATACAGATATTTTATCCCTCTTGGATTTAGCCGACTTTAGGCTAGGGAAATCAGAATTAAGTGCATTTTTTAGAAAACCTGGTCATCAACATTATCGCTTATGTAAAGACCAAGTTTTAAGAAACTTCCTGATGGGTATGCAATTGAAGTATAAACGTGGAGGAAGCAACAATAACTAATTGATTTACTTTGCTAAAGTAATTTCACTAACCGTAATATTAACTGCTTGCGCATTTTTATCAGAGCTAGCTATTTCTTGGTCTCCGATTAAGGCTTCATAAGCTTTTGGTAACACAAGATTAGGGTCGTTGTAGTCATAAATATAAGCGAGAGTACAAAATGTTTTTCTATCATCCAGTATTCCGCCTTCCCAATTGACACTTCCCGCATAATCCCATTCAAAACCATAAAAAGTAAATGCTTTGCCATTAATTTTTTCGAGTTCTTTTAATGTAGTTCCAATGTGGAGTCCTTTTTGAGTCGACCATGGCGAGTTTTGTTTACTAACTTTAATTGTAAGTAAGCCTTGAAAATTTAAGGTGTCATCTGACCAACTAAAAATAACTTCATTAGGAGTGTTTTCGTAAAGCGCAGTTGAAACATATTCTCCCATTCCTTCTGGATAATATTGCGTGTTTCTAGTTACATTCTCTTGACCAAATTTCTCAATTAGTTCCGCTTCGGAATTATAAGAAAGTAACGCGTCTAAAAGATATTCGGATGTCTTATTAGTAGTGTTATGCCCATCTGTTTTTGATTGCATAACTGAATCTTCATGCTTATCCTGCTGTTGGGGCGTTTCTATTTTTGGTGCAGTCTCTGAACAGCTATAGTTAAAGATTACAAGAAAAGGAATAAGGGTTTTAAGTTTTGTCATTATTTTTTTTAGTGAAGATAATTATTCTTTTTATTGTAAAGTAATTTCTAAACTATAAAATAGAAAGGGGGGGACGATTGGAGTGTTAAGATTGCTTGTTGCTTATTTTACGTATGGCAAAGTGATGTGTTTAAAAAAACGCTCTAACTTGAACACCTCCAGTATGAATGGTTTTAGAAGTGACGCTGTTTCGTCCAGTATAGTTTAAGGTTAATTGTAAGTTGTTGGCCAATGTACGTTGAATAGAACAATTCCAGGTATAGTTTATTCCAGGTTGTAATGCTTCTAGCATTTCAAAGGCAATCGTACTATTTTCTTCACCAAAATAGATGTTGTTGACGTAGTTAAATGCTGCGGTAAGAATACCTTTTCGAAGTTGGTTGTATTTGAGTTCTACACCATAATCGTTAATAAAAGCTTTTTCTCCTGCTGTAGCTAATTGGTTACGTTTATCTTTATACTTAGCAATTAAAGAAAGTCTAAATTTAGTTGAAGGTTGATAAGATATTTTACCTTCAGTTTGTTGAATGGCAATGAGGTAATTACGGTTGTTGGCATATTCAACAATAGATGTTTTGGTCTCCAATTCACCTTTTACCTGTAGTAAAAAAGATTTTGTAATATTCCACCTCGTATTAATCGCGTTGTTCGTCCTACTTCTAGCATCAAAACCATTGGCTAATAAGGTTTTGTTTTGACTAATAAGGTAAGTATGCTCTATCCCAAAAACAGGGTTACTTCGATTAAAGTAAATAGAATTTCTAAAGGAATTATTTAGGGTTTGCAAACTAGAGTCAGCAATATCCTCTGCAAAAGGATTAGCTATTTCTTGTATGTTGTTGAGGGTCGTTTTTCTATTGGTTCTTAGTGCTGTTTGCGTGCTCAATCGATTGATGAATTTGTTTAGTGCTGTTTTCTTTTTAAGAAAATACCTAGGGTTGATTGTGACCACTTCATTAAAACTGTTGTTAAAGGTTTTGATATATTCTTGAGATGGAGTAAATACTCTGATATAATTAGCTTGGTCTGAAAAAACAGCTGTTTCAAACTCGTTGATATCCTTTATTCCGTCATTGTTGTAGTCAATCCACGTATATACACCTTGACCTGCGATAACCTCGATATAGCTAAACTCCTTTTTGAGTTCAAGTCCACTACCGATTTCATAAAATGTAGTAAAAGTAAGTCCACCATTTAATAATTTGATTTTGTGATTGATTCGATTAAGTAGCGTGTTTTCTGGAGTGTTATTGGTCAGGTTGGAATCTTTTATGCTAAGCATTCTATACGTAGTTGTCCATCTTAGTAAATGGTTAGGGGAAAATTTATAATTAACTTTTATCCCTGGGTTTCTTGCAAAAGTTGTCGATTTCAATTGGTTCTCGGAACCATTTTTGTCATAACGTTCACCATAAAAGACTTCTATTCTTGCATTGTTGCTATCTAGTGTGGCAATGGATGTTTTCCAGTCGTAAAATTGATAGCTAGTATTGGAAAGGCTATCTGCAATGATTTTTTTGTTTAATTCATGAATGTCATTAAAGCTAATTTTTATGCCTTTAAGATGCTTCGAAATGGTACTGTTATGACGTAAAAAAGAAGTGTTTTCAATGCTTTTTGATTGCAAATAACTTCCATTAAATAGGATGTTTATGTCGCTGTTTAAATCAATAAGAAAGTCATTTTTGTAGCCCTCATAATTATTATCTATCTGAAACGTATTTGTCCTAAAAGCAAAAAAATCTTTCCCTTTCTGTAAACGAACCTCACCTTTAGCTAAGGTTTGCATGGCAGTAGTGGAAACCGCACTGTTTTGTATATTCCAATCTCTTGTAAACTCAATATCTCTATAGCGCTCTATGGACTTAAAGTGTTCGGTTATTAATTCGGCTTTAACACTTGAGATAAGGCTCCAGTTTTTGATAAGACTGTCTTGTTTGTTTTGAAGGTTAAAATTAAACCCTAATCCAGAATTGTCAGATTGGTCAAGGTTAGAAAAGGTGTTGATGTCTTGATTGCTCAAAGCAGCTTCAAAATTTAGCTTTGTATTTTGATTGATATTTTGTTTCGTCCCAATTGCAAATAGTTGCTTTTTTTGAGGTGTAATTAAGGTTCGAACTGGAGCATATTCTCCATTGTGAACTAGAGTGTTGTTGACAGTATCAGGAGCTACCCACTGATATATTTTTCCAAAAGCGTTAAATCCATTTAGGGTGTAATCTCCTCCTCCTGTTATTTTAGAAAATGAGAGTTGGTAAAAAGCACTGTCAGGATGGTCAGATTGGACATAAATGGTGTAACCTAAGCTGTCTATTCTTTTGTAAAGAACCTGATTGGTGTTAAATTCAATAGAATCAAAACTGGGGAAGTAAGCTTGGGTTAAGTCATCTCCAATAGAACTTAAATAAGAACGTTCTTCTGTCGTTAAATCTTGTTGTAATGGTTGGTTTTTAGCATCCTGCTCTGAATATACGTTGAGATACCAATCGGCACGTGTTCCTTTAAAATAATTGCTCGATTCAACAATCGAACGAGCATAGTTTTTGTCTGAGTATTGAAACTCTACAATAATTCTTTTGTCTTTGGTAATAATTTGGTTGGTGGTAAAAGTAACTTCAGCTGTATTATAATCAATAGTGTAGTCGTATGCTGTTCCTCTTGTTAGCAATTGTCCATCAATATAAACTTTTTCAGTACCACTCAAAATTAAAATGAATTGCTCATTGTCAGCTCCAGTTAATCGATAAGGCCCTTGGTTTCCCTCTACTCCTTGGATAACGTTTCTAGAAAACTTTCCTTTAGAAATAGCCATAGAAGCTGTGTTTTTAAATTCAAATCGTTTTTTTTGGTGTAATAAAGTTGTCTTTTTATAAAAAGAAGCTCCTTGTGCCCTTTTGTTGTAGTTAATAAAATAACCTTTAGGTTTTTTTAGCCAAAAATCACCGGCTTGAAGTTTCCAATTATCTTTTGAAAAGAGTTGAATATATACCTGATCAAAGTCGTTGAGTTGCTGGGTGTTTCCTTCTGGTTGAATAGGTAGGTTATCATCGGTTATAGAAGCTAATATTTCAATGTCTTTATTGATCTGTCCAGATAGTTGAAGGTTTAAATTAGAGTTGAGTGAAAGGTCTTGTGCTGAACCGAATAAAACACCACGTGATAAACTTCCTGATTTGTTTAAGGTCTTGTTTCCAAATAAATCAGTAGTTGAGGGGGTAATACTATATTTTACAGGAGTGTAGGTCTCTTCTTGAGCGTTTTGGAGAAGATTAGTGTCTTTGTGGTAGTAAATTTGGTCTAGTTTGATCGCAAGAGTTCTATAAGAAATTTGAAGGGTGTCTATTCGATCTGGGAACCATTTGAGTTGAGCTTTACCATAGTCGATTTCATAGTCGGAAGTGTTAAAATTAGGGTGGTTGGATTGTATCGAAAAATTAAAAGGTGAAATACTTAAAGTGTCTAAGGTAAAAATACTGTCATTTGTAATGAGTTTTTTATTAGTTAGACTGCCTTGAGCGAATAAAGTAGGTAGTCCTAAAAAATAAAGGATTCCAAATGCAGTTAATATGTTAATGCTAGCTCTCAGAGGTCTAATATAAGTGTGGTATTAAAATAACGGAAAATAATCGAGAATCTTATTTCCCAATGTTTTTAATCGATAAAAATAGAGTCACTAAAGGTGTGTAAGAGTCTAGAACCATACCAACTCATTAATTCGCCATCTACAAGCCTACAAACTGTGTCGGGAAGTTGGGTCTGAAGTTCATGAAAGTCTTTTGTTTTAAAAGGGTAGGGCTCACTCGAAAAGAATATTAAATCAGGATTCAATGCTTTTATTTCATCAATTGTGATTGCTTGGTAGCGTTCTTTCAGGAAGCAGTTTTGGTATCCCAATAATTTAAGAATGTCATCGATGTATGTGGAGGTTCCAGTTGCCATATAGGGGTTTTTCCAAATCAAATATAAAACAGATTTTGGAGGCAAAGGAGGAGCTAAATACGTTTTTCTTTTTTCTTCTATTTGCTGGATGAGTTGTTGTCCTTTTTCAGTTTTATCACAAATAGAAGCCAGAGTTTGGATAGCAATTAAAGCCTCTCTATAACTGTTAATGTCACTAATCCAAACATTATATAGTTTCGATAGCTGTTCGATTTCTTCTTTGGTGTTTTCCTCTTTATTAGCAATGATTAAATCTGGAGCTAACTGTTTTATTTTTTTAAAATCAACAGATTTGGTTCCTCCAATTCTTGTTTTTGATCTGAACCAAGAATTAGGTTTAATACAAAATTTTGTAATGCCAACAACTTGTTCATCTAAATCCAGATCATAAAGCAATTCAGTAAGTGACGGGACTAAGCTGATGATTCGTTTGGGAGGAGTTGTAAGTTTTACATTCCTACCTAACATGTCTTTTATTATTGCTGTTTTCATACTAAAAGATGTAGCCAGTGCCATAAAACATCCCCCAGGTATTGACACCAACAGAATAACTTCCACCTAAATACATGATGAAATTTTTATCCTTAATTATTCTTATTCTATTGGTAATTAAAGGGGCAAAAGCTAGTTTATAATTGCTTCTAAAGATTACACTTCCCAAAGTCCCTAGATCCATTTCAACTTGTGCATTGTAAGGGATTTTGAAATCAAATAACTTAAATTCAACTCCTGAAGCTAAAGTAGGTGAAGCTTTTTCGCTAACGAGTTTTCCGTCAATAACAAATTGCTTGCTTTCTGTGGGAAGATTAAAAACAACAGGGATTTTAATGGTTTTAAAAGGTCTGAACTCCGAGAAAAAAAGCATGGAGTTTGTGGGGATCACAACATTGAAGTCGTTTTTAATAGCTGCAGCTTGGTCATTGGAAATAAATAAAGTAGACTGCCCAAAACTGAGTTCAAAATTATCGGCAATAGAATCCTGCTCTTGTCCCCAAAGTGAAGTGGCGGTAATCAAGAAAAAGAAGAAAGGGGAAAACCCTTTCTTCCATGTTTTATCGAGGTTAAGCAATGGCATTAATTAAATCCTGTTTGGTAATAATGTGATGCTTGTCTGTATCGTATTTTACGATTATTGCAGCTGCATCTTGTTTGAATAGGAGCGATAAGTCTTCTAGGCAAGCTTTTTCTTCAACAACAGGAAAAGGCGTTTCCATGATGTTTTTAACAGGCAATTCTTTCAATTCAGGATTGTCTAATAGTTGAGCAAATAAGTGATTATCTGTTAACGATCCTACAAACTCTTTTTCATTCACAACAGGAATTTGTGAAATACCATATTGTTTCATTAAAATAATAGCTTGTGAGACAGGAGTGTCTGGAGTTACAGTTACTAAGTGCTGTCCTTGGTGATCTTTGATTAAATCAACAGCGCAAGATTTTTCCTCTTCTAAAAAGCCTCTCTCTCTCATCCAGTCGTCGTTAAACATTTTTCCAACATACCTACTACCGTGATCGTGGAATAAAACAACAACTACATCGTCTTCTTTTAATTCGTCTTTTAATTGTAAAATCCCTTTGATTGCCGAACCTGCAGAGTTTCCGACGAATATACCTTCTTCTTTAGCTAATTTTCTTTGGTAAATAGCAGCGTCTTTATCCGTTACTTTCTCAAACTTATCAATTACACTAAAATCAACATTTTTTGGTAGAATATCTTCTCCAATACCCTCTGTGATGTATGGGTAAATCTCATTCTCATCAAAAATTCCTGTTTCATGATATTTTTTGAATACAGACCCGTAAGTATCAATTCCCCAAATCTTAATGTTTGGATTCTTTTCTTTGAGGTATTTTCCAACTCCAGAAACGGTACCGCCAGTTCCAACACCAACTACAAAATGAGTGATTTTTCCTTCAGTTTGTTCCCATATTTCTGGACCAGTGCTTAAGTAGTGCGCCTTGGCATTAGAAGGATTGTCATATTGGTTAACATACCAGCCATTAGGAGTTTCTTCTGCTAGTCTTTTCGAAACAGAATAATAAGAGCGAGGGTCTTCAGGAGCAACATTTGTTGGGCAAACGTGAACTTCAGCTCCAACAGCTCTTAGGATATCCATTTTTTCTTTACTTTGCTTATCACTTAAGACACATATTAGTTTGTACCCTTTCATAATACAAGCAAGAGCAAGCCCCATACCTGTGTTTCCAGAGGTTCCCTCAATTACTGTTCCTCCTGGTTTTAATCTTCCATCAGCTTCAGCATCTTCTATCATTTGTAAAGCCATTCTATCCTTAACAGAGTTGCCAGGGTTGGTGGTTTCAATTTTAGCAAGTATTGTCCCTTTTACACCTTGGGTAATTTTGTTGATTTTTACTAATGGAGTGTTTCCAATAGTCTCTAATATGTTGTTGTAATATTTCATTTTGTCTTGAATTGTAAGCGAAGCAAATATAAAGTTATTCTTACACTTATGGGAGAAATAGTTGACTTATTATTAAGGAAATGCTTTCAATAAGTCATTGGATGCATATAATAAATAAAACCAGTTTTTTATAACAAAACACATGGGTTTTTCCTGTTAAAAGATTATCTTTCCTAATTGATTATGATAAAAGTTTTAGGTGTGTTTTTAGCCGTGTTATACGGTGTTGTTGTTTTTTCTCAAAGTAAGGAAATTGATTCTTTGAGGAAGCTTTATCAAGTGAATCTTAATCAGGATACAGCAAAACTAAATTTGATTTGTAAAATTCATAATGAGTTTTTTAAGAAAACAAATTATGACTCTATGGAATTGTATCAAGCTAAAGCAATAAGATTAGCCAGCTTAATAGGTGATAATGAATCCTTAGCGAAAGCAAAGATGTTGGAAGCGAAGTTGTTGTATAAAAAAAGAAAGTTTCGTGAATCATTGAACCGTTTTAATGAATTAGAAGCTTTGCTAGAAACAGTAAATAACAGGCGTTTGAAGTATTATTTAGAGGCTTATCGAGGAACTAACTATCATTGGTTAAAAAAAGGAAATCGTTTAGAGGATTTTGATAGTACCTTGTTAGCATATTATAGCGCATTAGCATATCTGGATGCGGTGTCTGTTAAAGAACAAGCGACTGGTTATCATCGAATTGCACAAGTTTATACAAGTGTGAAGGCGTTCGATTCAGCAAACGTTTATGTAGATTATATACAACAGTTGGCTGAAGAGAATAAGGATATTGAAACGGAGTTGTTGTATTATAAAGTTAAGTCTGATATTTATAAAAAGAAACAAGAGAAAGATTCTGTGTTTCTTTACTTAAAAAAAGGAAAAGCAATACTGCATCAGCAAAGAAAACAATTAAAAAACTATAAAAAATTATTGAATAATCAATATGCCAGAATAGGAACTTCTTATTATACGCTTAAAGAGTATGATTCCTGTATTGTTTATTTAGATTCTTGTGTCAAATTATCTTTAGAAATTAAAGAAATAGATGTTTTTAATCGGGTTTTTCATGTCTTGTCTTATGTGTTGACGAATAAAGGGGAAAATGAAAAAGCACTAGATCTTGCTAATTCGGCTATAAAATTAGGGCATGAGTATGGTGACTCTTCTTTAATTGCTAAATCTAAATATTCAATGACTTTTGTGTATGATGCCATGAAAGATTATAAATCTGCAATTAACATTGACTTAGATTTGTTGCAGAACTATTTGGCTTTTTTTCCATCTCATTATGAACAGACTTTTAATTCAGATTTATCCTATTTCTATCACGAGGATGAAGATTATGTAAATGCTATAAAATATGGATTAGTAGCCTTAAGGTTAAATCCTGATAAATCAAATGTTTATTTCAACCTAGGGGATGCTTATTTAGCAGCTTATAAGGATTCTTCAATAAAAAAGATAACGATATTACCAAGAGTAATAGAAGGAGAGGGTAATGTTGTTATTGATTCAGAGGATAAAGCTAAAAAAGAAGTACTGGATTTGGTGAGAAAGTTTTATGAAAAATCAATTCCAATATTGGAACAAACGCAAAACTTTAAAGACTTGGTGCATCCATATAATGGGTTAGGAGATTATTACTTTACAATAGGTGATAGAAGCAGTGCATTGGTCAATTATACAAAAGCATGGGAGTATTCGTCTAATGTAGAGAGAACAATGCTTAAGGATAAATTGAGGGTAGCTAAACGTCTTTATATTTTAAATAAAGAAAAAAAGAATAATGGAGCAGCTTTACATTGGTTGGAGATTACCGATTCTCTTGAAAAAGAGCAGTTAGCCCAAAATAATTTAAAAGAATTAGGTAAAAAACAGGCAGAATACGAGTTTAGCCAAAAATTATATGCAGATAGTTTAAAGCAAAAAGAGAAAGATTTACAGATTAAATACGAGAAAGAACAACAGGAGTTAAAATTGGAAGCGGAACAAACGAAACGGTATTATTTATACGGAGGGTTGCTCTTGTTAGTTTTGTTTTTGTTGGTTTTATACAGGAGATTTCAACTAACATTAAAACAAAAGAAAGTAATAGAGTTACAAAAAGAAGCTATTGATGAGAAAAGGACGCAATTGCGTAAAACACATGAAGGAATTCAGGATAGTATTAATTACAGTAAGAGAATTCAAAAAGCAGTTTTTCCATCAAGTTATTTGTTAAAGGAATTATTTCCAGATTCGTTTATCTTTTTTGAACCCAAAGATGTGGTAAGTGGAGATTTTTATTGGTATGTAGAGGTTGATGGTAAACGTGTTTTTGTTACTGCTGATTGTACTGGGCATGGAGTTCCAGGTGCTTTTATGACGATCATTGGAATTAATATTCTTAAAGAGGTTATACAGGAGGGGATAACCGATACAGCAGCTATTTTAAAGGCGATTAATGTTCGTTTAATAGAGCGACTAAGTCAACGTAATCAATCGTCAGTAAAAGACGGGATGGATTTAGCGATTTGTGTTATTGATGAAAAGACTATAGAGTTTGCTGGAGCTCATCTTCCTTTATACCATGTTAGAAATGGGGAGTTGGTGGAGTATAAGGGAAGTAATTTGTTCTTAGGGGCAAAGTTGGATCAACCTGAACCTAAGGTTCACTATATTCCTTATGAAAAAGGAGATGTCATATACATGTCTACAGATGGTTTGCCGGATCAAAAAGGAGGAGAAAAGGGGAAGAAGTTTTATGCCAAACGATTACGAGCATTTTTGTTAGAGCATTCAGAGTGTTTAATGACCGAACAGCATGTTAAATTAAAAGAGTTAAGAGAAACTTGGATAGGTGATCAGTTTGAGCAATTAGATGATATGACTGTTGTGGGGATAAAATTATAAGTTATAAGTGGTGAAGTTCTTCTTGAAAATACTGTTGCTTCTTTTTTGTTTCAAAGAGGTGTCTGGTCAAACAAAAGTACTCGACTCTCTTCGTGATGTCGTGTATAGCGTTCCTGCTGAAAATCAATTGAGAGAAGCGTATGTAGATCACTTATTTGAATACCAAAAAGCATATTTAGTAGCGGTAAATTATGACTCAATACAAGCTATTGCCAATAGAGCATTTAGAATAGCTAATCAACTGAAAACAACAAAGTCACTGGGGAAAGCTCACATGATGTTGGGGAGGTTTTATAGTAAAAAGAAACAAGATGAACAGGCATTAAAACACTATTTAAAATCAAGGGCATTGCTACAAGAGTTAAGTGATCAAAAACTAAAGTTTATTTGTGATTCAGAAATAGGTGCCGTTTATTTTAGCAAAGGTTACTTAAATAAAGAGCTGGATAGTGCATTGCTTTTTTTTGAAAAAGCGGTTAATCAATCCAAAGCTATTGATGAGGTTTATCAGGTGAAAAGTTTGCATCAATTGTCTTTAGCTCATTTGGTTTTAGGGAATTTTGAGGCTTCAAGAAAATATATTAAACAGTTGTCAGAAGTTCCTCGAGAGCAGCAAGGGGAATTGTATTACAATGTGAGTCTAATGAATTTTTTTGAATTTCAAAACAATAAAGATTCTGCACTTTTTTATGGGAAGAAAAGTTATGAGGAATATAACAAAAACGAAGAAATTCCATACGATGTGGCGGTTTGGGCTGCGATAAAATACGCGAATTGTTTTTATTCTTTTTATGAGGATGATTCGGCTAAGGTTTATTTTGAACAAGCTATTGTAATGGCATTAGAGAAAGGAGATGTTATTTCTTATTCAAAAGCATTTGGCCCACTAAATTTTTTATATTCAGTAAAGGGCGATTCAGAAGCGTCAATGAGATTATGCCAACAGGCAATTAATTGGGGGCAAAAAGTTGGCGATTCAGCATTGATAGCTCAGGCAATGTATAATTCAACTTTTGTATACGGTAAATTAGAAAACTACCAAGAGGCAATTAATATTTATATAGAGTTATTGAGGGCTTATGATCAATTTCTACCGATACCTACAGAAGTAGCCTACACCAATTTATCATACAATTACTATGAAATATTAGACTATTTAAATGCAATAAAATATGCAACGCTGTCAAAGGAGATCGATACAAGTAATCCTACAACTTTTTATAACTTGGCAGATGCGATTTTAGGAGCGTATTTAGATACAACAATTCAAAAAAAACATGTGCTAGAGCATTTAAATGTATTGCCTGTATCAGGGTGGGATGAAAAGCAAATTAGTGATACTATTTTGAATTTAGTTCGTAGCAATTATACCATCGCTGTTGATTTAATTGAAAACCAAGAGAATAAAAGGATCTTAATTCATCCATATTATGGCCTAGGAGATTATTATGAAGTTGTTGGTAATCAACAAAAAGCGGCTTTTTATTATGAGCAATCTTGGAGAGTGGCAGACGGAACAGAGATGATGGAGCTGTCTAATAAAATTAAAATAGCAAGAAAATTGTATTGGTTTTATCGAAATGAGACACAACAACTAACTAAGGCATTGGAATGGATTGAGGTGTTAGACTCTTTAAAAGATGAAGAAAAAAAATCAGAAAATTTAGAGTTGCTAGGTAGACAACAAGCAGAGTTTGAATATAGTCAAAAAATATATACAGATAGCCTGGAGCTCGTTAGACAAAATGAAATAGAAGTATTAAAAGAGCAACAAAAAGAAGAACAACAATTTATTGTGGTCGCTTTTAGTGTTTTGTTGGCTATTGTATTGTTGATCGTAATGTATCTATTTTTTAGGAGAAAGGCTTTAAAGTCAGAAAATAAGTTGATTTCCTTAGAGCAGAAACTCCTTAGAACACAAATGAATCCACATTTTATTTTCAATTCTTTAACGACCATAGGAGGTTTTATTGTTGCGAACAGGGTAAACGATAGTTATAACTATATTTCTCAGTTTTCTAAATTGATTCGATTAATATTAGAATCATCAAGAAAAGAAGAAATCACTTTAGAATCAGAATTGATAATTATCGAAAACTTTTTATCCCTTCATCAAATGAACAAGAAAGAGGAGTTAAGTTATGAAGTGAATTATAAAAAAGAAATCTTAGATGAAGAGATTATGATTCCACCAATGTTGTTGCAGCCTTTTATTGAGAATGCTGTGAAATATGGTGAAATGTCAGCATCTAATGCATGTAAAGTAGTCATAAATTTTGAGCTGAAAGGAAAAGAGTTGTATTGTAGTGTTAGAGATTTTGGAGAGGGATTCAGTCCATCAAACGAAAAAAAAGGCTCGTCTTACTCTATACAAATAACAAAAGAAAGAATCGCTACCATTAAAAGTCAAATAGGTAAAGCAGTACGGTTAAATATTGTAGATTTATCTAATTCTAAAGGAGAAGAAAAGGGGGTCTTGGTAGAAATATTTGTACAGGTATAAAAAATAAAATACCTTTGATTAGTTGTTATGTTAAAAGTATTAATTATAGACGATATAAAAGAAGTAAGTGAAGTTTTACTTTTTTTACTTCAAAACAATTTTTCTGAATTGTTCGAAGAGATAGCTGTGGCTAATACTTACGCTGAAGCGCTAGAAAATCTAGAAAAGACCGACTATGATATTGTGTTTTTAGATATCGAATTAGATAATGGTAAGTCTGGGTTTGATTTACTGGATGAAGTAAAAGAAGAGCTTAAAGCTGCTGTAATCATAACAACTGCACACAGTCATTATGCTTTAAACGCTATTAAAATTAGTGCAATTGATTTTTTATTAAAACCAATTGATTTAGAAGACTTAACAGCAGCGATTGATAAGGTAAAGGATAGGGAAGTTAACAGTAAAGATGTGTTAGTACAATTTGAAATTCTGAAAGAACATTTGACTTCTGTGCTGAAGACCAACCGAAAAATAATCTTAAAAACTCAGGATTCTATTAAGTTAATAAAGACTTCAGATATTATAAAATGTGAAGCTGAAATTAACTACACTACATTCTATTTAGTAGATGGTAGAAAAATAATTGTGGCAAAATCACTAAAAGAATATAGTGAAATGCTAGAAGAATTAGGCTTTTTTCGTACACACAAATCACATTTAATTAATCTCGAGCATTTAGTGAGTTATGAAAAGAAAGAGGGAGGTTTTATCCTCATGGCTGATCAATCTAAAGTGCCATTATCAATTCGAAAAAAAGAGCCATTCTTTAAGGTTTTAGCCTCATTAGGGTAGTTTAATCTGTTTTTTACTTGCGTTAAATAGATGATTAGATCTTTTAACGAGATAATAGCTGTCTTAAAATAGATAAGGAGCTAATTTTGGGCAACTTATGATGAAGTGCTTCGTCAATTTATTGTGTTAAGTGATAAAGGTTATGCTTAAATATAGTTTCATTGTTTTTTATTTGTTGTTTATCGTTTCAGATATAGTTGCTCAAGGTTTTTGTGGGCATCATACACACCCTATTACTAAAGATGAAATGAAAGAGGTTATTCGTTTGTCGAGGTTGGGAGAGACTAAAGCGATTGGATGTAGGGAAAATAATGTATATACAGTTCCCGTAGTTATCCATGTTATGCATACCGGACAGTCTGTAGGCAGTGGTATTAATATTTCAGATGCGCAAGCCACTTCATTAATAGACGCATTAAATAGAGATTTTAGAGCGACACATTCTATATCGCAAAGAGGTGTTTATGTAGATACACGAATAGATTTTTGTTTAGCTAAACAAGATCCAAGTGGTAATCCAACAACAGGTATTACACGACACAATTGCAGTTCTGTCGGAAATTATGCTACTAGAGGAATTAGAGTGTTTACACCTGGAACAGGAGGAGTTACACCACGTTCTATAGCTTCAAGACCTGGGGCAACTTGGGATGTAAATAGGTACTTAAATATCTGGGTGATTAGTGAGATTGATAATCAAGGACAAAATAATGTGAATACTTTTTCTGGTGGTTATCTAGGTTTTGCACCATTAAGTCCAACAGCAGGAACAACACCTACTCAAATGTGGAATACCAATTTAGCAGATCCAGATGGAGGAACTATGCCAGGGGTCGCAGGGTGCTTTATCGTAGCCTCTGCTTGTTTAGGAGTAAATACCTCGGCACAAGCCAATTCTGCCGGATATTTCTTTTGGAATCAGCGATTAGCCTATCAGGGAAGAGTAGGAACGCACGAAATTGGTCATTATTTTGGATTGCCACACACTTTCTCAGATTTTAACCCCAATGTTTGTTCAAATGGAGATGGTATTGGAGATACTGGGAATGCTAGAGTAGTGGCTAACGCTTGTTCTGGAGGTTGTAACAATCAGAATGTTGAGAATTACATGGACTATAATAATCAAAATTGTATTGGAGAGTTCACAGCAGGTCAAAGAACTGTAATGCGTTCTCGAATGTCAGGAGGGTTTAGTACGATGACACAATGTGCCAAATGTGAACCCAGGTACGATTTAAGTATTGATAATGTAACAGTCAATAAAAATGATTGTGACCTAACATTTACGGGGAATATTGATGTGACTAATATTGGTACACAAACTTTAAATAATTTTAAGATCAGGTATAGAGTCAATAATGGAGCTTGGACAACCTATACTTGGACTGGAATATTGTCTTCAGGAAACGCTACCACCATATCAATTCCGAATATTTCTGGGGTAAATGGAGCCAATAGCTTTGAAGTGGAAGTAAGGGTAAACACCTTAAATACCTCTAATTCTGATCAAGAAGTTTCAAATAACAATGGGGTGAGAAATTTCACTATGAATCAGCCTCCAGCAGTATCAATAGTCGCTTCAAAAACAGCAATATGCATAGGAGAATCGGCCGTTTTAACAGCTTCAGGTTCTAGTACTTACAGTTGGGATAATGGTCTGGGGACTAGCGCTGTTCAAACAGTGTCTCCAAGTACGGCGACAACGTATAGTGTAACAGGTACCACCTCAGGTTGTCAAACTACAGCTAATGTCCAGATTCAATATATACCTCACTCACCTCCTAGTGTAACCGCAAATGCCACTTCTCAAGCTCTCTGTATGGGAGATAATGTTACACTTACTGGAAGTGGTGCGCTAAATTATACGTGGGATCATGGGGTAACTGATGGAACGGCATTTTCACCAACTTCAACGGTTACTTATACTGTTCGAGGCACAGATGTCAATGGGTGTAGTAATGATGCTCAAGTTCAGGTGGTAGTGAACCCATTACCAACAGTTGTTGCTCAGTCTACTAAAGATACAGCGTGTACTGGAAATACAGTTGTCTTTTCTGGAGGGGGAGCTCAATCTTATTCATGGACCAATGGTGTAACAGATGGGGTTAGCTATTTGCCAACAGTCTCAGGAACATATACAGTAACAGGAACCGATGCTAATGGTTGTGTAAATCAAGATCAGGTCTATTTGGAAGTTCTCCCATCTCCCAATGTTTCACTATCATTAACAGAAGTAAATTTATGTAAAGATGAAACAGTTAGTGTTTCCGCTTCTGGGGGAGTAAGTTATTTTTGGAATAATTATGAAACAACAAATGCTATTACTGTGACCTACCCCACTTCTTTAGATTCGGTAAGCGTATATGGAATAGATAATATTGATTATTGCTCTACCTATGTTGCTATTCCATTAAACCAAAGTAATATGGAAACGTCTTTAATACCATCTTATCGTATGTGTCAAGGAGATAGCCTTCAGATAGAAGTGCAACAAGTAGGTGGAGTAGGAGTCAGTTATGCTTGGAACTTAGGTTTGGGAGATACAAATGTTCATACCATAACGCCCAATTTAACAACAAATTATACTGTCGTTGCAACCGATGCCTATGGTTGTGATGATACCCTGTCTACAGAAGTCGAAGTGATTGCTTATCCTAACATGTCATTGACGCATGATACAGTTGTGTTGTGTAGGGGAGAAACAGAGTTAGTTGTAGCCTCAGGAGCAGATTCTTACCTCTGGAATATTGGGGGGACAAATGCGTCAATAACATTAGATTACCCTTTAGGCGTTGATTCTATTGTTTTGACTGGTGTCAATGATGGATTGTGTGAACAACAAAAAATACTATATGTCGGAGAAAGCTTTATGGAGAATACAATTACCAGTTCCTTGGTAATGTGTGAGGGAGATATGGTTACAATAGCTGTTGAATCGACCGACCTTAATTCCTCCTTTTCATGGGATAATGGATTGCCTGCAATTGAAGCACATCAGGTTTCTCCACTTTCAACAACAGTGTATAATGTTGTTGTAACAGATAATTATGAATGTCGCGATACATTAACCACTGAGATTACTGTTATTCAAACTCCTAACCTTATATTAGACCAAAGTGAAGTAGTCTTGTGCTCAGGTGATGAAGTTGTTGTATCGGCTTCTGGCGCAAATGTGTATAGTTGGAATACAGGAGATACAGTAAGTCAAGTCACGGTGTCTTATCCATCAGGATTGGATAGTTTAAAGTTACGAGGGGTTAATGGAGGAGCTTGTGTAGGAGAGGTTAGTATTCCAATTAAGCAAAGTCAGATAGATGGTGTTATTTCTGGAGCTCAACATATTTGTGAAGGCGATAATGCGACAATAATCGTGAGTGGAACAACACCTAATATAACTTATGAATGGAACCAAGGACTCCCTAATTCAAATTATCATATTGTATCGCCATCTACTACAACAGAATATCAAGTGGTTTTGGTAGACGATTTAATGTGTAGAGATAGCTTAAGTTCAATTATTTATGTTGATACTGTTCCTAGTTTATCTGTATCTCCAACTTCTGTATCTATTTGTCAAGGGGTTGCTACGACGTTTACTCCAAGTGGAGCGAACAGTTACGTATGGAGTACAGGAGATACAATAGCTGAATTAACCTCAGTATTTGAATATTCAACAACATTAACGTTAACTGGTATAAACGGTGGGTGTAGTCAGCAATTATCAATACCAGTTCAAGTCAACCCCAATGCAGTTGTGATAGCTGATGCAAATACCTATAGCATTAATACAGGGGAAGGGATACAGTTTTTTAATACTGGGTCTATTGCTTCCACTTATTTATGGGACTTTGGAGACGGGGGGACGTCAATAATGGGAAATCCATATCATATTTATAATACAGCAGGAGCATATTATGTTGTGCTTTCTGGTGTAGAAGGGGATTGCTCAAGTTCAGATTCTGTTTTAGTTTATGTTGGTTATGTTGGTGTAGAAGAAAATAGCCAAAATACGATCAAAATATATCCTAATCCATCATCAGGAATTTTTAATATAAAGAGTACTGAAGTAGATTGGACGCACACTCTAGTGCATGATGCTATAGGTCGATTGGTTTATTCAGCAGAGCAAGAGAATATCCTAGATTTAAGTTATTTGTCGGATGGGGTTTATACCGTTTCATTGGTTGGTAACAAGAGTATCCGTCATCTAAAAGTTCAAGTAAAAAAATAAAGCTGTAGGATTAGATGAGTAAAACTTTTTACATACTATTACTTCAAATTGTTGTAATGCTGGTATTGTTAATAAACAATAAAGTGTTGGGGCAATGTAACCAAATTAATGATTTCAATAATGGGTGGTATGCACAAGGGGGGAATTGGGATATTTTGGGAGCAGGTAATATCGTTCATCAAACAGTAAATGGAGCTGATGTCTATTTTTTGAATGGTAGCCAGCTTATCAATACATCGATCTCAGGAAGTATTAGAACCGATGATAATGACGATGATCAAATGGGGTTTGTTTTTGGAGTGCAAGGGACAATAGGAGTAGGGAATTTTCATTATTATTTATTTCAATGGGATGAAGGTGGTAACGGTAATGGGATGTATATTAGAGAAATAGATCAAAATGGGGTGACAACTCTTTTTTCTGATCCAGGGAATTATTGGGTGCGACATTTTAATCATAATTTTATCATTGATTATTTTGCCACAGGCTTTTCGGTGACTATTGATGGTACTTTAGTTCACACGGAAAATGCTTCAATGTCTCCAGGTGAATTTGGGTTTTATAATAGGTCGCAAGCAGATGTGACTTATTCTAACTTAATTTATACAGGAATATTTGATTATACATTAGTAAGAGACTCTATTTGTCAAGCGACTAATGTGCAGGCTTTTTTAGAACCAGGATTCTATGATCTATCAACAGTTTCATGGGATATGGGGGACGGTACAGTATACAATAATCTTGAAAGTGTCTCACATAATTATAATGCTCCAGGGGAGTATAATATCACATGTGTAGGAACAGACCTTAATGGCTGCGTAGGAACAGTAACAAAATCAGTGCAAGTACTACCTCAGCCAACTGCTTCTTTTCAGTATGTGAATACATGTACTGGAGACCAAGCTGATTTTTTTAATTCATCAATGGTTCTTTCCTCAGATGTAATAGAAACTTATGAATGGAGTATTGGTACTGAAACGTCAAACAATGAAGATGTAACACTTACATTCAATAATAATGGAGTTTACACAGTTCGGTTAGAAGTAGAGACAGTATTTGGATGTGTGGATGATAGTGTAAATACAATTACGATATATGAATCTCCTACCTCGAATTTTATGGTAACTGATGGTTGTTTAAATGAGTTTGTTGATGTTACGAATAGTTCTACTTCGGCTGAAGGTGTTATTACTGCTAATATGTGGAGTTTTGGAGATGCTTCTCCTGTAACACTTGTTCAAAGTCTTGAGGAAACACCTCAATACGAGTATTTCCAACCAGGAGTTTATGATGTTCGTTTAATCGTTGAAACAGAGTATGGGTGTAGAGATACAGCTTTTCAAACAACAGAACGTTTTGCGGTTCCGGTAGCTAGTTTTTATGCTAGCAATGCCTGTGTGTATGACAGTGTTCAAATAGAAAGTACAGCTTTAATTAACTCACCAGGAGTTATTAGTAGTATTACTTGGGATTATGGAGATGGCAATACTTCGACTAACTATGAAGAAAATCATAAATATAATGCAGTAGGAACTTATTCGATAACATTATTAGTTGAGTCATCTGACGGTTGTATTGCTCAGGATAACCAAAATGTTGAGGTTTACCCTGCGCCAATTTCTAGTTTTCAAACCAATACAGTTTGTGATAATGAAGGAGCAACACTTTTTCAAAATTCATCAAGCATTTCTTCAGGAGCTATCATGATTTCAAATTGGAGCTTCGGAGACAATTCAAATGAAAGTGTTACCAACCCATCTCATCAATATGCTTTACCAGGAATTTATTCGGCGGAGTTGATCTCGATCTCTGATAATGGTTGTGTAGATACATTGGTAAACCCTGTCACGGTTAAGGCGTCTCCTATTGCAAGTTTTTCCTTGAATCGCCTTAGTGGTTGTTCACCATTATGTGTCGATTTTCTAGATCAAACGCAAGTAAATTCTAGTAGTTTGGTGAGTCAAGAGTGGTTTTTTGATAACAATAGGCTGGGAATAGGAAGTACATTCTCTAACTGTTTTGAAAATAATTCTAATGAAGAGGATGTTACAATTGATATGAAATACATTGTAACCAATGATGTTGGTTGTGAAGATACCTTACTTTTGGAAGATTATCTTACTGTTTACCATAACCCAATCGCTGATTTTAGTATCATTCCTCCTGTTACCAATATGTATGAGAGAGAAATCAAAACAATCAATAACAGTATAGGAACGGATGGTTATTTGTGGTTCTTAACAGATACAGATATTTCGGAAGAGTTTGAACCTGTTTATGAATACCCAGATACAGGAAAGTTTGAGGTGTTGTTGATAGCTTATACTCAAAATAATTGTGTAGATAGTTTGTATCAAAGTTTATTAATTGAGCCGGTTGAAAATATCTACGTGCCTAATGCTTTCTCTCCCAATGGGGATGGTGCAAATGATGTTTTTAATGTAGCATCTTTTGGGATCAAGGAAAATGGCTTCTTATTGCAAATTTACAACCGTTGGGGAGAAGTGATTTTTGAAACAGACGATTTATTTGAAGGTTGGAATGGTACTGAAAAAGGGGAGCCTTGCGAAGCAGATGTTTATGTGTATAGTGTCACGTATGTTGACTTAAGCGATGTAATTAGTAAGTTTAGAGGAACAGTAGCTTTAATTCGTTAAAAAGTAAGCAACTATTTTTTATTTATTCGTCTAAGTAGTATATCTATTATAAGTATGAGATTTCTTGTTGTTGTGTGTGTGTTGATTCTTTCAAAAGTATTGTTTAGTCAACAAGTGAATATCTATTTAGTGTCACCTTATTATGGCTCTCCGATTGCTGGTATTACAGTAGCTTATGAAGCATCTTTTGGCGCTGGAAATGTCAATGTTATTACAGGAAGTACACTCCCAGATTACTCATTGTATGATGTGGTGATATACAATAATATTAATCAAAATTATACCAATGCAGATGTTACAGCTGTTTTGAATCATGTTCAAGCAGGTAAACATGTTGTTTTGTCAACTGAGGGCAGTACTGTTCCTGGAGGACGTTTTATGAGTACAGCATGGAATTCATTAACAGGTCAGGCAATTACTGAAACTGGTTCTGGTGCTTCTGGAACAAGTTCTCCTCCAAGATTTCACAATTCAAATGGTCCTTGGCACCTTTCACCAGACCCAACAATTAACCCAACAACAGGGTCTTATGCGAGTTTTGCAAATTTTACACCTGTAAACGTAACACATCAAAGAAATAGTACTCCACCATCATGTGGAAATGTTCAAGGGGTTTCGGCAGCATACCCCGCACGACCTAATATGGGGGATGGAACTTTGTATATTCAAGGAGAAACATGGTTTCCATATAGAGCTGGAGGTGGAGCTTCTCAGAGTCGCCATGCAGAAGCAATAGCTAGAATGCATTTTGCTCAATTAACGAATGATCAACAACTCTTAACTCAATTAAATACTTGGGATGAAAATTTAGTGATAGATGATGATTTTATAGGGAATGATACCCTAATTTGTAAAGCAGGTTTTGTGCCGTTTTCTCGAACATGTCCGACTTATGCTAGTTATTCTTGGGAAGATGTTTCAGGCAATGTTTTAGCAACCACTGCAACCTATACATTCTTGGATAGTGGAACTTATATCATTCGTACAACAGGAACCTATCCTCAGTGTGATGGAATCGACACTTTACATATTCGGTTTAAGTCATCTCCAAGATCAGAATTTATTGCAGATACTGTTTGTATGGGGGGAACAACATCTTTTACTAATCAAAGTCAAATTGATGCACCAGGAAGTATTGTTACTATGACATGGGATTTTGGAGATGGAGCGACAAGCCAAGCTCAAGCGCCTCTTCATACCTATTCAACAGCTGGTAGTTATAATGTGCAGTTAACCTCAGTCTCCGATTTAAATTGTATTCATGATACCACAATAACTGTTGAAGTAAGGGCTGAGCCAACAGCAAGTTTTTCCGTTGTAGATGATTGTTTATATACACCACCTGTGATTAATGAGTCCTCTTCTGTTTCTTCAGGAAGTATTGTCGCGTGGAATTGGAATTTTGGAGATGTGTTACCGTCAAGTATTATCCAGTCTACAGACCAAACACCAACACATAACTATGTTCAGGATGGGAGTTATGATATCACTTTAATTGTTGTTACAGCTGAAGGATGTGATGATACATTAGTACAAACAACAACTCGTTTCCCTATTCCAGAAGTTAGCTTTATTTCAATTCCAGCCTGTAAAAATGATTCTGTGATGTTCACCAATACTTCTTCAATCAATGCACCTGATAATATTACAAGTTGGGTATGGAACTATGGTGATGGTAGCCCTTTAGTTTCATTAGAAGAGCAAAATCATAAATATACTCAGGACGGATATTTTAATGTGACTTTAATAGCATCCTCTAATAATGGTTGCGTTAGTGATGTGACTAATTTTGTTCAGGTCTATCCATTGCCTACAGCCGAATTCTCTTTTACAACAACTTGTGAAAATGGAATTCCAACAAGTTTTTTTAATTTGTCATCCATCGCTCAAGGGAGTATTGTTAACCACAATTGGGACTTTGGAGATAATGGAGCTGTTTCCAATAATCAGTTTGCAACTTATGATTATTCAGCTTCTGGAACTTATCATGTTGAATTGAATATTGAGACTGCAAATGGGTGTGTAGATACTGTATGGCATGATGTGGTGGTTCATCCCAAACCTGAAGCTAATTTTATAGCCGATGTTAAGGAGGGATGCTTTCCTTATTGTACTCAATTTCAGGATAATTCACAAGCAAATGCAACCACCATAACAGATTATTTTTGGTTTTTTGGGAATGGGGAAATAGAAACGAGTCAAGATCCAGAAATTTGTTTTGGAAACTCAAGCCATATCGATGATGCAATTTATGACGCTTCATTAATAGTGACCAATGATTTAGGTTGCAAAGATACTATTGTTGAGGTGGGATATATTACTGTTTGGCCTAAACCATTGGCAATGTTTGAAGCAAGTCCAGAACAAACAGATATGTATAATTCTGAGATAGCTTTTCAAAACTTATCAGTAGGTGGAGAAAGTTTTGAATGGGATTATGCAGATGGAAATCAAAGTATTGATTTTGAAGAGGCGCATCAATATGCCGATACAGGAGTTTATAATCCTCAATTGATCGTTACCACTGTGAATGGTTGTAAAGACACGATCCAAAAAATGATTCAAATTGATCCAGTACTCAATGTTTATATACCATCAGCTTTTACTCCTGATGGAGATGGTGTTAATGATGCCTTTTTTGTGGAAGGTTTCGCTATAGATTTTGATCATTTTGAGTTTCTTATTTTTGATCGTTGGGGAACATTGATGTATAAAACAGAGGAAAACAGACCATGGGATGGAACTTATAAAGGTGAATTAGCTCCACAAGATGTTTATGTGTATCAAGTGTATTTAAGAGGTCCTGAAGGAAAAGATAAATCTTATACAGGACACTTTACTTTACTGAAGTAATTACTCTTTTTCCTATATACGAAGTTAAGATGTTCTTCGTATAAGGTATACACAACTGGTGATCACGATCACAGCTCCAGCTTGATGAATAACACCTAAGCTAATAGGAACACTATTTAAGAGTGTTAGAATCCCCAAAACTACTTGAATAAAAACTGCTCCCAATACTAGGTGTAACCCTTTTTTTTGGTAGTTGGTAAGGGCTATGTTTGTTAGTTCTTTAATATAAAGATATAGTGTGTAAATAAGAATGATGATCGCTAAATACCTATGCGTAAATAAAACAGTTGGTCCATCGTTGATGAAACTGCTAAACTGAGAAGGAAAAGCAAAAACGTCTGTGAAAATATAGTTCCCAAACCCTGCTTTTAACCCAGCTGTAAAGGCTCCATATATGAGTTGGATAACCACTAGAATTAATAATGTTTTTGTTTTTCTATTTAAGCTAGGTAAACTATTGTTGTGCGGAAAAAGAATAGATGTCGCAACCCAAAAAATATATAGCATAGCTGAAAGTGCTGTAATAAAATGCGCAGCTAATCTAAAGTGACTAACATGAGGTTTGTCTACTAGTCCACTACTTACCATATACCAGCCAAGTAGCCCTTGTAAGGCTCCCAGCCCTAGTATTATCAACATTTTTTTGAGGAGAGATTTATCAAATCTTTTTTGAAACCAAAAGATGGCAAAAGGAATGATAAATACTAAGCCAATTAAACGCCCTAAGTCGCGGTGTATAAATTCCCACCAAAAAATAGATTTAAACTCTTCAAGCGAAAAATGATTGTTAACGATTTTATATTCAGGTGTTGCTTTGTATAATTCGAATTTTTCTAGCCAGTCAGCTTCATTTAGAGGAGGAATAGCTCCCATAATTGGCTTCCAGTCTGCCATAGATAATCCAGATCCTGTTAAGCGAGTGACCCCTCCCACAATTACCATCACAAAAATTAGAAAGTACCCTAAGAATAACCAACGGACAACAGGTGTTAACGATTTTGTTTGCATAGCTTTTGTTTAGTTAGGCAAAGATATTGTTTTGTAGTGTAAAACGTTTTATATTTATAAAATGAAAGTACTTTTTAACATATTTTTTGTGCTCTTATGGAGTGTTAATTGCTATAGTCAAAATGTAGGAGTAAATACATCTGGAGCAGCTCCAGATAACTCGTCTATGCTTGATGTTGTAGCAACAGATAAAGGAGTTTTAATACCAAGAGTTAATATTGTAGACCTGAATACTGCAGCACCAGTTACAGCCCCTGTAACTTCTTTATTAGTGTATAATACCAATGCGGCTAGTGGAGTAGGGTATTATTTTTGGGATGGTGCAAAATGGACAAAATTAGAAGATGCAAATTCTAATCCAGATGAGGATTGGCATGAGGTAGGGGGGACAACAGCTCCAGACAATATCAATGATAATATTTTTACACAAGGGAACGTAGGAATTGGTCAATCAAACCCACAGCAAAAATTGGTGGTTTCTGAAGGTAATGCAACCAATGCGAGTGTTGCAATAGAGGGCTTTACTTCGGGATATGTTGGATTGCCAAGTATATTGCCTCCAACGGGAAGTCATTTTGGAGGGGTCGTCCATGGTGGAACTAATGGGCAATTGGTATTGGGAATAAGAGATAATGATGCTAATGATGGGGTGTTAATAGCTTCTGGAGGAGGTGATTATATGTCGGATAATACTTACGATAATGCAGTGTTGTTTGCTAGAAATGATGGGAATGTGGGAATAGGTTCTGTAGTACCTAGTAGCAAACTTTTTATAAAGCAAGCAACAGATGATGCTGCAACAGCTGCTTTGAGAATTGAAAACTCAGGGGGGACTGCTGGGTCTATAGTTACTGTTACATCTGATAATAATACTTATATAGGGGCTCAAAGTACATTTGATGGTCCAGGAGCAAATATCGATAATGGAATCTATATTGCAAACAATACAGGTAATGTAGGTATTGGGACACATACCCCTGCTACACAATTGCAAATTACCAATGGAACGAATTATGGTAATATTATGTTAGGGAATAATGGGGGAACAACTAATAATCATATTACGCATGAGACGAGCGGGGATTTTGTCGTGTGGAATGGTACTTTTGGTTCAGGAAATAGATTAATGAGTATTATTTCTAATGGACGAATTATATCACATTTAACTAGCCAGAGTACAGCTTTAAAACCATCAGGTTGGGGAGGCGGAATAGAGTCTAATTGGGATGTTTGGGCCGCTGCAAGTGTAGGGGGAGGTGTTACAGGAACCGCAGCTACTTGGTCTATATCCAATGCTGGTGTTGCAGCTAAGCCAGGTGGTGGAGCTTGGGCAGCAACATCTGATCGAAGAACTAAAAAGGAAATTGTGGAATTTACTGATGGATTAAATGTTTTGAATCAGATTAATCCTGTTACGTTTATGTATAATGGGTTGTACAATACACCTAATGACAATAAAAAATATGTCGGTATTATTGCTCAGGATGTTAAAAAGGTAGCTCCATATATGATTGGGTCATACCAAGCACCTAAGTATGAAGACTCAGATCATTTAGAAGAAATCTTAAACTATGATGGGGGAACGTATATGCTGTATGTGTTAGTGAATTCTGTAAAAGAACTTAAAAAAGAAAATGAATTGTTAAAAGAAAAGTTAGAGCAGTTAGAACAGCATTTAGAGCATTGATAAAGTTGTCGCTTGAGGTGCTACGTTAAGGCAATATAACTTATTGAGTATTAGGGCCTGGTTATCATCAATATGTCCAGCAGGAAAGTTAAAGCAAACAGGATAGTCATAGTCTTTAGTTGCTTCTAGAATTATTTCTATAACATTTTTTCCAAAGGGAGTATCGTTGTCGTGCATGTCTGTCATTCCTCCGATAATTAGTCCAGCTAAGTTTTGAAGTTTTCCAGCTAATTTTAGATTCCACATGATACGGTCAATGTGATAGAGGTATTCATCTAAATCTTCAACAAATAATATTTTTCCCGCTGTGTTAATGTCAAATTTAGTACCAGACAAACTGTATAAAATTGATAAATTTCCTCCAATTAATTTTCCTTTAGCTGTTCCAACTTTGTTGTGAGATTGATGAGGAGCCTCAATAGAATAGGGGATTCCAAATAGAGCATTTCTTAAGGTTGTTAAGGCTGTTTCAGTATTCTCTCTAAAGTTTACAGGCATTGTAGCATGCAACGAGTAAATACCTAATTGATTGATTTTATTATGGAGTGCTGTCACATCACTATAACCAACAATCCATTTAGGCTTTGTTATGAATGCAGAAAAATCAATGTTGTCAAGAATACGAACAGTTCCATACCCCCCTCTAAAGCAGATGATTCCTTTTATTTCAATATTGTCAATGGCCCATTGTAAATCATTGGTGCGTTGTTCATCAGTGCCACAAAACTGATGATGAATTGCTCTTAGATTCGGAGCCTCTACAACTTGAAGTCCCCAAGAAGTTAAAATAGCTTTTGCATAGTTTAGCTTTTTAGTGTCAATGCTTCTGGCTGTTGATATAATTGCAATTTTATCGTTTGGTTGGAGGTTTGCTGGTTGTGTCATTTTTTAGTCGCTTCTCGATACAAATTAACGTAAAAATATGTTTGTCAACAATTTTTCCTTATAATTCACTCGAAGTGACTTTGCTCTGAACTCTTCTTGTGTTGAGTGAAGAAAAGAAATTAACGAATGTTTTCCAAAATATATAGAGTTAAAGTATCTTTGCAGTCCTCTAAAATAATAAACTATGAAAAACGCGAAAAGATATACAGTCACAGCAGCACTTCCTTATGCAAATGGTCCGCTACATTTAGGGCATTTAGCAGGGGTATATGTTCCAGCGGATATATATGCACGTTTTCTACGTCAAAATAAAAAAGATGTAGCTTTTGTTTGTGGTTCTGATGAGCACGGGGCCGCGATAACGTTAAGAGCAAAGAAAGAAGGAACAACACCGCAAGCTATTGTAGATAAGTATAACGACTTAAATAAACGTGTTTTTGAAGAGTTAGGAATTAGTTTTGATATTTTTCATCGTACCTCATCTGAGTTACACAAAGAAACAGCTGCCAATTATTTTAAAGAATTAGAGGCTAAGGGGGCTTTTATTAAGAAAACCTCGGAACAATACTATGACGAAGAGTTTAATCAGTTTTTAGCAGACCGATATATTACAGGAGAATGTCCAAAGTGTGGAAATGAGGGGGCTTATGGAGATCAGTGTGAAAAATGTGGGTCAGATTTGAGTCCATTAGATTTAATCAATCCTGTATCTACTTTAAGTGGAAAGACACCTATTCTCAAAGAAACATCACATTGGTATTTGCCAATGAACGATCATGAAGAATGGTTAAGAAAATGGGTGAAAGAGGGAGTACTAGATGGAAAGCAACATCACAATCCAGAAGAATGGAAGAACCATGTTGTTGGGCAGTGTATGAGTTGGATAGATGGTGGCCTACATGAACGTGCAATGACACGTGATTTAGATTGGGGAGTTAAAGTACCTGTAGAGGGAGCAGACGGCAAAGTATTGTATGTATGGTTTGATGCTCCACTTGGTTATATTTCAGCAACGAAACAATGGGCTGCTGATAACGGGAAAGATTGGGAGCCTTATTGGAAATCAGAAGATACGAAATTAGTTCACTTTTTAGCGAAAGATAATATTGTATTTCATACGATTATTTTCCCTATTTTATTAAAAACTTTTGGAGATCATATTCTACCAGATAATGTTCCTGCAAACGAGTTTTTAAATTTAGAGGGAAAGAAGTTGAGTACTTCTCGTAATTGGGCAGTATGGGGACATGAGTATTTAGAAGACTTTAAGGGGCAACAAGATGTACTACGTTATGCGCTAACTGCTACAATGCCAGAAAATAAGGATAGCGATTTTTCATGGAAAGACTTTCAAGCACGCAACAATAATGAGTTAGTTGCCATCTTTGGAAACTTTGTAAATAGGACTTTAGTTTTAACTCATAAATATTATCAGGGAGTTGTTCCAGAGCGTGGTGAATTGACCGATTTTGATAGAGAAACTTTAGCAGAACTTAAGGCTATACCAGCCAAAATTGCAAAGTCTATAGAGGCTTATCGTTTTAGAGAAGCTTTGGGGGAAGCTATGAATATGGCACGTCTTGGAAATAAATATTTAGCAGATTCAGAGCCTTGGAAGTTAATTAAAACAGATGAAAATAGGGTGAAAACGATCATGAATATTGCTGCTCAAATTACAGCGAACTTAACCATAGCTTTTGAAGCTTTCTTACCTTTTACAACTCAAAAACTGAGTGGGATGTTAGGGATTGAGCAACTAAAATGGTCTGAAATTGGTCGTGATAACTTGATTGATGCTGGTCATCAGATTAATGAAGCAAGTTTATTATTTGGAAAAATTGATGATGCTCAAATTGAAGTGCAATTAGATAAATTAGCTGCATCACAAGCCGCTCCAATCGAATTCCCAGAACAAAAAGAAACCATAGAGTTTGACGATTTTACTAAGTTGGACATTCGAGTAGGAGAAATCATAGCTGCTGAAAAAGTAAAAAAAGCGAAGAAGTTATTGCAATTAACTGTAGATACAGGTTTAGATAAAAGAACTGTAGTTTCAGGTATTGCTGAGTATTACTCACCTGAGGAAGTAGTTGGTCAAAAGGTTTCTATTTTGTTAAACCTGGCACCTCGAAAAATTAGAGGAGTAGAGTCTCAAGGAATGATTTTAATGGCAGAAAACGATAAAGGTGAATTAGCTTTCGTAGCTCCAACAAAAGAAATGTTGGCAGGAGGAAATGTTAGTTAATGTTTTTGAACGTTAATTTAGGGGAGCAGCTATACCTATAGTTGCTCCATAAGACCATTTATTGTTTACCCAAAAGTCTTGTGCTTTTAAGGTGTGGCCTATAAGCCCCTCTATGGAGAGGAATAACTTGGGAGCTAGGGCATATTCATAGCCAATACTGTAGCGCAAGACACCTACATTTCGACTGTCGTAGTTTAAGTTAACTTGGTTGTTGTTTGTCTTAAAGATAGGGTATCCATAAAACCTTATACCAGGTTGTATATATCCTGTTATGTTGTGTTTGTCGATTTGTTTGCGATACCCAATGCCTATGATTAAGTCAGAAAAGGTTGTTTTACCAGTAAAAGATACGTTTGAGTTTACTGGGTATTGGAGGTGCATATTGGAGCTAAAAGCGTCGTAATTAACTCTAAAGATAAAATTGGAAATATCACGATATTCTATAGAGGTTTGAGTCATTAAGCCATTGGAAAGTTCGTTTGTTTCATGAATAATGTACCCCATCTGAATGTTAGGCATAAATGTACGGCTTAGATCATCTTCATTTTGACCATTTATGACTAGAAAATTTGAAAAATAGCTTAGTATTAGGAGTAATACGCTTGACGTTGAGAACCGAAGTTTTTTCATTTCTTTGGGAATTTATTCAAAGTTAAAAAAGTGTTAAATATTATTGCTAGAGAATAATAAAAGTTCGATAGAATAGTAATACCTTTGGGCAAAATAAATTAAACGTCATAAAATGCAAAGAATTTTTTACCCTCTACTTACTGGTTTATTAGCCTTAAGTAATATCGCGCAAGCTCAAATTGGAAACGAAACACAAGGAGCTGGTTCAGGTGCGTCTCTTTCAACAGCTGATAGATGTACTTTTTATGGAGACTCTTCAGGTTATCAAACCAATTACGGTTTTGATAATACCTTTGTAGGATATAGAGCTGGCTATAGTATGACATCTGGAGATTACAGTGTGGCAATAGGGAGTGACGCTATGCCAGCAACAACTACAGCTAATAATAACATTGCAATCGGTTATCGAACGCTTCATGAAAATACAACAGGAAATGATAATGTTGTAATAGGTTATGAAGCTGGACGTATATCGACTAACGGAAGTGATAATGTAATTATAGGACGTGAAGCTGGAGAAAATATACAAAGTGGAGATGATAATGTCATTATTGGTTATTGGGCTGGCCGTAATACTGGAGCAAGCCGAAGTTGTTTTGTAGGACACCAAGCTGGTTATAGCAATACAACAGGAACCGAAAATACTTTTATTGGAAATACTGCTGGTAGAGCAAATACAACAGGAACAAACAATGTAGCTGTAGGAAATGAAGCTGGTTATGATTGTTCTACAGGTCAAAGAAATGTTTTTATTGGAGATTCTACGGGAATAGACAATGGAGCTGGGTCTTTCAATACGTTTGTTGGTCAAGGAGCAGGAGCAAGAAATGAACATGCAGATTATAATACCTTTATCGGTTATTTTGCTGGTGTTCGTACTAACGTAAGTAATGGAACAGGTAATGCTAACCGTAATACTTTCTTAGGTGCTTTTTCTGGGGATAGAAATGAAGAAGGTCAAGATAATATTGCTATTGGTCATCACGCTGACCAAAGTACTGATGGACACAACCAAAGTATAGTGATGGGTAATTATGCAGTTGTAGGAAACAGTACTACAGACAGAACTGGACCAATGGCCTTTGGATACAGTACTAGAGCTGGTCAAAATTATGATTTGGCAATTGGATACGATGCAGATGTCAATGCTTCCTACTCTGTTGGGATGGGGTATCAAGCAACAGTATGGGGAATGCATAGTATCGGGATTGGTTCGCAGGCATATTTAGGTAGTCAAGCTGATTATGCTATAGCTATTGGAGATAATGCTAGAGCTAATTATGGTTACACTGCTGCATTTGGAACAAATGCTTTAGCAGATACTAATAACAGCTTTGTAGTAGGAGGAATAACTTCAACAGATCGTATGACTATGGGGATAGGAACAACTAAACCTAACCAAAAAGCCTCAATTGATTTATCGGAAACAGACCATGGTTTTCTAATTAATAGAATGACAACTGCTCAAGAAACAGCCTTTGGAACTTCTTTAAGTGCTACTGAAGAGGGAATGTTAATTTACAATGCTGATGATAATACTATCAAAGCTTGGGATGGAACACAATGGATTACGCCTGGTGTTCAAAATCTTACCTTAATGGGGAATACTTTGAATATAGACCAAGGTGGAACAGGAGTTGATTTATCAGCTTATTTAGATGATACACAACTAACAGAAGCGCAGGTAGATGCTTATGTAGCAAACAATGGCTATTTAACTTCTTTTACTGAGGTTGATGGTGATGCAACCAACGAGCTTCAAGACCTTTCATTAGTAGGGAACAACTTGAGTATTTCTAGTGGTTCTACAATTGATTTGTCAGCTTATTTAGATGATACGCAATTAACAGAAGCACAGGTAGATGCTTATGTAGCAAATAATGGTTTTTTAACCTCTTTTACAGAGGTTGATGGTGACGCAACCAATGAACTTCAAGACCTTTCTTTGGTAGGGAACAATTTGAGTATTTCTAGTGGTTCTACAATTGATCTTTCTGGGTTTGCCAATACAGATGAACAAACACTAGCTTTAACAGGAACAGATTTAAGTGTTTCTAATGGGAATACAGTCGACTTGTCAACTTTTATGGATAATACTGATGCGCAGAACTTAACTGCAGCAACTTTGTCTGGTACAATGTTAGAAATAGAGATAGAAAATGGAACATCTGTTTCAGTTGACCTAGAGCCACTATTGGCATCACTTCAAGCGCAAGTTGATAATCACGAAGATCGAATTACAGATTTAGAGGAGTGCGCTTGTGATGGAATGTTAAAAGTTGAAGAAAATGAAGGCGTAAATGGAGCAATATTGTATCAAAATATCCCTAACCCATTTAATAATACCTCTTCAATTAAGTATTTTATTCCACAACAGGCAAATTCAGCTAATTTGGTTATTAGTAGTAGTTCTGGTCAAGTAGTTTCGAACCTGGAGTTGGAAGAGAAAGGAGGATACGGAGAAGCACAGATTAATGCTGTAGGGTTAACTCCTGGTGTTTATTTCTATACTTTGTATGTGAATCAAGTGAAAGTTGATACTAAAAAAATGATAATAGAATAACATCAATTGAATATTAATAAAGAACCAGAATGAGCTTTTGCTCATTCTGGATTTTTTATATATATGAAGTTCTTAGTACAAATATTAGTGGTCGTTTTTACAGGAATTGTGGTAAACAGTTATGCTCAAGGTCCTGATAAAAGTGTTGCTCGAATATGGATGGATACGCATTTAAATGCAATTAAAGTCGATGGTCTTGGTCCTACTGTTCATGCGCGAAACTTGTTTCATTTATCAGTAGTGATGTTTGATGCATGGGCTGTATATCATCCAGAAAAAGCAGAACCCTTTTTCTTGGGGAAAGATTGGGGGGAGTTTCATTGTGACTTTGATGGGTTTGAACCTCCTCAAAATATAGATAGTGCATTAGCAGTTACCATACATTATGCTGCTTATCGATTAATACATGCCCGTTTTGGAGAATATTCTAGTAAAACACGAATGATGGATGATGTGGATGCCTTGTTTGAATCTCAAGGTTTAGATCCTGATTATAAGGCTGTTGACTATAAAGGTGGCTCTCCAGCTGCACTTGGTAATTACCTTGCAGAAAAAATCTATGAGTTTGGGTTGGAAGAGCCAGCTGGTGATACAGATGGGTATGAGGGAAATAACTATAACCCGATCAACCTTCCGTTATTCCCCAATCGACCAGGAAGCCAAAATTTATTGTATAAAAATAGATGGCAACCATTGTCAATATTAGAATACATTCAACAACGTGGATATGATTCAACATTGTTGTACTGGAATCAAGCGTTGATACAAGAGGATACATTTTTGACACCGCACTGGGGAGAAATTACTCCTTTTGCAATGGATAAGGAGAATAGTCAAGAACTTAAAAATGAACAGGGAGATGTCTTTAGAGTTTATAATGATCCAGGGCCACCTCCCTATATGAGCGAACAAAAAGATCCTTTAAATTCGGATGCTTATAAATGGAATTTTGCTTTAGTTGCTATTTGGGGCGGGCATAATGATCCTAATGATGAGACAATGATGGACATTTCACCAGGTAAAATAGGAACAACAAAAGGAATTTTGCCCGAAACTTATGCTGACTATCAGGCGTTTTTTAATTTTGAAGAAGGAGGCTGTAAAACCATTCCACATAAAAAAAATCCATATACCGGAAAACCTTATAAGGAGAATTGGGTTAAAAGGAGTGATTATTCTCGGGTCATAGCCGAATATTGGGTTGATGGTGTCAATACAATGACACCTCCTGGTCATTGGGTTAATACATTAAATGAAGTGGTTGATCACGCTTTGTTTGTTAGGAAATGGTCTGGGAAAGGAAAGGAATTGAGTCCGTTAGAATGGGATGTAAAAGCTTATTTAACCCTTTGTGGAGGTCTTCATGATGCAGCAATCTCTGCGTGGAGTATTAAGGCGTATTATGATTATATACGGCCTATTTCGGCTTTGAGATGGATGGCCGATCAAGGGCAAAGTTCCGATTCAACATTACCCAGGTTTCATACCGAAGGGATTGATTTGGTAGAAGGTAAAATAGAGCTGGTGATGGAAGATGATCCGCTAGTAGGAGAGGAACAAGAACATTTGCATAAGATCAAATTGTATAGTTGGAATGGTCCAGATAGTATAGCTGATTTCGATAAAGATGTTGCAGGGGCTGGCTGGATTTTAGCAGAAAACTGGTGGCCATACCAGCGCTATTCTTTTGCGACACCTCCTTTTGCTGGTTACGTTTCAGGGCATTCAACTTTTTCGGCTGCTGCTGCTGAGATTTTAACACTGATTACTGGTGATCCTTTTTTTCCAGGAGGAATTGCAGAACATACTTTTGAAAAAGGACGTTTTTTAGAGTTTGAATATGGTCCAAGTGAAACAATTACTTTACAATGGGCAACTTATAGAGAAGCGGCAGATGAAACGTGTCTGTCTCGAATTTGGGGAGGCATTCATCCTCCTGTTGATGATATTCAGGGTAGAAAAGTAGGAGTGAAAGTGGGGCAAGATGCCTATAAGTTGACGCAAAAATTGTTCAAGAAGAAAGAATAGTTCAGGCCTTTTTATTTCGGTAAAACTCAAATTTTCCAATTTTTAATCTCGTTTTTTTTCTAGCGTTAAGTTGAGATTGTTCAAAGGTTATGTTTTTAGCATTGTTTAGTTTATCCTTAGTTGCTGCAAGTAAATAGTCTTTATTAATTAGTTGGTTGTTTTTGCTCTCATCTTTAAACACTTTTGTTTTAATAGAGTTATGGAGTGTTTGTTTTAAAGTCGGAATGTTGGTTTCAGAGCTTTCGATGTTTAGTCTTTCAGTTGCGGAGTTCTCCACAACTGCTATTGAACTATTTGTTTTTATAGTAGGTTGTTGTAGGTTTGTTTGGATATTGTTTTGTTGATGAGCAACTGTAGGGTTATTTTTTTTAACTAATGGTTCTTTTATCTTCTTGGTACTCTTTTTAGGAAGAGATTGGATGTTGGTTTTAGCAATTTCTTTTGTTGAGGTTGCAGGTTGTTTTTGAGCTGTTTTGGTAATGCTGAGAATAGGAGTTTCAAATTCATTTTGTAGTACTTTTAAGTGATCTAATGCTTGAAATTGATATTGCTGTTCATCTGTTGATATGGAAATGAAAATAGCGATTGTTGCAGCTATAGCAGTAATAGCTGGCCAAAGAATGATAAGACGACCTTTTTGTTTAAGATTTTTTTTATTGGGATAAATGAAAGTTTCTAGCGGTAAAATGGTTCTTTTATAACGCTCAACAGTTGGAGTGTATAAAGCATTTTCTGCAATAAAGTCAGTGTATTCTTTATGATCGTCATGAGAAAGTTCATTTTCTAAATTAGCGATGATATAATGCTCTATATTGGACTCGTCGATGTGTTTTTTTAGTGATGATTTATTAGGTAAGGTAATAGAAGGTTCAGCTAAACTAAAATTTTCAAAAGCATCAAATTCCTCTTTTAAATCAGGATGTACTTCCAAAAAATCAAAAAGTAGTTGAATAGCTTCTTCATCGAGTGTATTGTCGAAATAGTCAATGAAAAAGACCACGTAGTTATGTCTGTTGATATGTTCCATTAAATGACTGTTTCTATACTTTTTAAATAGTTTTGTAAGAATTTACGTGCTCTAAATATATTTACCTTAACCTGAGCCTCTGAGATGGATAAGGTTTCACTGATTTCTTTATATGAATAGCCCTCGTAGTCTCTAAGTAAAATTGCAGAACGTTGTTTTTCTGAGAGCTCACGTATGGCTTCGTTTAATATTTCTTTTAAATCTGAATATTGATGGTTGTGAAACAACTGTTTTTGATGACTTTCTTCAATTCGAGTGCTTCTTTTTTCTTTTCGGGTGTAGTCAACTAGCGTATGATATGCCGTTGTGAACAGATAGGATTTAACTTTCTCAAAAGAAACGGTTTCATGTTTTACCCATAGTTTTGTGTATGTTTCTTGTACAATATCTTTCGCTACTTCCTCATCATTTATGCTTTTTAAAATAAAACGATAAATATTATCTGAGAAACGATCAACACTGTTATTGTACTCCGTTCTAGTCATAATTAAAGGTAAGACGACTGATGAGTTAAAAAGTTACAAAAGGGTTAAAATTTTATGCCTGTCACACAAACATCGTCTAACTGTTCATGATCTCCTTTCCAGTCTTCAAAGAATTGCTCAAGAATGAGTTGTTGTTCTGACATTGGGAGATGACAGTTTTTGAGCAGTAATTTTTTAAAATTGTTATTTTTTATTTTTTTATTTCTTTCTCCTCCAAATTGATCAGCATATCCATCAGAAGATAAATAGAGAATGTCTCCTTTTTCAATAGGGTATTCTTGCATAGAAAAAGGAAAAGAGCGTTCAAAGTTTCCTATAGGTTGTTTGTCTCCTTTTAATTCGATTAATTCAGGTTCGCTTTGTTGAGTTTTAATAATCCATAGCGGATTATGAGCTCCAGAAAATAGAATAGTGTTTGTTTTTTTGTTCCAAACAATTAGAGAAATATCCATTCCATCTTTTATGTGTTCTCCTGATTTTTCAAATTCTTGAATAACAATTTCACGAGTTTTGTCTAGTATTTTATGTGGCAGGTTGAGTTGATGTTCTCTAACACTTCTATTTAAACCATTGTTACAAATTACACTAACCATTGCTCCTGGAACACCATGTCCAGTGCAGTCTGCTACTGCAAAGTATACATTGTCATCTTTTTGTTCAAGCCAATAAAAATCTCCCGAAACAATATCTTTTGGGATATAGATAAGAAAAGAGTTGCTAAAGTTTGCTTCGATTATTTCGTTAGGGGGAAGAATAGCGCTTTGAATGCGTTTTGCGTAAGTAATAGAACTGGTGATTTCTTTATGTTGCTCGGCGAGTTGAATGTTTGATAATTCTATTGTTTTTTTCTGTTTGATTGATTTAGAGAATTGCTTGAGAATAAATAGAATAATAAGTAATAAAATGATTGAACCTACAATGAAAAACTTTTTATAAAGGGTTTGTTTTTCATTCTCTTTTTGTTTCAACGCAAGTTCATTGTTGTGTTCAATCGCTGCAAGCTCTTTTTCTTTTTCATATTGTAGTTTGGCTTCGGTTTTGGCCAATGCAAAGTTTGTTTCTTTGTCATTTATACTATCTTTCATTTTTTGAAACTCAAATTGATAGTAATAAGCTTTTCGGTATTGTTCTTTGCCTGCATAAATTTGACTTAATAGTTTGGCCGAATTTTTAATTAAGCTTGGACTGCTTGATTGTTGAGCAAAATTATATGATAAAATTGAATTCCTGAGAGCACTATCTTGTTTGTTTTGTTTTTGAAAAGATTTAGCAACATATAGATAGGTGTTACTAAGTCCTGTATAGTTATTGATTGTGTAATTTAAGTTAATTGCTTTTTTAAAGTATGGCGCAGCTAAATCAAGTTGATCTATATTGAAGTATAATTCTCCTATTCTGAATTGATTTGAAGCAATTTTTAATTTGTAGTTCAATTGTTTATTTATGGCAAGACTTTTTTTATAGTAATCAAGTGCTTGTTGGAAGTTGGTATCGCTTTCTTTTGAAAGTAGATAACCTATGTTTTCTAATATCTGAGCTTTATTAGCTAATGACTTTGTCTGATCTATATAAGATAGTGCTTCATTTAAAAGTTTTATGGCTTCTTTCTTTCTGCCCAATCCATCATATGTTTTTGCTAAACTTGATATTATTTGTCCAGTACTACTACTGTTACATTGTTTAGCGATAAAAATGCTTTTTTCATAGGTTTCAATTGCTTTTTGAGTTTTTCCTTGTTGTTTATAATTGCTTGCTAGGTTATTAAGTGTAATCGCAAGGTTTGAACTATCCTTTATGTTTGTGTGTAGTTCGATGGCTGTTTTGTAAAGTTTTTCAGCAGTTTGAAGTTGTGATTTCTCGCTGTGCCAAAATGCTTCATTATTAATGTCTGTTGAATAATAATGAAGAAAAGTTTTTCTTTCTAGTTCAGAGAGGTTCTCTGTAATTTTCTTTTTTGAAATTTTACTAGCTAATTTTTGATAGGAGTACCAAATGTCAGTATAAGTGTTCTCAGCAATTGTATTCAAATATCGCCATTTTAAAGAATCTTCTTTTGTTTCATGGTAAAGTGTTAAACAACTATCGATTAGTTTTCTATTTGTCTCTGGTAACTCCTCTAAAACAAGTGAGTCTATCAAATAAAAAGAGGGGTCAGCAAATTGTTTTTCTTGTGCGTTAATGCTCAAAAAAAAACTTAGAATAAATGCAATGATAAAGAGCTTTCTCATAGTTAAAATCTTACACCAACTACACACACATCATCTACCTGAGGGTATTCTCCTTTCCAAGTTGAAAAGTTTAAGTCAATTAAAGTTTTTGCCTTTTGCATAGTGATCCCCTCATTTGATGTTAGTAATTGTTTAAAGCGTTTAGACATGAATTTTTTATTCTTATCACCACCAAATTGATCTGCATACCCATCGGTAAAGAGGTAGATTTCATCCCCTTTTTCGATGTTAATTTCATGGAGTGTGAATGGATGTTGCTTTACTGCGTGTAGTCCAATAGGTTGTTTGTCACCTTTTACTTCGTATAAATTAGAGTGGTTGTTGGTGAAGTTAGGTGCAAGCGGTTGGCTGTTGTGAATAAGGGGATGATTATTGTGTCTAACCAACCATACAGGATTGTTAGCGCCAGAGAAATAAAGCTTTTTAGTCTGTTTATTATAACAACAGAAAGATAAGTCCATTCCGTCTTTTATTTTGGGGTTAGGTAAATGTTGTTCTAAAGTTATTTGAACCGTTTTGTTTAGTTCATCTAATATTTTATTAGGGTAAATCAGTTTTTTGGAATAAAAGATTTCATTAGATAATATGGTTCCAATTAAGGATATAAAAGCTCCAGGTATTCCATGGCCAGTAGAGTCTGCTACACAAAATAAGATATAATCATTTTTTTCTTCCCACCAGTAAAAGTCACCACTCACAATATCTCTAGGGTTGTAATATAGAAAGGAGTCTGCTATTAAGTCTGTAATCTTTTTTTCAGGCAAAGAAGCTTCCTGAATCAGTTGAGCATAATCGATGGATTGTTTGATTTCTCTATGCTGTTCTTCCAAGAGCTCTTTTTGTTCAAAAATTTGATGACTTTGTTCTTCAATTAAGAGCTTTTCCTCTTCAATTGTTTTAGTGGCAGCTTGTATTTTTTGTTCTAAGACCTCTCTTTGTCTAATTAATTGGTTGATTTTCCATTTAACACCAGAATAGACAATGGTAATGATAATAATGGTGATCAATATGATAAACCAAATACTTTTCCAATAAGGAGTTTTGATGGTGAAATTGACCACCAAAGGTGTTTCGTTCCAAATGTTATTTACTCCAGCACTTTTAATCATTAATCGGTACTTTTTGTCAATAAGATTGGTGAAGTTAAGAAAGCTTCTTTTGGTAGGAGGAGACCATTTTTTACTGTATCCTTCAAGATACCATTTGTATTTAACTTTATTCGGTGAATTTAAATCAATACCAATAAAATCAAGAGAGATATTGTTAGAGGAGTATTCGATTGAAATGTTGTCAAGGTTCGTAATATGATTTTCTTTTTGCTCTTTATCTTTGTTAAAGGATTCAAATTTTAATAAATGAAGTTTTGGGGGCTCATGCAGTGCTGTATAGTTCATAGCACTGGAACTTACTAGTCCTTTTACAGTGCCTAGCAATAACTGATTTTTTTTGTTAACTAAAATCGATTTTTCAATAATTTCTCCTCCGCTAATACCATCCTCTTTTCCATAGTGTTCGATGTTCTTTAAAAATAATTGATTGTTTTGGTGTTCAAAGATCAATTTATCAACTCCCTTTTCACTTCCTACCCAAATTTCATTTTCTCTAGTAGATGCTATGGCATAGATGTTACTGGATGATAACCCCTCGGTGTAGGTATACTGTTTAACTGCAATCTCTTGGTCTATTTGAGGAGTTTCGATACAAAATAGTCCTTTTGTATCTGTCCCAATCCAAACTTTATCATTTTTGATTACAATAGAAGAGATGTTCTCAATTTTTTTAGAAAAAGTAGGTGTAATAAACCCTCCTCCATTATTTTTTTTAATTCTAATTCCACCATGTCTGTACCCAATCCATATATTTTTGTTGTGATCAATGGCAAGAGAAGAAATATCGTTAGATGGAATGTCTTCATTGTTATATTGTAATATAATGTATTTGTGGGGGAATTTTGAAAAGGTGATTTGAAATAACCCATCTTCGCCTCCTGCCCAATAGGTGTTTTTATTTTCTTGAATAATCGTGTAGATTTCACTTTGAATATCAGATAGGCTATCTTTGATAGGTGTAAAGTTTTGAAAATCATTTGTAACAACAATTCCTTTTTTAGTTCCTAGCCAAATAAAATTATAATTGTCTTTATATATACTGTATGTTCTATTGTGTGGTAGACCATTTAAAGTAGTATAATTAGTAATATTTTGAATGTTACCATTGTCTAGTTGGAATGTTGAAACACCATCAAAAGTTCCGGCTATTATTTTGTTGTTAGAGGTTTCACTAATCGAAAGAATTTGATTGCTGAGGAGTCCTTCATTGGTGGAAAAAGTGATAAAATCTTTAGGGTTAAAATTGTTAATTCCTCCATAAAAAGTAGCAAACCAAAGTGTACCATTGTTATCTAATAGAATGTCCCTAATTCTTTCGTGGGTTAATCCATTACTGCTATTGATGTTAATTATTTTTTTTGAAGTAATACAGCTAACCCCAGTTCGGGTACCAATCCATATATTATGATTGTTGTCTTCGCATATTGCTCGTATTCTATTGCTAATAAGTCCTTTTTGTTGGTTGTATAGTCTAACTGAATCATGGTGGTAGGCAATTACTCCTTGTTCAGTTCCAATCCATAGGTTGCCTTTGCTGTCATCTTGAATGGATAATACCGTAGGGTTAGGTAGTAGTTGTGTGTACTCAGAAAGAATGATTTGTTGATCTTTTATACGATACAGACCATGCTCACTTCCAATATAAGTAATGTTGTCCTTAGTGGTATGAATGGTTCGAATTTTTGGATTGAACGTGGAGTCTTTTTCGTCGTTAAGTGTTGTGAAATAGATCCCGTCATAACTAGCAATCCCTTTGTTCGTTCCAATAATTAAATGCCCACTTTTATCTTCATTAATAGCTCTGATGTAATTGTGAGGTAATCCATTTTTAGTCGTATATACTTTTAATTTTCCCTTTTCATATTTACAAAGGCCTTGAGTTGTTCCAAACCATAGGTTTTTTTTGGAATCTTCAAAAATGGCTCTTACTTTACGAGAGGGAAGTCCATTAGAAAGGTCGATTGTTTTAAAATGTTGTCCGTCATATCTCGCAACTCCACCTCCGTCAAGAGTAACCCATAAATATCCCTTTGAATCTTGAAGTAATGAATAAGCACCAGATCTTGGTAACCCCTCCTCAACAGAAATTCCTTTGAAATTATAGTGCTGGGCATAGCTATTGGTTATTAATAATAACTGAAATAAACAAAATAGGGTGATAACAAGCTTCATAAGTAAATTTCAAGAACTGAAAGATACAAAAAAGGAGTTAATAGCTTTGTAAACAAGGTCACTTTCTTCAATAAAACTCATGTGGTTACTTTCTTCTAAGATCATTGAGGTTGTATTTTCTGAGTTAAATTGTGGAGCTACTCTTGAAAAAGGGATGGTCGTGTCTTGTTGACTTGCAATAATTAGTTTTGGTGTTTTAGAAATGGCATTAAGAGTACTTTCTCTATCTCTCATAGCTTCAAGATAGCTAATGATTGTAGGAGCTTTAATATTAGCTGCAGCTTGTTGAGTTTGGTTGATGATATTTTGATGCTGTAGTCTACTTTTTTCTGAAAATAGTTTTTCAATGACATGATGAGAAAAAACAGAATGGGTAATCCTTACCGCACGAATAGCTTTGTCTCGATCAGTTTTTTTATGTGCAGAGTCCTCCAGTAACGAGCTGTTAATTAGTGTGATTGTTGTTGCTCTTGATGGTGCTAGTTTTGCTATTTCTCCTGCAATATAACCACCTAATGAGTGACCAATAATGTGTAGAGAGTTAACCCTTAAAATATCAAGAGCTTTTAATAGGTGTTGCGCTAATTTACTAATAGACTGAATGGTGACGCCGTTACCATCATGACCAGGTAAATTCACCAAATAGATATTGAAGGTTTTTGCAAACCGTTCAGCATAATCATACCAGAGATGCGAAGAGCAAAGAAAGCCATGGATCAATAAAAGGTTGGGTTTATTATGGTTACGAGTGGTGTATGGTGTAATTAATTGTTGATGTTCCATTAGTGTTAGTCTTCAATGAAAATTTCGACTCTTCGATTGATTCGATTCTCTTCTGTAGAGCAATCTTTGTTAGGGCATTTTTTTGCTAATTGATCTTTTCCAAAAGATACAGCATTAGTGGGATTGTTCACCCCTTTTTTCTGAAGGTATTTTAGACAAGATGCTGCTCTTTTTTGTCCAAGCTTTTGATTAAAACGTGAAGATCCAACAGCGTCAGTGTGTCCATAAATGATTACTTTTTTATCAGGATGTTCTTTAAGGTAGCGAATAACTTTACGTAAAGTAGAATACCCTTCTTTAGAAAGCTTGTAACTATTGTAGTCAAAGTAGATGTTGTCAAAAGATTTTAGTTTTTCTGAAAGAATTGATTGAATGACTTCCATTTCAATTTTTTCTTCTCTATTACTTTGATTAGCAGCTAGAATAGTGGGTTTGCTTTTCCCTTTTGGATCAATCTTTATATCGTATTGAGGATTCCCCCTATCCAATTCATCTATTTGTTCAAAATCTAACTCTATGGTTTGTGTAGTATAATCAGCAACTTTAATCTCAATATCGTATGTAATGTTTTCATCAAAATCATATTCGTATTGTCCATTTTTATCGGTAGTAAGTTCAGCAAGCTTTTCTCGATCAGAATAAACATCTATAGAAGTATTCTTTAATATGGTGTTATCTTCGTCTCTTAATTGACGATTGCCATTTAAGATTTCTTTCCCTTCCAATTGAATGACTTGTTCGTCACCATATTTGTCGATAAACTTAATGGTATAACTGCCATCGTAATCGTAGCGTGTAGAATCTTTTAAATCCCATAACCCATTATCATCGGTTTCAAAAGTACCAAGCTTAATATCTTTTCCATAGATGGTAATGTCGGCAAATGGAATAGGGGTACCGTCAGCATCTCTTAATGTAAATAAGGTGTTCTTAGTTTCAGGATGGGTTACTTTTGTAATGGTGGCTTGGTTAGATGGTGAGCGGTCAATGTGGATGTCGTATTGAGGTTGTCCTCTGTCTAATTCATAGTCATCTTGTTCAAATACAAATTCCACTTCTTTTATTTCATAATCAACAGCGTTTATTTCAATGTCATATTCAATGTTTTCATCAAAATCATACTCATATTGCCCATTGATATCTGTTGTGATGTCTGCTAGTTTTTCTCGATCAGAATAAACATCTATTGAAGTGTTGCTAATTAGGTTATTGTTGTTGTCTAATAATGCAGTTTGTTGCTCTAAAATGTTTTTCCCCTCTAGCTGAATGCTTTGTTCTGTGCCGCTTTTATCAATGTATTTTACAGTGTAACTACCATCTTGATTAAATAATGTTGAATCTGAAATGTCCCAGAAACCATTAGCATCTGTATCGAATGTTCCTATTTTAATGTTTTTACCATAAATAGAAATATCTGTAAAAGGAAGAGGAGTCCCATTTTCATCTTTAAGGGTAAACAAGACTTTTTGATTGATAGGGTTGATGACTTTCTCAATGACAGCTTTTGAAGATTTGGATTTGTCAATTTTAATGTCGTATTGAGGTCTGCCTCGTTCTAATTCATAGTCTTCCTGATTAATGGCAAAATCGATTTGTTTTAATTCATAGTCTACTGCCTTAATTTCTATGTCGTATGTTAAATTGTCGTTGAAATCATATCGGTACTCTCCATTGAAATCAGTCGTGAGTTCAGCTTCTTTAATCTTGTCAGCTGTAATGTTGAATAGCGTGTTGGTCAGTAGCTTGTTATTGAAGTCTCTTACAGGAGCATTGTTTTGTATTATTTCATTTCCATTAAGGGTTATTGTTTGTTCTTCACCATTCTTGTCTTGATATTTTAAGGTGTAACTGCTAGAAGCATCAAAAATGTTTCTGTTTTCAATGTCCCAAAACCCTTTGTTGTCAGTTTCAAATGCTCCCATTGGAACATCTTTACTGTAGATGATGATATCGGCATTTGGGATTGGAGTTCCATATTTATCTCTTAAAGTAAATATACTTGGTTCTCTATTTAGTGTGACTGTTGTAAAAGATTTTTTGGCTTTTTTTAATTGGATATAGTTGTAATCCTTTTCGAAATGAATAATTTTTGAGAGGTGATTATTTTTCTTAAATTCAAATTGATATTCCTTTTTCAAATTTACAGGGTACTGTACAGGAGTATCGGGAGTGTATTTTAGGGAGTCGCTTAATGTCCATTCGCCATTTTCAAGTTTCGAGTAACAATAAATTTTTGCGTTTATAGGAGTGTTGTATTGATTAAAAATATTGAATATTAAGGTGTCAATAGGTGTGTAGTCAAAATAAAATAAGTGATCTTGTTTGTTTTTGTCTATTCGGTTACTAGCAAGATAGCCGTTGTACGTTGAATTCCATATTAAGGAAAAATCATCAAAACTACTATTTATTGTTGTACCAAGGTTTTGGGGAGGAGAAAGGGTAATTGTTTGATTTGTTGAGTCAATATCACATACAGAAACAAAAAGATCTAACCCTCCAAAATTTTGATGCCCTTTAGAAGAAAAGAAGAGTTGATTGTTAAAATAAAAAGGGTAGATATCATCATAAGGGCTATTGATGATCTCGAGGGGGTGAGGAGTGCTCCATGTGTTGTTGACGTAAAAACTGTAGTAAATGTCAAAATTATTATGACCTTGAGTTCTATCACTACTAAAAAATAAAACATTATTAATGGTGTCAAAAAACGGGGTTGAAGAGTTGCTGTTTTGATCATTAATAGGAAGGATAGATTCCTGAGTTGATCCAGGTTTAACTTGAAAAAGATGTAGGAGGTTTTCTCCATTTTCTGAAATGTTATATTTAGCAATGTCTTTTTCTTTGTAGAGGCTATATTCACTAATGTTACCAGAGAAAATAATGTTATTGTTGGTGAAAAGAGTTGGGGTTCCTCTGTAAAAAACCTTTTTTTTGTCATCGATTATTTTTCTGTTTTCAGCTGTGTTAAAGAGGGTGTCTTCTTTACGTTTGGTAGTAAATAAGTCGTAGAATACTGTTTTTTGCTTTTCGTTGGAAATGGGAAGCGCAATAGCTATGCTATCATTGTTGATTATACTTAGTCCTAAGAAGGAGTATCCATGATCAATGTTAATACTTTTGATGTTAAAAAAAGAATCTTTGGCCGAGGTTTGGTAATGAATAGGGAAGTCTATAAAGTGTTCTTTATAGTAGGGGTCTTCAAGGTCTTGTTTGAGGTATGTTTGGGCTAGTTTGTATTCTTTAAAAAGTCTAAGGCAATCAAAATAAGCTTGTTTGGTTTCACTATTGAAGCTTTTTACTTTGGTCTCAATGTTTTGAAAATGGTAATGGGCTTCACTGTAGTTTTTTAAGTAGTAATTAGCTAATGCCAACTGTTGGCTGAGGTACGAAAAATCATCTTCATTTTCAGGAGCTTTAATTAACTTTTCATACAGTTCAATAGCTTCTTCCCAGTATCCTCTTTCGAATTCTAGGTCAGCATATTTTATTTGCTTTTGAGCTTTTCCAGTCAAAGGAAATATTAAGCAGCATAAAAGAATAAATACAATTTTCTTCGCTTCAAAAAGCATAATGAATATCGGTTATTGATTAGAAAGCTTGTTAATTATTTCTTCAAGTTGTTGAACCCTTTGCGTTAAGTTGGTTTGTTTATTTAAAGCAGCTTTGAGTTGTTCTATTTCTTGTTGTTGCTGTTCGATTAAGGCCTGTTGTTCTTGTGTAGCTTTTACAAGAGGAACAACAAATTCAGCATATCTTAATCCATAATGGTCTTTTTCGCTTTGTGGTTTAACTAATCCACTAAAATCGTAATTGGTTTGAAGCATTATCGCTTCAACATCTTGTGCTAAGAACCCACTTTGTTTTTCTTGCTCCTTTAGTTGGATAGCTATCGTTTCTTGTTTGCTTTCTTCATCAAGTTCTTCTAGGTTTAAGTGTTTGTTGAGTTTGTTGATGTCGAGGTTATAGGTAACAGGTTTTAGTTGGAGAATGAAATCAAGTCCAATAACATCTTCAGAAATATTTTTCTTGAATCGTTTATCAGAAACATTCGCCCAGTTACTATATCCTCCTATACTTGTAACAGATGCATTTCCTATTCTAACTTGGTTAGAGGCTGTAATAGCACTGTTGTTCCCGATTGCAGTTGAGTTAGAAAACCCTGTCCCTGTATAAAAAGCTCTTCTACCAATTGCGGTATTATTGTTTCCAGTGGCGCTACTGTTTAAAGCTTGGTATCCTACAGCTGTATTGTTACTCCCTGTGGTGTTTAATGGAAGAGCGAACTTTCCAGAAGCAGTATTGTTATTTCCAGTGGTGTTAGCTTCCAGTGCTTCTTTTCCTATAGCTGTATTGCTTGTCCCGACAGTTGTTCTTTGGAGTGCTAGTGCTCCTACGGCAGTGTTGTCATCTGCAGTTGTAGCTGTAAACAATGCGTTTCGTCCAAAAGCAGTGTTACTACTTCCGGTAGTGTTATTTTGAGAGCTACCAATACCAACAGCAGAATTGTGTTGACCTGTTGTTGTAAAAATTAATGAAGCATATCCTACGGCAGTATTGTTTATTCCTGTAGTGTTTGAGAATAAAGCGCCTCTACCAAGGCCAGTGTTGGCGGTTCCAACAGTGTTGCTTTGAAGAGCAGCTGTCCCAAATGCAGAGTTGTTGTTTCCAGTAGTATTGAACAATAGTGCGGCAAATCCCACAGCTGTGTTTTCGTCGGCAGTAGTATTAGAAAAAAGTGCACCTCTTCCCAAGGCTGTATTAGAGCTTCCTGTAGTATTGTTTTGTAAACTGGCAGTTCCAAAAGCAGCATTTCTTTGTCCTGTGGTGTTGGCGTTTAGTGCAGCGTATCCAGTTCCTGTATTTTCAATCCCCGTAGAATTACTATACAAAGCAGAATGTCCGTTAGCAGTATTTAGTCCTCCAGTTGTATTGGAGTATAAAGAATTGTATCCAATAGCTGTATTTTGTGTACCAGAAGTGTTGAGTACCATAGATGCTCTACCTAAACTAGTATTTTGATTTCCTATGGTGTTAAATAATAATGCGCCATGCCCTACAGCCGTGTTGTCACTTCCTGTTGAGTTGTATAATAAAGCAGAAGTTCCTAAACCTGTGTTGCTAGCTCCAGAAGTGTTTAATAATAGTGCAGTTTGTCCAATGGCAGTATTATAGTTTCCTGTTATGTTTTCGCTTAAGGCTAAAGATCCTATTCCTGTATTGTTAATCCCTGTAGTGTTGTCTTCTAGCGCTTTTGCTCCTACAGCAACATTTTGAGCTCCTGTTGTATTTGCGAATAATGTGTAATGTCCAACAGCAACATTAAAGTCACTAGCGGTACTATTAAAGAATGCACTATCACCTATTGCGGTATTGTGATACCCGGTAGTGTTTTGTTCTCCAGCTCCAGAACCAATAAAGACATTTCTGTTGTCAGATTGGTCGTCGTTTGTACCAGCTCCATCTCCAATGAAAACAGAACCACCAGTATTTAATGTGGAAATTGTTCCATTGGTTTCTATTCTAATTTTCTCAGTACTATTTAACTGTATACTTAATGGTTGGTTATCAGTAGTTCCTATAAAATCAGTTCCAGCTGTGGTTCCAGCGTTACCATTTTTATGCCAGTCACCAGTGTTGAGGTCATTCAGTGTTACAGATAATGTCCCCGAAGCATCTGTAAGGTCTAGGCTTCCGGCATTGATGGTAAACCCTGTATTGGTTTCATTAGTGGTAGACCCGTCTACTTCTGCTGTAAGGTATCCATTGTTGTTGGCATAAGCATCCACTTGAGTTTCTGTGAGTTGAGTGTCGTCGTCGGTAAACGTTCCTCCTCCATTACTTAATGTTACGGTACTACCAGTTTTAGAAATCGTTTGTATTTCATTATTAGGATCAATATCTGCTAATGTTACACTGTTTCCATTGGCAATAGATAACGTGGAACCTGTAAGCGATAGTGTTTGACTGTCGGTTCCTAAGGTTGACCCAACAACAAATGGAACCCAGTTTGTACCATTCCAGAAATAAAACCCTTCTGTAACATCGTTTGCCCCAGTAGATGTTGTTGCTGTGTTGTATACAATTAAGCTTGTTTCAGGAGATGTAATTGGTAGAGGAGAATTGGTGGCTGTCAATGCAATTCTAGGAATTAAAATACCTTTATCGTTGGATTCTATGTCTAACATCGCCGATTGGTTAGGATCACTTCCTGTGGTATTGATAGCTACTCCTTCTTGACTAAATAAGTTGATTTGAAGTAGAAAAATAATAATTATTGTATAGCTCAATTTATTAATCATAATCTAATCGTTTAAAATCGGGGTGTTCTTATTCTAATTAATTTCTTTTTGGGTTTTACTTGATAAACCAATAGTAATTCATGACTACCATTTTGGTAGTTACTCAATTCCGATAAGGAGTATTGATAAGCATAAGAAAGCTTAAATTGTTTGTGAATTTGGAAATTGGTTATGAAAACAAGACTATTGGTACTTCTGTAGGAAGCCCCTATTCCTAGTTTTTCAGAAAGAGTGCTCCAAAGAACGTTAAGGTTATAGTGTAGGTTGGCTCCCTCTGCAATTTGGATGAGTCCAGAGGTTATAATGCTATTGTTTCTATTTAAGTGGTACTGATATCCACTATGTAAAATATAGTTGATTTTTTTAGGGTCAAAACCTGTCTCTACAGCGTAGGAAGAATTGTCTTGGTAGATGTTATTGTAGAGTAGATTGGCAGTTGTAAACCCCACATAAAAGTCATTTTTAAATAAATAGGAACCAAATTTGAAGTTAGGAGCAGTTTTACTAACAGCTGTTTGGTTTAAAAAAGGGTCAACATCATTGAGTATTGTTAAGCCGAAATTATCATTTAAAAAGCGAAGTGTAGGAGATAGGGAGAAACTTACAAAAGTAGATCTGTTTAGTTGAAATCTATATCCATAATCAATACTTAAAGCATCATTTCGATGGATGCCAATTTCTTCTCTTCTCAAAGATAATCCAATGGTGCTGTTAGAATGTTTAATGCTGTTTTTTTTAGGGATTGGAATGGCTACACCAAGTCCGTAAGTAACAGGTGCTCCTTCAAAGCCAGTCCATTGATTCCTGTAAAAAAGAGCAGCGTTAACTGTTTCATAGCTAGATGCAGCAGCAAAGTTAAGGTAAGGTTGATAAACCATATACTGGTTTACTTGCGCATTTAACTGAGCATTCGTTTTTATAGAACAGCAAATTGTCAATACTATAAGAAGAGACTTCAATGCATAATGTGATATGTTTAGGTTTGGGAAGTGCATTTCAATTAATCTCGTATTAGTTCTATATATTTTTTAATTATTGGACTGTTGGGACCAAGGGTTAAGGTATAAAAATAAGTGTCCTCAGGAAGTGTGTTCCCCATTAGTTTTAGTCCTTTACTTGTAGATGTGCCGTCCCAGTCGTTGAGGTATGGTGCAGCTTTATAAACAATTTCTCCCCATCTATTGTAAATCGTAATTTCGTTCTCTGGATATTCTTCAGATAAATATTCTATTTCGAAGAGGTCATTAAACCCATCACTATTTGGAGTAAAAGAATTAGGGAATATAAGGTTGATACCATTTAAGGCGTAGATGTCATCAATATTATTGATAGGTGTATTACTGATAGCAATAGCAGTAGGAATATTATATGGTGTAATAATAGAATCTGTTGTAGAAATGGTGAAGTCGTTATTCTGCCATTCATTATCAGTGGAGTTCCAGTTGGCTAGACTTCTGTATGTAATTTCATTGTGGTCGTCTGATTGTTGGAAGTAGATTTTGGTGTTTACTTGATTGTTCCCAAAGAATTGGTGGATTCTATGGTAAAAAGAAGTGTTAATGGCTTTTACGTCAATAGCTTTATTTTCCACGGGGAATGGAGCGGTTGAACCAGCAGCAGATATTCCTGTTTCATTAGAGGGAGAGGTGATGGATAAAGCAACTCCAAATGAGCTGGAGTCAGAAGAAGTAGGGGTTAACTCTACGACTCTCATTTGATTTTCCAACATATTATTTCCAACAGGAAATGGGTAAGTATTAGTGGAATTCGTAGAACGAATAAAATAACCTTCTATACTGGATGAGGTAATAAAACTGTTTTCCCAAATTAAAGCTTCATTGTTGGGGTTAGATAAAATAATTTGATTGTCATTGGTTTCCAATATTGTATTCATCAAATTAAAAGAGTCCTTTATTTTGATTGTTTGTAAGGCCGTTTTGGTGTCATTTTCAAGTTTTAACCGGTAAAAGGATGTTGAAGAAGAGCCATCAATTGATTGGTTGAGGCCATTAAATGTAACTTTTCCATTGCTGTTGGTTGTGAAACCTTCAGTACCAGAGTTGTTGATCCAGTCATTGGTCAGTTCTATATTTCCATTGTTTTTTATAGGACTGTTAGTGTTGATTAGAAGAGTGCCTTTTACAATAAGAAAGGAGCTGTCAAGATTGATAAGAGAAGTGTTTCCTGCTATTACTGCATGTGTCTGACCTATAGCATATATAGGTAATAACATTGATGTCAAAAGTATTGTAAAGTAAATTTGCATTGTTGGTAATAGTAAAAGGCCTGAAAAGTACAAAATATGAATTTTTCTTCAAGATTTTTTGTTCTTTTTTTTTATTTATGTTATTTAATGTTTATTGGTGGATGAAATTAGTATTTTGATTGAAGAATGTTTTTTTAATTTTTCTTACAAATACTTTAATTCATTCAGTATATTTGTGGGGTGTGTTTTCTAAAAATCTAGAAACAAAATATTTAGTAATAAAATATTAGATGAGAAATATCCAAATGGTTGACTTAAAGAGTCAATATTTAAAAATAAAAGAAGAGGTAGATTCGTCAATTCAGGAGGTCATAAATTCTACGGCTTTTATAAAAGGGCCTGAGGTGGCCAAATTCCAAGAGGAACTAGAGGAGTATTTAAATGTTAATCATGTCATTGCGTGTGGAAACGGAACCGATGCATTGCAAATTGCGCTCATGGCCTTGGGGCTTGAGCCGGGAGATGAGGTTATTACAGCCGATTTTACTTTTGCAGCAACCGTAGAAGTTATTGGCTTGTTAAAGCTAAAGCCCGTTTTAGTGGATGTTGATAGCGCAACTTTTTCGATTAATTTAGAAGAGATAGAAAAAGCAATTACACCGAAAACTAAGGCAATAATACCAGTCCATTTGTTTGGTCAATGTGTAGATATGGAAGGGGTGTTGGCTATTGCTAAAAGGCACAATTTATATGTCGTAGAAGATACAGCCCAAGCAATAGGCGCTGAATATAAATTTAAAGATGGGACGGTAAAGAAAGCAGGAACTATTGGAGATATTGGTACAACCTCATTTTTTCCCTCTAAAAATTTAGGATGCTATGGTGATGGAGGTGCTTTGTTTACTAATGATGCAGCGTTAGCTAAGCGATTAAAAGCTATTGTTAATCATGGAATGTATGAGCGCTATTATCATGAAGAAGTGGGAGTGAACTCAAGGTTAGACTCCATTCAGGCAGCAATTTTAAGAAAGAAATTACCACATCTCGATACATATAATCAAGCAAGGTATAAGGCTGCGATGTATTACAATGCTGCATTTAAAGATGAAGCGAATATTGAAATACCTTTTGTAGCAGATTATTCAACCCATGTGTTTCATCAGTATACGTTAAAGTTAAAAGGAGTGAATAGGGCCGAATTACAAGCGCATCTAAAAGAAAAGGGAATCCCGTCTATGGTGTATTATCCACTAGCGCTTCACAATCAGAAAGCCTATTTACAAGAAGGAGTTACTGATGAAAAATTTCCTGTAACAATGGAGTTGTGTAGTTCTGTTATATCTCTTCCTATGCATACAGAATTGAAAACGGAAGAATTGAACTATATTATAGAATCAGTTAAAGAATTCATAAGAAAATAAAATTCAAGAGAAAATTATTCCTAAATACTTATTTTAGGAAAATTAAAATAAAAATTAAAGAATGAAAATAGCAGTTGTAGGAACAGGTTATGTGGGGTTAGTGACAGGAACATGTTTTGCAGAAACAGGAAACGATGTTGTTTGTGTAGATATTGATGAGGCAAAAGTTGCGAAAATGAGAAATGGAGAAGTTCCGATTTATGAACCGCACTTAGATGTACTTTTTGAAAGAAACATTAAGGCTAACCGCTTAAGGTTTACAACAGAATTGGCAGAAGCGATTAAAGATGCAGAGATCATCTTTTTAGCACTACCAACACCTCCTGGAGAAGATGGATCAGCTGATTTGTCCTATATTTTAGGAGTTGCTGAGCAACTGGGAGAAATGATTACAGACTATAAAGTTATTGTTGATAAAAGTACAGTTCCTGTAGGTACTGCAGAAAAAGTAACAGCTGCAATTGCTCAAAAAACAACGGTAGAGTTTGATGTTGTTTCAAACCCAGAGTTTTTAAGAGAAGGGTTTGCTGTAGATGATTTCTTAAAGCCAGATAGAGTGGTGATTGGAACTACTTCAGAAAAGGCTAGAGAAGTAATGAATCGTTTGTATAAACCGTTCGTAAGACAAGGAAATCCAATCATCTTTATGGATGAAAAATCTGCAGAATTAACAAAATATGCAGCCAATTCATTTTTAGCTACAAAAATTACATTTATGAATGAAATAGCTAATTATTGTGAATTGATAGGTGCTGATGTTGATGCTGTTAGAAGAGGGATGGGAACAGATACACGTATCGGAAACCGTTTCTTATTCCCAGGTATTGGTTATGGAGGAAGTTGTTTCCCTAAAGATGTTCAAGCATTAGTTAAGTCAGGTAAAGAAGTTAACTTTAATTTTGAAATTATTGATTCAGTAATGGATGTTAACCATCGACAAAAATTAACACTTGCTGAGAAAGTAAAAAAATATTTTGGAAACGACTTAAAAGGTAAAAAGTTAGCGTTGTGGGGATTAGCTTTTAAACCAGATACAGATGATATTAGAGAGGCTCCTGCGTTATATATGATAGATGAACTGACTAAGTCAGGAGCAGAAATTTGTGCTTTTGATCCTGAGGCAATGGATAATGTAAAAGGTGTTAAAGGCGATTTAATTACTTATGCTAGCAATTTATACGAAGCTTTAGAAGGGGCAGATGCTTTGTTGATCGCAACAGAATGGTCAGTGTTTAGAACACCTGATTTTGAGAGAATAGATAAAGCACTAAAAAATAAAGTAATATTTGATGGACGTAACCTTTATGATTTAAAGGATATGGAAAAAAGAGGATATTACTATGAAAGTATTGGACGTTTAACAGTCAAATAAAAAGGACAAGATTTTTAAATGAAAAGAGTTTTAATAACTGGAGCAGCGGGGTTTTTAGGATCCCATTTATGTGACCGTTTTATAAAAGAAGGCTATTATGTAATAGGAATGGATAACCTTATTACTGGAAGAATGGAAAATATTGAGCACCTTTTTGGGTTGAAAAATTTTGAATTTGCTCACCATGATGTTTCCAATTATGTACATGTAGCTGGTGACTTGGATTATATTTTACATTTTGCTTCTCCAGCAAGCCCGATTGATTATTTAAAGATTCCGATTCAAACCTTGAAAGTTGGGTCTTTAGGAACCCATAATTTATTAGGCTTAGCTAAAGCAAAAGGAGCGAGAATGATTATTGCCTCAACTTCTGAAGTTTATGGAGATCCTGAAGTACATCCTCAAACAGAAGAGTATTGGGGGAATGTAAACCCAATAGGGCCTAGAGGGGTATATGATGAAGCAAAACGTTTTCAAGAGGCAATTACTATGGCATACCATAGGTATCATGGAGTGGAAACAAGAATCGTTCGTATTTTTAATACTTATGGGCCGAGAATGCGATTAAATGATGGAAGAGTTTTACCAGCTTTTATAGGACAGGCTCTTAGGGGAGAGGATTTAACGGTGTTTGGAGATGGAAAACAAACAAGGTCTTTTTGTTATGTTGATGACTTAGTAGAGGGGATCTATCGTTTATTACTTTCAGATTATGCTGAGCCCGTTAATATTGGAAATCCAGATGAAATTACAATAGGTGAGTTTGCCGAAGAAATCATTAAGTTAACAGGTACAACTCAAAAAGTAATTTATAAACCATTGCCAACAGACGATCCAATGCAAAGACAGCCGAATATCGATAAGGCCAAAGCAATCTTAAATTGGGAACCAAAAGTTAGTCGATCAGAGGGGCTGAAAATAACGTATGAATATTTTAAATCCCTTTCGGAAGAGGAGCTATACAAAAAAGATCATAATAACTTTGAGGGATATATAAAAAAGTAAACTTATGGAGAAAGCATATTTTGCTCACGAATCGGCTTTTATTGATGAAGGTTGTGAAATAGGAAAAGGAACAAAAATATGGCACTTTAGCCATATTATGCCCAACTGTAAGTTAGGAGAGGGGTGCAATATTGGACAAAATGTTGTGGTTTCTCCTGATGTTACCTTAGGTAAAAATGTAAAAGTTCAAAACAATGTTTCGATCTATACAGGAGTTGTATGTGAGGATGATGTTTTTCTAGGTCCATCTATGGTTTTTACCAATGTGATTAATCCCAGAAGTGCAGTAAATCGTAGGGATTCTTATTTAAAAACAGTGGTAAAAAAAGGAGCGTCTATTGGAGCTAATGCAACTATTGTATGTGGACACGATATCGGTGAATATGCTTTTATAGGAGCAGGCGCGGTAGTTACCAAAGATATTCCTAACTTTGCACTTGTGGTAGGTAATCCATCTAAGCAAATAGGTTGGGTAAGTGAATATGGAATTCGTTTGAATTTTGATGAAGACGGGAAAGCTGTTTGTGATGAAAGTGGGCAAGAATATTTATTGGAAAATAATACTGTAACAAGAATAAAATAATGGCGGAGTATAAAGAAAATGACAAAATAAGATTTGTAGTAGTTGGTTGTGGACATATTGGTAAACGCCATGCTACAATGATAATGAATAATGCTGAATCAGAACTCGTAGGACTTTGTGATGTAAGTCCCAAAGAGAGTTTAGCATTAGAGCCATTTGGAGCAACACCTTTTTTCTCTTCTATTGAAGAGTTGTTAGCTAGTGGAATTGATTTTGATGTCGCAAATATTTGTACGCCCAATGGTTTACATTCTGACCAAGCAGTGTTGGCATTGGATAAACACAAACATATTGTAGTAGAAAAGCCAATTGGTTTATCTAAAGCAAAGTGTGAAAGTGTTATTTATAAAGCTTTGAGAAATCATAAGCATGTTTTTGCTGTAATGCAAAATAGATATTCTCCACCTTCGGTTTGGTTAAAAGAAATCGTAGAAAATAAAATTATTGGAGACACTTTTATGGTGCAGGTAAACTGTTACTGGAATCGTGATGATCGCTATTATAAAAAAGGTGGCTGGAAAGGAGTTCAAGAATTAGATGGAGGGACATTGTTTACGCAGTTTTCTCATTTCATTGATATTATGTATTGGTTGTTTGGTGATATCACAAACATCAAAGGTAAGTTTGGTGATTTCACACATAAAGAAACAACTGATTTCGAAGATTCAGGTTTTGTCTCTTTTGATTTTGTTGATGGAGGGATGGGAAGTTTGAATTATTCTACTGCGGTTTGGAATAAAAATTTAGAAAGTAGCATTACCATTATAGGAAGTAAAGGAAGCGTAAAAGTTGGGGGACAGTATATGAATGAAGTAGAGTATTGTCATATCGAGGATTATGATATGCCAGAATTGCCTCCTTCAAATCCACCAAATGATTATGGACAATATAAAGGGTCAGCTGCGAACCATCATTATGTGATAGAAAATGTAGTTGATACATTAAAAGGTAGAACAACTGCCACCACAAATGCATTGGAAGGACTGAAAGTAGTCGATATTATTGAAAGAATTTACGAAGTAAGAGATCAACAAGGGTATTAAAAAAAAGAAACGAGACTTAAAGATAAAAGACATCAAGACTTTTTTTTACTTTAAGTATTTTTTAAATTAATTTAGAAGTCTTGAATTAAAGCAATGTCTTAAAGTTTCAATCTTTAGGCGAAGTGATCTTTAAATCTAAAAAAAGATATGTATAATAAATTAGTAGATAAAGAAGCAAAATTAGCTGTAGTAGGATTAGGTTACGTAGGTTTACCTATTGCACTAGAATTTGCAAAAAAAATAAAGGTAATTGGTTTTGATATTAATGAAAAACGTGTTGAAATGATGCGTAATAATGTTGATCCAAGTAATGAATTAGAAGCTTCAGATTTTGAGGGGTGTGATATTCAGTTTACAGCAAATATAGATGATTTAAAAGAAGCTAACTTTTTTGTTGTAGCTGTGCCAACGCCAATTGATGCGAGTAAAGAACCAAACATTAGACCTTTGATTTCTGCATCTACAACAGTTGGTAAAGCGTTAAAGAAAGGGGATTATGTTGTTTATGAATCAACAGTGTATCCAGGGTGTACTGAAGAAGATTGTATTCCTGTTTTAGAAGAAGTTTCTGGATTAAAATGGAAAGAAGATTTTAATGTGGGATATTCTCCCGAGAGAATTAATCCAGGAGATAAGGTACACACTTTGGCTAGTATAGTAAAAGTGGCTTCAGGAGATACTCCAGAGTCGTTAGAAAATATAGCAAAAACCTACGAGTTAGTTGTTGATGCAGGGGTACATAGAGCGTCTTCATTAAAAGTAGCCGAAGCAGCTAAGATTATAGAAAATACACAAAGAGATGTAAACATTGCATTGATGAATGAGCTATCTATCATCTTTGGAAGAATGGGGATAAATACCTATGAAGTATTAGAGGCAGCTGGAACAAAATGGAATTTCTTAAAGTTCTTCCCTGGTTTAGTAGGAGGACACTGTATTGGGGTAGATCCTTACTATTTAACACATAAAGCAAAATCATTAGGTTATCATGCCAAAATTATTAATTCTGGTAGGTATGTAAATGATTCAATGGGCTTCTATGTTGCTAAACAATGTGTAAAACGAATTTTAGCAAAAGGTAAAAGTATTATTGATTCTCGTATCTTAATTATGGGAGCAACTTTTAAGGAAGATGTAAGTGATATTAGAAATTCTAAGGTAATTGATGTTATTAAAGAGTTTGAGTCGTTTTCTTGTGAAGTCGAGATTGTAGATCCGCACGCAGATTCTGAAGAGTTTATGGAAGAGTATGGGTATGAGCTAACAGCAGCTCCTTCAGGGAAATATGATGCCGTTGTTTTAGCTGTAAATCACAAAGAATACACACAATTAAATGAAGAATACTTTAAATCTATTCTTACGGATATAGGTGAATTTGTAGACATTAAAGGCGTGTATAAAAACCAGTTTCAAGACTTGTCTTACTGGAGTTTATAAAAATTAGTAGAAGATTAGAATAGAAAAGAGCATCGATAAGATGCTCTTTTTTTGTTATATTTGAGACAGTTTATTAGAAATAACCACAATTATGAAAAATATTTTAGTAACTGGTGGATGTGGCTTTATTGGCTCCCATGTTGTACGTTTATTTGTTACCCAATACCCTAATTATCATATTGTTAATTTAGATAAGTTGACCTATGCCGGGAATCCTGAGAATTTGTCAGATATAGAAGAGCATTCAAATTACACTTTTGTGAAAGGAGACATTAATGATGCCCCTTTCTTGTTTGAACTCTTTAAAGAGTATCAATTTGATGCTGTCATACATCTTGCTGCAGAAAGTCATGTAGACCGCTCAATAGCCAATCCAAATGAGTTTATTATGACCAATATTGTAGGGACATTAAATTTATTAAATGCAGCAAGAGCAATTTGGCAAGAGCAATTAGAGGGAAAAATATTTTATCATATCTCGACTGATGAAGTTTATGGATCATTAGGAGATACAGGATATTTCTATGAAACTACACCTTATGATCCACGCAGTCCTTACTCTGCTTCAAAAGCTAGTTCAGATCATATTGTAAGGGCTTATTATCATACTTTTAATATTCCTGTTAAACTGTCAAACTGTAGTAATAATTACGGTTCTCATCAGTTTCCTGAAAAATTGTTACCCTTAATGATTAATAACATTAAAAATAATAAGCCTCTACCTGTATATGGAGAAGGATTAAATGTTAGAGATTGGCTTTGGGTAGTCGACCATGCAAGAGCAATAGATGATATTTTTCATAAAGGAAAGTTGGGAGAGACCTATAATATTGGAGGGCATAATGAATGGAAGAACATAGATATTGTTCATTTGCTATGTGATACTATGGATGAAAAATTAGGAAGACCAAAAGGAACATCTAGAAACTTAATTACGTTTGTTAAAGATAGAGCAGGGCATGATATGCGTTATGCTATTGATGCGACAAAAATTAAGGAAGACCTAGGCTGGGAACCATCTGTGACTTTTGAACAAGGGATGAATATTACAATAGATTGGTACCTAGCTAATCAGCAATGGATGGATAATATTACTTCTGGCGATTATCAAAAGTATTACGAAGAGCAGTATAAAGAGAGATGATCAGGCTTTATTGTCTTTTTCTTTTTTTACTATTAGCATTTTATGGGTGTAAAAATGAGAATTTAGGTATTGCTCATGAAGCTTATGTGTTTGGAATTGATGTCTCCCACTACCAAGGAAATATTAATTGGAGAAAAGTTAAAACCTCACATCATCCTATTGAATTTGTCTTTATCAGAGCAACAATGGGACAGGATGGAAAAGATCAGCAGTTTGAGGTTAATTGGAAAGGAGCTAAAGCAGCGGATTTGGTTAGAGGAGTTTACCATTACTATAGACCCAATGAAAATTCTTCAAAACAATTTCAAAACTTTATCCAACATGTTAAGCTATCTAAAGGAGACTTCTTTCCTGTGTTAGACGTGGAGGAAATGAGTAAGTATGGGGTGAAAAATCTTCAAAAAGGGGTGGCCAATTGGTTAGCATTGGCTGAAGAAAAGTATGGTGTAAAGCCAATTCTTTATACAAGTAGGTCTTTTTATAACAGCTATCTAAAAAATGAGTTTAAAGCCTATCCGCTTTGGGTAGCTTCGTATTCAAGTAAAAATAAATTAAGAGGGCTAACCTGGAATTTTCATCAGTTTACAGAAAAAGTTAGGGTAAATGGTATCGTTGGTACAGTAGATGGGAATGACTTTAATGGAACAAAGGAAGAGCTATCTAGTTTTTGTTTTTAGTCCTTACAAACATTTAAAATAGTCAAAGGGTTCCTTACAATCATTACATTGGTATAAAGCTTTACATGCTGTCGAACCAAATTGACTAACCAATTTGGTATGTGTAGATTTACATTGAGGGCAGCGAACAGTAGGCTGTTCACCTAAAAGGAAGCTCTTGTCAGTAGTTTTTTCTTGAGGCGGGGCAATTCCATATTTTTCTAATTTATGTTTTGCTTCTTCAGATAACCAGTCGGTTGTCCAGGCTGGATTATAAGATGTTTTGATGATGATGTTTTGATAGCCATGTTTAGTCAAGTGCGTAGTGATATCGTCTTCAAATTGATTCATTGCAGGACAACCAGAATAGGTTGGGGTTATGGTAATCAGTGTTTGGTCGTTCTGTAGATCAATTTTTCGAATTACCCCTAGATCTATAACAGATAACACAGGTATTTCAGGATCAGGAACCGCCTCCAATAACTTCCAAATTATAGCTTCTTCAGACATCATAAAATAGCATAAATTCTATACTATAAAGTTAAAAATAAAAGTGTAAAAAAGAATTCCTATTAAGAGAAAATAGTTTAGAAAAGGCTGTAACCAGCCCATAGAGCAATTAGCCAAAGAATTCCTTTAATTAAAAAGAAAAGAAAACCAACAACTCCAATTCGCTTTAGCCAAGTCGAATGTTCTTTTTTCATAGTGTCTGCTGTAGTTTTCATACCAATACAAAGATAGTTTATATTTGATATGAAAGTTGCTAATGTCAAAAATATGACAAAACTGTTACAATTACATAAGTTAGATGCCGTTAATTAAGCTTCTTTCTGCTTGTAGTTCATTTAAGAACTGTTGCAGTACCCCTTTTTTTACATGTTGCATGACAACAATTTTCCACCATTGCGGTTGTTCATCAGAAGTGTTGGGAATTAAGTTATATTTCCGAGCAAGTTGAGTAGAAATGTATGGAGCTTTAATCGTGATCAGGTTTACTTTGGGTTCTCTAAAGTATTCAATGCCTAATTTATCTAGTTTGCTACAAACACTAGCTGTTTTATCAAGTAAATGCTCCATTTTTACGGTCCATCCCATACTTCCGTGTGTCATTAAAGTCATCCAAATACTAATGGCATTGGCTCCAGACCGACTACCACATATCGTATAGTCTTTTCCAGAAACATATTTAGCTTCATCCGTAAGTCCATATTGCATGTAGCCTTTTCTAATCAAAAAGATACCTGTTCCATAGGGGGTTTGCAACATCTTATGACCATCTAAAGTAAACGATGAAATATGTTTGTTGGTAAAATTTAAGGGGTTTTTAGGGTTGGTAAAAGGGTAAATAAACCCACCAAAAGCTCCATCAATATGAAGTTTGAAGTTGATGTTCTCTTCGACTAAATAGTTGGTTACTCGATCTATTTGATCAACTGATCCAAACATGGTCGTTGCCATATTCTGAATCACGATAAAGTATTTAACTCCTTTTGTTTGAGCGGCTTTTATCTGTTGGTCAAGGTCTGCGAGATCTATTTGTCTAGATTCAAAATCTACGGCAATCACATATTGGTTTAATCCTAGCACATTAGCTGCTTTGGGCATAGAATAGTGACTGTCTTCAGAGTAGACTAAGGCTATTTCATCAATTGTAGCATTGTATTCTTTTTGAAAGTAATTTCTATAAAGCCAAATCGCTTGAAGGTTTGCTTCCGTACCACCTGGGGCTATATAACCATCTTGTTGATCCTCTTCTCCTTTTAAGATTTCTTCAGCACAAATTTTAATGACTTCTAATTCTAATTTTTGAGTTCCCCTAAAAAAAGGTTCAGACTTCTCTTTGGTAACCGTATGACAACCAATATGGTTGGGGTTGTTTACAAAAGTGGCCAAAAATGGTGAGTCTTCAAGAAAAGGAGCTTCAGGGTAGAATTCTTCTTCATCAAGAAAAGATCCTGGAATTCCTAATAATGGAGTATCTCTATAATTAATATTTTCGCCAATAGCTTGTTGAATTCTATTGTTGATTTCGTCGTGTGTCAATTTGTCCCAATGCATATTTTATCCCTTCTTAGCGTAAATTAAAGCGTAGGTCTTAATTTGTTTGATCATTCCCAGCAAACCATTTGCTCTTGTTGGAGATAGATGGTCTTGTAGGCCAATTTCTTTTACAAAATTTAGTTTAGCATTAAGGATTTCATTAGGAGTTTGGTTACTTAAAACCCTTATCAATAAAGCAATGATACCTTTGGTGATAATAGCGTCACTGTCTGCAGTAAAACTCACATTCGTCCCATCATAGTCGGCATTTACCCATACTCTGGATTGACAGCCTTTGATTAAGTAATCGTCAGTTTTATAAGTAGTATTTATTAATGGTAGGTCCTTTCCTAATTCAATGATGTGCTCATACTTGTCCATCCAGTCATCAAAAAATGAAAACTCTTCAATGACTTCTTTTTCTCTTTCTTCGATACTCATAACAACTAAATTTAGCCACAAAAATAATTATAATATTTTTCAATTATATGAGTTATGGCAGTATTTAATGAATTATGAGTTTCTGATTGATGATCGTTTGAGTGTTAACACCTCTTGCCGAGATAATATAAGTTCCAGGGATTAATCGATTAGAAAAGATGAATTCATAAATAGCTCCATCTATAGCAGTGTTGATTTGCTGCTTAACAAGAGTTAGTCCAGAAATATCATAAACAGAAAGTTCAATTAATTCATCATCAAAACTGTTGAATTGGATTGTTGTTTTTGTTTCAGCTGGGTTAGGATAAATAATCAAAGATGGAGCAGCTTTCTTATGTTTAAAATTGACAGCAATAATTTTACTGTATACAAAACTACCATCTAAATCAACTTGTTTTAAGCGATAATAGGAAAGCCCTTTAATTGGATTGAAATCTGTTAAAGAATAATGGAGTTCTTCGCTACTATTCCCAGCGGCAGAAGTCTCCTCTAAAAAGTCGAAGACTAAATCATTACCAGCTCTTTCTATCTCAAAATGAGAAGAATTAATTTCAGAAGAAGTTGTCCAATTTAACAGAACTTCTTTTTTAGTCTTAGTAGCATAGAAATCTAAAATTTCAACAGGCAAAGGTACAATCAAGTAGTCTAACTGTTGGAAACACCTTAAGTTTATTGATGTTCCTGCCCCTCCTTTAAACATTCCAATAACATTGGCGTTGTTTTGAGTAAAACAATTAACGCTGTAACCATCAGCATTACCACCCTGAAAAAGAAATCTTCCTAAGGCTTGATCTTGAATCCTGCAATTAACATCAAAGCCATCTCCTGATCCTCCTTTGTAAAAAGAGTTGTTGACAATATCTGTTTCTTCATAACACAATACATTGCTGTTGTAGCTATCTCCACCTGTATACATACTATAAAAAGGAGTGATTCCTTCTTCATAACAATTAACATATATGTTAGAGCCATTCGCTCCCATAAACATGGTGTTACTGATTGTGTTATTTTGTTCATAGCAGTAAAAAGCTATGGCAGAGCTCGATCCTCCGTAGAACATTGTAGCGGCGTTTTGTCCAGGTTGATGATAACAAGATAAGTTCGAAAAGTTTCCATCCCCACCATAAAAAAGATCGTTATGAGTAGCTGCGTTTTCTAGAAAACAATAGCTTGGTTGAGCAGCTCCAGCACCACCATAGTATATCCTATTACCTTCGGCAGAAGTTTGTTCATGACAAGCTAAATTTGAAGTGTAGTTTCCCCAGCCTCCTGAGTACATGTTGTAAGTAGTACTGGTGTTTTCCTCATAGCAATTACTAGGATAAAAGCTGCCACCTCCTCCATAAAACATAGGAGATTGACTCCACAAAGTAGAAGCACTTATTACAATGAATAAGCTAATGAATAAGAAATGGTATAGAAGTCTAATCACAGAGCTTATTATGGCGCAGTTCTTACTAATCGAATACCTGTATAATATGAATTGGTATTAGAATATGAGGTATTCATATATCCTCTATAAGATATAGGCATTGCAGTATTCGCAACGTTAAATGATCCTCCTCTTAATCCAAAACCATAACTAGCAGTGGTATGACTTACAACACCTGAGTTTAATCCTGGCCAAGTCGTTTCATTAGCAAAACCGTTTGAACTCAATACACCATCTCCATGATTTCCAGTGTAACTTCTTCCTCCAACGCGTCCTAATGTAACACAGTATTCCATTACGTTTCCTGATAATTCCATGACTCCATAATAGCTACTTCCTGTTTCTATTCTTGTGTGGTTAGGGCTACTTGCAGCAAAAATTCCACATCTTAAAGGTCCTACAGCATTATTGTCGGTCGTTGCATATTGAGCATTACCAATACCAGTTGAAATGTTAGAAACAGAAGAGTTTGCTGCTCCATCATATAAGAATGTATAAATAGAAGTTGTTAAAGAAGTGTTTCCCCATGCATATTCACCAGTAACACTAGATTCTGTTCCTCTGGCAGCTTTTTCGAATTCTAACTCTGTCATTGGTCTAAGTCCTGCCCAATCAGCATAAGCTGCTAAATCTGGCCAATCTGTGTAGTTCATAGCTCGGTTTGGGGCACTAGCAACACGTCCACCTGGTGTACCTGATACTGTTTGTCTGTAGCTGGTAGTATTGTAAAAACGGCTAGCATCTTGAGCTGTAGTTAGTTTATTTAAAAAGCTAGCATATTGTCCTTGGCTCAATTCATGCTTCATGATATAGAACGCATTATAGCCTGTAGGAAAACTCGTATTATCTATTGTGCCGTCATCATTAGTGTCTATTCCTCCATCGCCATCAATTCCGATCCCCAATGTGGCATTACCTGTTAGTTGACTGTCATCATATCCAGCATCAGTATGGACATCAGAAACTAAAGTCGTTGAAATCGTTACGGGATTAGAAGTGTTGTATGGGCTATGAAAAGCTCCTGTACTTTCTAAAGAAATTGAATTTCCATCCCCCAAAGTAAAAGCAGCTGTTGGAATATACACCATTTCGATGGCGAATACGCAAATTTCTACACTATCATTGTCTAATAAACCATCAGTACCATATTCCCATCTTAATTGTACATTGTCAAAATCAACATTTCCAGCACCATCAGCATTTTGATAGATAAAAGTTCCCATACCATCAGGTGAAGGAGTAATGGTAGATCCAGATGGAGCAGTGTGATTTCCAGCAGTAGTGTTTAGCGTTGCATGGCTCCAAGTTGAAGAAGAAGTTGCTCTATATTTACAGAAAACCCAAACGGCATCCCAGTTACTTGGACCAGCTGATGTTCTCCAAGAATTTTCCCAACTTAAATCAAATTCAACAAATTTATAATTGCTGACAGAATTTTGTCCAGTAATACTGACGTTGTCTACGGTTACATTATTTGCAAAACATATCTGGATGAATAATGTAAAAAGCCCAAGTAAAGATAAGGTGTGTTTTTTCATAAAATTTATAAGCTATAATTTTAGCCCAAAAATATAAAAAAAACGATTAAAATATGATTTTTGTCAGAATATTATGTAGTTGACTGGGTTTAAAACAATTCCTTTATGCCAAAGCTCAAAATGTAAGTGAGGACCACTAGAGAGTTTACCTGAATTTCCAATAATGGCTATTGGTTCGCCTGTTTTTACATAATCTCCAACTTTTTTTAGTAATACAGCGTTGTGTTTATATACAGATATCAAGTTATGGGCATGCTGGACATGAATTACGTTTCCATTATCTGGCGTCCAATCAGCAAAAATAATTGTTCCATTCAATGTCGATTTCACGGGTTCATCTTTAGGAGCTATAATATCAACACCATAGTGACCAATTTTGGTATTTAAACTGTCGGAAATGGTTCCGTTAAGTGGCGGGAAAAACAACACCCCATTTAAGTCATTTTTATGATTTTGATTGGCATTATTGGCTTTGATAAGGTATTTTTCTTTTTCATCTATTTTTTGTCTCAAAATCGAGTCTCTTTTAGATATTTCAAAGTTTTGTAGTTGAATCTCGGTCGCTGTGCTATCCGCATTTTCTTTAACCGTATTTTTTACAATGCTATCAGAAAGTATGGTGTGTAAATTCTTATAATAGATGTGTTCTTGGTTAAGTTTTTTTTGTTGAGCGGCCAGCCATTCTTCATTTTTTTTATTCTTGTATGAGAGTTCTTTTTGCTGACTGATGTTAGGATAGCCAGGAATCGTTTGGCGAATAGGGGTAAGGGCAATCAAAAGCCAAGTGATAAGCACAATAATAAAAGCCAAGAAGAGGGAGTAGATGATGATGCTTAATGCAGAAAAATTGAAGTGACGAATTTCTTCATAGGTGTCTAAATCCACGACTACAAGTCGATCTTTTTTTCTGATTCGATCCAAGAAACTAATGTCTTCGTTTTTATTTTGCTTGTTTGATTTTGCCATCAATACAAATATGCTAAAAAAAAGAGCAGAAAATAATTTAAATAACAGAATTTAACATCACTTATTGAGTTGTAGGCATAAAAAAATGTACTAGAAATAAAATAAATGCTAGATAATCTAGTTATTGTTCACCGCTACTCTTATATTCGTAAACTGTTTTGAAAACAAAAACTAAATATCACCATTTTATAGCAGTTTTTATACTGTTTTTTGCTGTTGTTCAATCGTGTTCTACAGAGAAAGACGCGTGGATTAATAGAACCTATCACAATACCACAGCGCATTACAATGGCTATTTTAATGCTGGAGAGATCATTAAAGAAACAATGACCGATTTTGAGCTGAATCGTCAGGAAAATTATGCTGAAATTATACCATTGTTTATTTATGCAAATGATGAAGAGTCAAAAGCATTTTATTCTCCAATGGATACTGCTGTTAGTAAGTGCGAAACGGTTATTGCCCGTAACAGTATGCCTAAACAAAAAGTTGGGCAGTTTAAAAATGTTGAATGGTGTAAATGGATTGATGATAACTGGTTAGTAATCGGTCAGGCTCAATTTTATAAACGTGATTTTGAAGGAGCTATAGAAAAGTTTTCTTTTATTGAAAAGCAATATAAAACAGCTTCTATCTCTCATACCGCAAAGTTATGGAGAGCGAAAACATTAATCGAATTAGAGCAATTTGATGAGGCTAAGGAAGTGTTAGATGAATTACAAAATGTTAAAGAAGAACTAAAAGAGCAAAAAGAGGATGCAGAAAAGGCAGCCAAAGAAGCAAAAGAAAAAGCTAAAAAAAGAAGCTCAAGTCGTTCTAGAAAAAGAAAAAAATCAAAGTCAAAGTCAAAGAAAAAGGAAGGGCCAACGGATGAAATTCCTGCATTACCCAAAAAGTTTGAACAAGATTTATTGCCTGTTGTAGCAGATTTATATTTACGTCAAAAGCAATATAAAGAAGCAGAAGAGGCTTTACGAGCTTCAATTGAGGTCACAAAGAAAAGGAAGTTTAAAACTCGTCAACTGTTTATTTTAGCTCAGTTGCTTCAAGAAGTAGGAGGGGAAGGAGCTTCTGAACTTTATGCAGAAGTTGTAAAAAGAAATCCCGTTTATGATATGGCTTTTCAAGCTAAAATAAATAGAGCTTTGGCATACAGTGGTGGGGATAGTAAAAGCATTAAAGCTCAATTATTAAAAATGCTAAAGGATGATAAAAATATAGATTATCATGATCAAATCTATTATGCTTTAGGAGATATAGAACTAAGAGCGGGGAATAGGCCAGAGGGAATTGCTTATTTAGAACAGTCGGTAATGGTTAGTAAGGCCAATAAAGTGCAAAAGAGTAAATCTTTTTTAAGGTTAGGTAAGTTGTATTATATTGAAAAAAACTATACAAAAGCACAACAGTACTATGATAGTACAATGGCCGTTTTACCGAAAGATCATTTTGAGTACGAAAGTATTTCAGAAACCAATAAGAGTTTATCTGAGTTAGTTGAAAATCTTAATATAGTTCAAAAAGGAGATAGTTTAACGAGTTTGTGTAAGTTGTCAGACAAAGAGCTTTTGTCTAAAATAGATGATATTATTGAGCAAAAAAAGTTGGAGAAAGAAGCTGAAGATGAGCGCAGAAGACTATTGGCAATGCAAAATGCTAATGCAACAGCACCATCAAATACTGGGACACCTTCTGGAACCTTTTGGGCATTTGACGCAAATCTGAAAAAAATAGGCTTCAATGATTTTAAATCACTTTGGGGAGACCGAAAACTGGAAGACAACTGGAGAAGATCTGATAAGAGTTCTCTAGATTTTGATGGAGGGGAAGAAGAAAAGAACGAAGAGTCAGAGGAATTTACTGTCGATTATTACCTAAAAACATTGCCTTGTAATGATAATAATAAATTGGCTCAAATTGATCAAGATGTCATGAATTCGTTGTATAAGTGTGGTGAAGTTTATAAAACTAAGCTGGATAATCAAGTTGAAGCTAAAAAGAGTTTTGAAGCATTATCTCGTAGGTTTTTACCCAATGAAAAAGCAATAGCTGGATTATATCAACTTTATTTAATGACGAATGGAGAGGAAATGAAAAAGTATAAGCAAACTATACTAAATGATTATCCTAACTCTGAATACGCTAAGATTATAAAAGATCCAAATTACAAGCAGAAAGCTGAATTGGCTGGGTCAAAAAATGCTGAAGATTATAAAACGACCTATAGCTACTATACACAAAAACAATATGATAAGGTCATCGAATTAAGTAATAAGGTCATTCAGTCAGAAAAGGAGAATGTTTATAAATGTAAGTACTATTATTTAAAGGCGGTTGCAGTTGGTCAAAAGTATGCTAATTCAGATAGTTTGAGACCTTTAGAAAATGCGTTAAGTGACGTAGTTCAACATTGTAAAGGAGATGAGGTGTATGAACCAGCTAAGGCACTATTAGATAAATTAAGAAATGTTCAATCTGTTTCAGATGCTCAAGCTGGGAAAAGTACCTATGTCTATGCTACTGATGCAACTCACTTTTTTGTATTAGTGTTTCCAAACAATAAAGGAAGTATTAATAAAGCAAAAGCAAAAGTGTCTGATTTTAATAAAGCATCCTTTTCAACTAAAAACTTATCAGTTAAAAGTAGTTTCGTAGATCAAGATACACAAGTTGTTGTCACGAGATCTTTCAAAGATAAAGAAGATGCAATGGATTATTACGTAGCTTTTAAGGTGAACAAAAAACAAGTCAAAGATTATAACCAATCGTTTGACTTCTTTATCATCACTGAAACAAATTTCTCTTCATTATATGTAGAGAAAAATATTGAAGAATACGTGACATTCTTCAATAAAAACTATCTTCAATAATTATTGCTTTTAGAAAAAGTTAAGTTGGTTTATAGACTCGTTAATAGTTGTTCTCCTATAAATTTAGCAGCCTTTCCATCACCAAACAACTCAGGAAAAGAAAGGTTATTTGCTTTTTCAAAATAATCAAAACTCTCCAGAATTAGCTTTTTATCTGCACCAACGATTTTAGCAGCTCCACATTCTACTAATTCAATCCATTCAGTTTCTGGTCGAAGAATAATACATGGTTTTTTAAAGAAAAACGCTTCTTTCTGAACCCCTCCACTATCAGTGATAATCATTTTGCTGTGCATTTCAAGTGCAATCATGTCTAAAAATGATACAGGTTCAATAATTTGAATGTTTTTATTACTTAATAAGCTAGTTACAAATGCTTCACTAAATAACTGGTGCAACATCTTTTTTGTTCTAGGGTGTAATGGAAGAACTATCGTCTGATTATGCTGGGTTGCAATACTTTCAAAAGCTTCAAAAATAGCAGTTAGATGCGCTTTGTTGTCGGTGTTGTCATTTCGGTGAACAGTAGCTAAAATAAACGCTCCTTTAGTAAGTCCTAAATCATCGATTATGGTAGATTCTTTAGCACTGAGTTCAGAGAAGTATAAGCTGTTGTCATACATCACATCTCCACAATGAAAAATACCTGGATTATCGGCTGTGTATGGCAATGATGATGAAGCTTTAAAACCTTCCGCTAATAAATTTTGATAGCCAGCTTTTGTTGGCGAAAATAAAAGAGAAGAAGCATGGTCGCACATGATTCTATTGATTTCCTCAGGCATTTTTTTGTTGAATGAACGTAGTCCAGCTTCAATATGTACTATAGGGACATGAATTTTAGATGCGGCAATCGTAGCTGCTAAGGTAGAGTTGGTGTCGCCATATACAACAAGTGCATTGGGCTGTTCCTCAATGAGTATCTCTTCGATTTTTTCTATCATTAAGGCTGTTTGCTTGCCATGGGATCCAGAGCCAATATTTAAGTTGATAGTCGGCTTAGGTATTCCTAATTCATCGAAAAAAACTTCTGACATGTTTTGGTCATAATGTTGTCCAGTATGAACAATAATTTCAGAAATAGTGTCAGCGAAGTGATTAGAGATAGCTCTACTTAATGCTGCCGCTTTGATAATTTGAGGTCTTGCTCCAATAATTGTTATAATTTTCATAAATCCTTAGTAATATTCTAAATAGTATTAACGAGTAAGTTCCATACTCTTTTTCTGGGGTTGTTTATTGAGTAGCATAAAGTCTATAATCCCTTTTAGATAGCCTGAACCATAACTGATATGAAGAACCAAAAATGTAAAAAATACAGGGAATAGCTGTTTAAAGCTACTGACCTTTTTAGCAAAATAAAGTCCTAAGATAAAATAACATCCTAGTGTCAGGACAAAAAGTCCCAATAAGTAGATGTTCAGAAATGATAAAATCGATCCAAAAATTAAAAATAGGACAAAAAATAAAGGAATTAATTGCCTGATAGAGGTAACCGTTTGGTGTTTTTTATTGACAAAAACTTTCCAATATCCGTACTGATAATATTGCCTAAATAGTTTTTGATAAGAAGCCCTTACATAGTAAAGCGAAATGATTTTTGGAGATAACCATATTTTATAGCCATTTTTGATTAACCGAAAATTAAACTCATCATCTTGATTTCTTACTAATTCTTCATCAAAGTAGCCAATAGTCTCAAAGACTTCTTTTTTATAGGCTCCAAAAGCAACAGTGTCAACAAAACCTTCTTTTCCGCCAGTTCTAAAATGTGCATTTCCAACACCAAATGGAGAAGACATAGCAGCCCCAATTATTTCTGATGTTTTATTTTCGAAAACATTTTGAATTACTCCACCTGCACAGCCAATACTGGAGTCCTTTTGAATGGCTTTTACATTTTCACTAATGAACTCTTTGTCAACCTCAGCATGTGCTCCAAGTATAATCTTAAGATCGCTAGTCGCTGTTTTTAGCCCTAAATTCAATCCTTGGGGAGTGGTTTGAGCTTGATTGATTAATAAATGAACTTGAGGGTGCTTTAGGGCTATATTTTCAACTATTCGAGGGGTAGCATCAGTGCTTAACCCATCACAAACATAAATGTCTATTAAGTCTATTGGATAACTAGAGTTTAAAATAGAATAAATACATTTCTCGATGTAATTTTCTTCATTTTTACAAGGTATAACAACAGCTACTTTCAAAATTATCTTTGTTGATTGGCCTACAAATTTAATTAAATTTTATGGATCTGTTTTTGTTCTGAGGCTAAACTATAGAAGAGGGTAATGAAAAATGCGAAAAAGACCACGCCCGATTGTGTTTCTAACATAGATTCTGTAAGGAAGTTAATCAGAATTAATAGGAAAAAGAAAAGGTAAATCAGTAGGTCTACTGGCTTGCCTATACTTTTGAAAGGGTAAATAATGAGAAATAAAAAATAAAATAAACCAATAACACCAGAACCAATTAGGATCTGTATATATTGGTTGTGGCTGTTTAAATGCTTTTTAGCAAGCACAGAGAAACCACGTTCTTCATATCGTTTGGTAAGCTCATCAGTAACATCTCCAACGCCATATCCAAGAATAGGCTTCGCTTTGATAAGTTCTATCGCTTCCGACCAAACAGCAAGTCGAACAGTGCTTGATGAATTTGGCGTGCCATTATAATTGAGAATAGAATCTTTCATGGTTATTAGACGATTAACAACTTGAGGAGATTGGTAGAGTCCAACGGAGATTAAGATGGATAAGGCTCCTAAGAGGATAGCGGCTTGTTTAAATTTTCTATAGCGGATAACCCAAAAACCAATACCAATTAAATGGGTGATTAACATGGTAATAACCCCTGTTTTAGAAGCTAACAATAAGATCGTTAAGCTAAAGAAAAAAGAAAGTCCAAAGTTAAGGTAGGGAGGGATGTAATTTTTTTTAGATGGTGAGAACCAGAAAAAGTAAAGTATGGATATTGCAAAATTTAAATATAGACTAAAGTAACTTGTATGTGCAAAATAAGAAAGCTCACTGTAGAAAAAAACAGTACTTTCTCTTTCGTAATAATAGCGGATGATAGCATTGATTAGGGAAAGCATGATGGCCATTAAAGTCCCCTCAACAAAACTTTTTAAAATAGACCTGTAAATACTTTTAAAGTCGAGATTGCTGATTAAAAAGGCAACGGGAAACACAAAAAGGGAGAGTTTAATTTCATTGTTAAACCAGGTATTAGAGGTGTTTTTTCCATAGAATAGACTGAGAATTCCAAAAAAATAAAAACCAATAATAATAAAAACCCTCCAATTAATGTTGAGTCTCAGGTGAGGTCTTTTATTCCACAGGGAGCTGATAAAAAAAAGGATAATCAAAGGAGCTATCGCTTCTTTTTTTAAAGGAATAAAAAAAGCAATAAATAGAATTAGATAATAATTTGCTTTATCTTTGAGTTTGTTCCAACTAATGGGCATTTAAAATGTTTAAAGACTTAAAAATAGTAAAAATTATCATTTTTGTTGTTCTATTTATTTTTATAGTAAAAGAACAAATCTCGTCTCACAAAAGTACAGAAATAATTTTTAAGCCAATTGCTTATTTAGAGAATCAGGAAATAAACTTCCAGATTACTTCTAATGCAAGTGTTGCTCGTTTTCCGTTAAATGTCAATAATGTCGTTACGAATAATACAGTGTTGGATACAGCGGTTGATGTTCATAAAACATACGATTATTTTGATAATGTAGACTTCCTAACTCAAGGTTATAAAACAGAAACTATAGCTATACAAAATAACTTTACTTCAGGTATTTATGTCGTGAATAAGAAACATCCTTTTATCGTAAAATCAGAAGAAGCGGCTGATATTACTGTTGTAGTGCCTTTAATGAATAAACATTTTTATACCCCTAGTAATGAGCAGCGAATCTTCGAGTCTGATTCCTCTTTTATTAGTGAACAAAGAAGTGTAGTATTGGATCAATGGACAAAAGGTCTTGCTCCTTTTTTTTCCAAGATAGAGCAGACCTATACCGTTAATTATGTCTCAGATTTAGACCTTGAGCATTCTCTTGATATCTCAAAAACAAAACTGTTGGTTTTATACGGAAGGCTAATTTTTTGGTCGCCATTGATGATGAAAAATGTTAAGGAATTCCTTGAAAGAGGTGGCAAGCTATTAATCGCCTCATCAGATATTTTTTATGCTAAGTTTTGTTACGATCAAATAAAAGGTCGATTTCAGGTATCTGGTTGCTCTGAAATGGCAAGAAATGATGATAAGCTACAGAGTTGGAAAGGAAAGGTTGATAGTTGTAGTGAATTATATACAATGATTAATTCTAATTTTGGAGGAAAAAATATAGGGAAAGGTGAGGTTTATATCAATGAGTTGAGTCATCCTGTGTTTAAAGGAGGTGATATGGGGAATATTACTAAAGTTTTAGGAAGTGCAGCGTATTTAGTAGGTGGGAATCCCTACTGTTTTTATCAAAAAATAGTGAGTGTTCCCTGTGAAAAAAAGGATGGAGCAGATAAAACAGGCGGAGTGTTTGAGTTTAAACAACAAAACAATCCGCAAATATTTGTTTTTGGTTCTTCCGATTATTGTTTAAAAGACAAACAGCAAACCCTTTTGCCTTTATTTGTTAATGCTGTAAACTATTTGTTAGCATCTAAAGTGTGATAGATCTCAACAAGTTCTTTTTCTTGGTTTTCCCAGTTGTAAATTTGTTTAGTTTGAAGTAAGTTCTGATGGGTTTCAGCTCTGTCTAAAAGACTGGCTTTTTTTATCGCTTCTATCAATCCTTCAGGAGTGTTTTCTTCTGCGATTACTCCAACTTTGTATTGGTTAATAATTTTCTTCATCTCATAAAGATTTGAGATGATAACAGGTATTTCTGCCATAATGTACTCAAACATTTTATTGGGAGAACAATAATAGTGGTTAAGACAACTGTTTTCATAGAAAAGGATACCAAAATCTGCTGAAGTGGTATAATTAAGTAAGTTTTTTTGAGGAACAGCTTCGTGGAAAAAGATATTAGATTCCTCTTGGGCAGTTTGTTTAATTAGGTTTTCTAAATTCCCATAGCCCATAAAAACAATCACATTCTTTTTGTCAGAAACATTTTTAAAAGCTTCAATAGTTAACTCTATTCCCCTTCCTTTGCTTAGGTTTCCTTGAAAAAGGAAGATCGTAACGTCTTCAGGGAGATTAAAATGTTTTCGAAATAAATCTTGATTTTCTATTTTCTTGTAATTTGGACAGTTTAAAACAAGTCTAGGAGTATCAATATTAGGGTAAAGTTTTTTATACTCTTTGGCAATAGCATCACTAACAGTAATGGTAGCATCAGCATGTTTAATTAGTTGCCTTTCTTCAAATTTGATTAACTGCTGTTTGAATCCTTTTAAGTGATTGACTTCAGTTTCGTATTCATGAGCATCATACACAATTTTGACTGTTCTGCGGTATACTTTTTTTGCTAAATATCCAATCGGTAAGGTGTTTAAGTCGTTGCAGTGTAAAAAATCAGCATTTTTAGTTTGTTTTAAAGCAGCAAAAATAAATTGGATATATGCTATGATTTTAGTGAATGTGCCAGCTGTTGTTCGGTCTAAGTAACTCACACGTTTCACTGTTACTTCCCCTATTTTTTCTTCTTTTTCAAGTCCTTTATCATGGTGAGCGATAACCTCAACGTTATATCCTGCTTTGGATAATGAAAGGGCTTCTTTTAGTACTCGACTATCGTTTTTAAAATTGTTAAAAACCAATAATGCAATTGTCTTGTTTGTTGCTGCCATATTATACTGTCTTAAGGGACTGAAAACTTAAATGATGTTGGTAGGTAATGTATAAAAGAATTAAAAAGATCCAGCCACCAGATAATAAAGAGGTGGTTAAAGCTGTTGAACTTAAAATAAGAATAGGATAAAGGTTAATGGCTAATTTTAAAATAAAATGTTTCGAAAACAGTACTTCACAAAAAGCGATAATACTAGAAAGAATAAGGCCAGATAAAATTAACCCTAGTTTTCCAAAATATGCATATTCATACATAAAACTAGCTACATTTACGGTCCCAGTTAATCCTCTTTTATGAAATTTAGCACTGATAATGGGGTATAAGTCTTTTCCATAATCATGGTGCTCTTTTCCTCGGATTTTTGCAATGATTCTATAGCCATCTACCCCAAGAAAAGGGAGCGTGTTGGGGACGTGGTCAAACCAATTCGAAACCATTCTTCCCGGGACAACAAGTACCCTGTTTTTTAACCCCAATAGAATAGGGCTAAGTGTACTTTTAGGGGGAGGAGTTTTCTTTTTAATTGTTGTCGTTGGTTTAGGAGGCTGTTTGGTTGGGTTTAACTTGGGGTTACTGATATAGCCAATGCTTAATATTATCCCTACAATTAAAAATAAGTTGAAAACAGATTGAATAATTTTTTTATTGTAGATCGCGTAAATTAAAGTTGGTAAAATAAGCGTAACGATATAACTTTTTTGCATTAAAGAAAAAGCATAAAAACTAAATAGTAAACTTAGGGCGATTAATAAAGCTGTTTGTTTTCGTGTTGCAAGATAAAGCAATGTAAAAGGAAGAACGGCTCTAATTAAAATGCTGCTAGCGTAATTGAAGAAAGTATTGTTGTTGATTGTAATATTAGTCCGTACCCAGGCTATCTCGTCAATAGTGTTTAGCCCCATAGCTCGAATGACAGGGATATAACCCAAATAGAGGTAATGGGCAATAATTAGCATAACGGATAATGCAATGATATATTCAAACTTAAACAGTTTGATGTTGAACTTAAATTGCAATAAATGCGCTCGTCTCTTTATTAAGTTCAAGACTAAAAAGTAAGATGCAGAAAAGGAGAAAAAATAAATACCTAGGTTAGCCAAGTATTTACTGCCCGATGTTTCCCACATACCATAGCCCAGAATTAAAAGTATAAAGGTATATACGCTAAATAAGGTATGTCTTTTAAGAAATAGAATCATTCAAAAATTTTGGCAAAGGTAAAATTTTATTTTAAAATGCTTTGGTGGTATTTTTTTATGATATAATACGTAAGAGAGATATAGATGCTATAAGAGATAATGTTGATGATTGTGAATGTTTGAATAAACTCTAAAATGGGGAGGTGTTGGAAGAAATAGAGTGAAGCAATAGCTAAAAAATGCATGGTTTGCCAAATACTATTAATTTTAACTTCTTCAAAAGCAATGAAAATAACAGAAATAGGAGTGGCAATAAATGAAATGCTAAAATAAAAAATTAGTGTTTGAGATAACGTTGCTGCTAATTCCCATTTACCTCCGAATGCCATGTTAAATAAAGGAGAACTAAAAAAATAAATAATGATGGTACCAATAATTGATATACCTCCTAAAAAAAACAATACATTTCTCATCAACAACTTGACGTTCTCATTGTTTTGGCGCTTTTCAGCAACTTTTTGCAGTAATACTTGCGATATGGAAACAGAAATTAACGCTAATGGAATTGCTAAAACCATTCGACTTAAACCAAACTGACCTGCTATTTTATCAGAGAAAAATGAGGTAATCATAATCACAGGGAGATTGGAGCTTAATGTGTTCAAAACTGTTGGTAATAAACTATAGATAGGAAAGTCTTTATAGTTTTTAAATTCAGACTTAATTTTTTGAAATGAGAGGTTGTTGAAACTGAAAGAGGTGTTTTTTAGTTGAATTAAATTACTAAAAAGGTTAATGATGTCCCCGACGATTACTCCAATAATAAGCCCGTTTGAGCTAATGTTTTTAGCCAGTATTTGCGTCCCTGCTTCTCCTGTTCTTCTTGAAAATTTATTTAGGGCAATAGCTTTGAACTTTTTCTGTCTGGTTAACCAAAATGTAATAGAATTGTAGGAACCAATTAAAAAGATACTAAAAGGAATAAATTTCATCCAAGGTAAAAACGCAATAGGAAGATTGAAAAAAATTAAAATCGATTCACCAAATAATAAAAAAATAATCAAAATGAAGAACGACACAACAAAGCTACTGACTACCGATCCAGCTAATAAATTTGAGGCTGATTGTTCGCTTTTGGGAATCACAATCGTTTTGGCATAATTGAGGTGAACAAATGAAGCCAATATTGCTACAAAACTCATGTATAAATCTAAACGGCCAGTTTCAGCATCTGTATAAACCCTCCTGATAAATGGCTGAGCTAAAATAGGGATAAGCTGAGCCAAAACTGTTCCCATTATTAGAATGGAAGAGTTTTTAATAAAATCAGATTTAAATAGCTGCTTAAATAGTGACATGCGCCCGCAAAAATACGAATTTAAGTTTTAGAAAGTTGATAATACCAGATTAATAAATAAAGGTATAGTATAGTTTGTGGGATGGAAAAAGCCAATAAAGCAATAGTTATGGAAGAAAAAGAAGCGGCTGCAATATAAAAAGTTAAGGCGCTTAATGTCATTCCTATTAAGTTTATGACAAAGGATTTTTTTTGTTGGTTATAAATTAAGGGAATAGAAGATATTGGTGATGAAATTAATCCAAGTGCAATGGGAAGAATCAAATATTTAGCATATACCCCAACCTTACTCCAAGCTTCTCCAAGATACCACTCAAACAATTGTGGCCCTAGTAATAAAATGAATAAAACAAGAGGGAGTGCAACAATTAGAGCAATTAAGATAGATTTGCTTAAATAGGGAGTGGTGTTTTTTTGCTGTTGAAACGCAATGTTCGCTTCAGCATAAAATACTTGCCCTATAGCACTGCCTATAAATCGGGTAGGTGCTTTTAGGTATTTTACCATGATGACATAAATTCCTGTAGTAGCAATTCCAAAGTGATGAGTAATGATGATTAAGATGATAAATTCTGAAAATAGAATATCTGAAAAGGCATGTAAGCTGTTGATTAACGGAAAATCTTTATACTTTTTTATTAATGTTAAAGTACTCATTGAAGTGGTTGCCTTCCAATTAATTCCTCTTTGAATAATAAAAAATAAAACAATTGTAGAAAAAATAAAACCTAACAGATACCCGTAGATTAACCCTTCAGCTTTATAGTTGAGCCATCCATATAGAATAAACAAAACATTGGTGGATAATGAGAGCAGCACTTTTATCGTAGAAATCGTACGAAAGCGTTGAGATCTAACCAACCATTGAATAAGAAGATTGTGGGAAGAAATGGTTAAAACAGTAATGCTGATTAAAGGGAGAAATCGCTGTAAATAGTTGGTTTTATAAAAGTCTTCAACGATGCTCCCTAATAATGGCAAAGCCAACATTAAAAGGGAAACGATAATGCTAATTTTTAAGCCAACCTTTAACAGTTGAATCGCTTCCTGTGTTTTTTTGGGGAGCACTATAGCCAATTCCAACCTGCCATTGGCAACAATACTGATTAACGTTGCCAGTGCAATAAAGTTACCTTGTATTCCTAGTTCTTCGGGACTAAATAATCGAGTGATTATAGGAGCTAAGGCAAGAGGGATAAGTTGAGCAAAAACATTCCCAGAAAATAGAATACCTACATTTTTAATATAAGAATCATTGATAAATTTCATCTATGTGCAGTAAATATTCTTAATAAACGTCAAGAACTATTTTAAATTATTCCAATACCATTCTATTGCTTCTTTTAGTCCTTCACTAAATGTGTGACTAGGCTTATAACCTAGATACCTTTTGGCTTTTTCGATAGAGGCTAGAGAATACCTAACATCTCCTGTTCGTTCTGCAATGTGAGCAGGAGAAATGGTTTCAATCTCAGCATCGAAAGTTGTTAAATGGGCTTTTATCTGACTGATTAAATCGTTTAAAACTGTTTCTTCTCCACAAGCCACGTTATAGACTTGGTTTAAGGCATCAACATTAGTCGTAGTAGCTGCAAGTTCATTGGCTTGTATTACATTGTCAATGTATGTAAAGTCTCTTGTTTGCGTTCCATCTCCATGAATGGTTGGAGCAGTGTGCTTCATAAAAGCTGTTACAAATTTAGGAATGGCAGCTGCATAGGCTCCCTCTGGATTTTGTCTTCTCCCGAATACATTAAAATAACGTAAACCGATTAACTCTAGACCGTATAGCGAAGAAAATACACCAGCATATAGTTCATTTACATATTTAGTAACAGCATAAGGAGAGAGCGGTTTACCAATATTCTCCTCTATTTTGGGTAATTGCATAGAATCTCCATATGTAGAAGAACTTGCAGCATAGACAAAACGTTTGATGTTGTTTTCTTTAGCAGCAACAAGCATGTTTAGAAAACCTGTAATGTTTACATTGTTGGTCGTAACGGGATCATTAATAGACCTTGGAACTGAACCCAATGCTGCTTGATGCAATATGATGTCAACTTGCTCGCAAGCTTTTTTACACGTCTCAAAATTCTGGATATCCCCCTCTATTAGAGTAAAGTCATCGTTGTGGATAAATTGTTCGATGTTTTCTATTTTTCCAGTAGAGAAGTTGTCTAAACAAACAATCTTATTGTTTTGCTTTAATAATTTTTCAATAATATTAGAACCAATGAATCCAGCTCCTCCAGTAACAAGTACTCTTTTGTTTGTAATCATGTTTGTTAAACTAAGTTTTTCCAAAAATACATTAATCATTTGAATCAAACTAAGTTTATTGTAAATTTGGCTCGATTTAGGTGTTTTTATGTATAGGTGTAATGTGGTGATTGTTGGGACAAGTCCGATCTCATTGATTGAGGCTTGCTTTTTAAAAAAAATAGAAAACAAAACTGTTCTTAATATTGATGAAAGATCAGTCGCAGGTGGAGCATGGACTACTGTAAAGCATAAAGGTTTTCCTGAAGTAGAAGCTGGTTGTCATATTTGGAGTTACGAAAAATCAACCTATCAACTTATAAGAAAGTTGCTAAATATTAAATTAACCTCATTAGCACCACAACCAACAATAGCTTATAAAAGGTGGTTAATCCCATACGATTACAAAGCAAATGTGCTTTCAGCCCAAAAAATAATAAAAGGAGTAAAGAATATAAAAACAACAATCCAAGCTCCAGATGTACGTTTTTCCCTTGTTCCTTCAAATTATTTATATCCAATTAGAGGAGCTGCTGATTTAAAAAAGAGTGTGTATCAACTGATTGACCAAAATAAATTGGAGCTAAAATTAGATACAGTAATTAAAACGGTTAAAATAACTAAAGATGCTGTTTGTTTATTTGATCAACAGGGTAAGGCTTTATGTGAAAGTGATGAGTTGGTGTTGACTTCATTATCTAATATTGCTAGTTTTCAGTTTGAAGACGGAAAAGAAGTGTTGCCAATGACTCGAAAGGTGGCGTATATTCATGTTCATTTTATTCTTAAAGGTGTTCAAGGAAAGGCGTTTTCTTATATCAGAACAAATGGAGACCAAGTTATTCATCGTTTAAGTGATATGACTAGTCAAGTTCATGAAGAGTTGAATGAGCATGAAAAATTATTTTGTGCAGGGATATTTGCTGAAGCTTATAATAAGATGAGTTTGGAAGCTATAGAAACTTATTTGTTAGCTTATTTAAAAAAGTACAAGTTAATAGCTGATACCACAAAAATAATCAAGATCGCTTCAAGTGTTTATCCTTCCTATTATAATAATGTGGAGACCATGAAAGAAATAGAACGTTTAGCAGAAGGGAAAATAAGATTTTTACGTTCTACGGATTTTGTTTACAGTTTTTACAATCAAAGAGACCGCTATAAACAGTTACTTTCTGGCAACTCCAAATAAAATATATTTCCATTCATTAGGGGTAACAGTACAAAAAAAATGGTCTAATTTACTCAAAACTTTACGTTGTTTTTCAGACCTACCAAAAGGAGATAAAAGGCCTGTTGTTTGGTATTGAAAAGATTCAAAGTTAAATGAATACTTTTGGAGGTCTTTTATCGTTGGGTAATACCATCTATTGCCCCATGATGTAAATTTTTTTCTAGCATATTGATGGGCTTGTGTGGCTTTGATATTCTCTGCAAAAATAAGGATTCCTCCTGGTTTTAAAACTCTATAAGCTTCATCAAAAGCCTTTTTTTGATTGCTAGGGTTTTCTAAAGCCCCTATCATAGATTTAAAAACAATAATATCAAAGCTGTTGGCTTTAAAAGAAAGGTTTAGCGCATTTTCTTGCCCATATTTTATTTGATCTGTAATCGCATGTTTTTTGTGAAGGGGCAAAGGTGTTTCAGGAAATTTATGATAATCAGTACACATAACATCAATCCCTAGCAACGCTAACCATAAAGAAAGCCCTCCTTCCCGTTCTCCTAAAGCAAGGGCTTTCTTATGTTTGTTAAAATCAATTTTCTCTTCCCAAAAAGGTAGAGCTTTTGACCAATTGTCTATATCCCATTGGATAATGTCATTTACTAACGCTTGGTCCATTTAAAATCGCTTATTTCGCGTATGCTACCGCTCTTTTCTCTCTAATGACAGTTACTTTAACTTGCCCCGGATATGTCATTTCAGTTTGTATCTGATGAGATATTTCAAAAGAAAGTTCATCAGCCCTTTTATCAGATACTTTTTCACTTTCAACTAAAACTCTTAACTCTCTTCCAGCTTGAATAGCATAAGCTTTTGTAACCCCCTCTTTAGCTAAGGCTACGTTTTCTAAATCTTTAATTCGCTGAATGTAAGATTCTACAACTTCTCGTCTCGCACCTGGTCTCGCACCGGAGATAGCATCACATACTTGAACAATTGGAGAGATTAAGGTGGTCATTTCAATTTCATCATGGTGAGCACCTATAGCATTGCAAACATCTGCTTTTTCACCATATTTTTCAGCCATTTTCATACCTAAGATAGCGTGTGGCAATTCTGGTTCGTTCTCAGGAACCTTACCGATATCGTGTAATAATCCTGCACGTTTAGCAACTTTTGGATTTAGCCCCAGTTCAGAAGCCATTGTAGCACACAAATTAGCGACTTCTCTTGAGTGTTGTAATAAGTTTTGTCCGTATGAAGAACGGTATTTCATTCTTCCTACCATTTTAATTAACTCAGGATGTAAACCATGAATACCTAAATCAATACATGTCCTTTTTCCTGTTTCTATAATCTCTTCATTTAAAGATTTTCGTGTTTTAGCAACGACTTCTTCAATTCTAGCAGGGTGAATTCTTCCATCAGCAACCAATTGGTGTAGAGATAATCTTGCTATTTCTCTTCTTACTGGGTCAAAGCAAGAAAGCATAATTGCCCCTGGTGTGTCATCTACAACTACTTCAACTCCCGTAGCAGATTCAATAGCTCTAATGTTTCTTCCTTCACGTCCAATAATTCTACCTTTCATTTCATCACTGTCAATGTTGAAGACAGATACTGAGTTCTCAACAGCTTTCTCTGTTGCAACGCGTTGAATAGATTGGATAACAATTTTCTTGGCTTCTTTATTGGCGTTCAACTTTGCTTCCTCTTGGATTTCTTGAATGTAAGCCATAGCATCTGTTCTGGCTTCGTCTTTAAGTGCTTCAACTAAATGATCTTTTGCTTCATCTTTAGTATAACCACTTAGTTTTTCTAGCTCTTGAACTTGTTTGGTATGTACTTTGTCAACCTCTTCTTTTCTTTTTTCAAAAGCTTCAATTTGTCTTGTTAATTGGTCTTTTAAACGCGTCGCTTCTTTATCCTTTCGGGTATACTCATCAAGTTTTTTATTCAGGTTCTTGTCCTTTTGGTTGAATTTATTTTCTCGCTCTTGAAGTTTTCTGTTTCTATTGTTGATCGTCTTTTCATGCTCTTCTTTAAGCGATAAAAACTTTTCTTTGGCTTGCAATATTTTGTCCTTTTTTATTGACTCAGCTTCAAGTTTTGCTTCTTTTATTATAACCTCTTTTTTGGAGTTAATACCCTTACTTAAGAAAAAATAAGCAAAAGCAATTCCCGCAATAATCCCAATCACCACTCCTATAATAATACTCACTGGTTCCATATTTACTTTTTTCTATTTGTTTTTGTGTATAGCAATTGCTACACCGATTGAACATTTAAATTAATCTTGTTTACACACTAACTAAATAGCAAAACATAAAAAGGAAAGAAAATTATTGATTTAAAAACTGATCAATTTTTTGGACTAATGCTTCCACTTTTTGATCGTTTTTCTCTTGCTCAACAGTTTTATTCTGTTTCAACAAATCAGTGGAAAATTGTAAGGACGTCATTGCAATTAAATCTTGCATATCCCTTACAGCATAATTAGACTGTAAATCTTTGATGTTTTTATTAATAGCATCAGCAGCTTTTCTAATGACCTCCTCCTCACTACGATCTATCGTAAGTGGATAAGTCCTTCCGGCAATATTAACCTTTATAGAAAGCGTCGAACTCATGTTGTTAATTTCAATTATTTATTAAGTAGTGCAATGCACTTATCTATTTCTCTTACCATTTCATTAATCTTCAGTTTTACTTCCTTGTTTTCACTTGAAGCCCCCTCTAAAGATTTTGCCATTTTTAAAACCTTATACTGTTCATTAATCGTATCAATCTCATTCTGCTTTTTACTCAACTGCTCATTTAATTCAGTAACATTTTGACTCAACGTTGTGTTGATAGTCTCTAGCTGCTGATACCTGTCCATCAATTCCTGAACAGCATTTCCTAAACGATCCAAAGCATTCGCATTTTGCTCCATTGAATTAATTAAATTGTATTTGGTTCACAAACAAAGTTACAAATTGTTTTTGTATTTCGGATAAAAAATGGAGGAGTTCTTAAAAAGGGGATGTTTACAAACTTATTTTTGCTCAAAATTTGGAATAGGAGCTGTTGATTGTTTGTGGATTTAAAAGAGAAAAGAGGCTTGTTAAATAGTTTGAAAAAAGCGACTGCGTTTTATTCCTATCTTGAGAAAAAAGTATAATTTCGCTTTTAGATATATTTAAAATAATTATAGAACTGGGTATGGTTGAGATTGATGATAAATTAATTTCATTAGATGTTTTTGAAAAACGTTTTGTGTGTGATTTAAATGCTTGCAAAGGGGCTTGTTGTGTAGAGGGAGATAATGGAGCTCCATTGGAAGAGGAGGAAGTCGGAATTATAGAAGAGCATTTAGAAGCCATTCTTCCTTATATGAGAAAAGAAGGAATTGAAGCTGTCAAAAAAACAGGAGTTTTTTATATGGATCAAGATAATGAACCTGTTACAACTTTGGTCAATGGAGCTGAATGTGCTTTTGTCTTTTTTGATGAGAATAACATCACAAAGTGTGCGATTGAAGAGGCTTATAACCAAGGTGATATCACCTATAAAAAACCAATATCATGTCATCTTTATCCAATTAGGGTTGCTAAATTACGTAATTACCTAGCTGTTAATTATAACCGTTGGAATATTTGTAATGATGCTTGTAAACTTGGTGAAAAATTGAATGTTAAAACTTATCAATTCTTGAAAGAACCTATTGTCAGAAAGTTTGGAGAGTCATTTTACCAAGATTTAGAAAGAGTTGATTTAGAGTTGGAAAAGAAAAATTGATAGAATATTTAGAAAATATTGATCAAAAGTTACTATTGTTTATCAATGGTTGGCACAGTCCCTTTTGGGATCAGATTATGTGGTGGGTAAGTGACGCTAAATTTGGGATACCTTTTTACCTCTTTTTTCTTGTAATAGCAGTTCGTTTTTACGGGTGGAAAACAGGAGTGTTAATGATTGTAATGGGAGGAGTTGCTGTAGGTTTAGCAGATTTAAGTGCAAAATATTTATTTAAAGAAGTTTTTCAACGATATCGTCCTTCTCATCATTTAGAGTTGTCTAAGTCTTTGCATTTTGTCAACAATTATAAAGGGGGGCTGTATGGCTTCGTTTCTTCTCACTCGGCCAATATGTTTGCAATAGCAACAACTTTAGGGTTGTTTTATAAAGCAAAAAATAAAGTGATTATTTATTGGTTGTTGGCATGGGCCGGTTTAATAGCTTATAGTAGAATGTATTTAGGAGTGCATTACCCATCAGATGTTTTTGTTGGAGGAATATTGGGAGGCTTAATTGGATGGGGAGTTTATTTCGTGTCAAATAAAAGTTTACTAAAATGGGAATGATGTTAGCCATTTTTATTGGAGGTGGGTTAGGTAGCGTTTCTCGTTATGGGGTATCAAAATTAGTCACATTGTTTTGGAATGGTGATTTTCCTATGGGAACCTTTATCGCGAATTTATTGAGCTGTGTAGTGATGGGCTTGATCGTTGGAGTTTTTCATCATAAAATAACTTCTCCAGAATTGAGAGGGTTGATTTTAATTGGTTTTTGTGGTGGTTTTAGTACTTTTTCTACGTTCAGTAAGGAAACATTAGATTTAATGCAAAATGGGGATTATGTTTTTGCATTGCTAAATGTGATAATAAGTCTAGTGTCTTGTCTATTTGTGCTATGGCTTTTTACCCATCGTTCGATTTGAGTTGGTAGTTATAAAAGGAGATGGAAACATCCTTAAACCAAAAGTGATTTCTTTGATTGTTATAAAAGAAGATGCTAAAGTCTTTTTCATCCGCTTTTCGAGGGCCTAAGTCAAATACAACCTCTGAATTTATCCATTCTTGGGTTCTTCTAATGTAGCCGATAATACGTTGAGATTGTTGAGAAACTTGATCGGGAGTATTTAGGTTTTTATTACAGGTAAGTACAGCACATTCTCTCATGAATTCAACTTTTCCTTTAAAATTAATTTTGACATAAGTTCCTAATGTGTCAGAGAAAAGGGAGTCAGATGGAGCTTCCAATAAAGTATGGAACATTTGATGTTTTTCAACAAAGTGGATGGAATCACGTGTTGGTAGAATAGGAACCGTAATGGAGTCTATAACTTGATAGTTTTTATAATGATCTGATGGGTCATAGGTTATAAAATCAAATGCTCGGTCAGTTTTTAAAAAGATTTGCCAAAATTTATCCTTAGTCATTTGGTCCCAATGCATAATACCCCAACTGTATTGATAGGTCTGGATAATGTTGATTGGGATTGAAAGTGGAGCGAGAAGATAAAAAATGTATAGATAGATTTTCTTTAGTTGATTGAGGTAGAAAGCTAATGTAATGATGATAATTGGTAAAAAATCCATCCATGGGCGCATACCGTAACTCCCTCCGTACCACCAACACCACCAAGAGGAAATAACATAAGTGTTGATTATAAAAAAGATGATGAGCCAGCTTTTTATTTTGAATGTCAAATTTCCTAAAAAAAGGTAAATACAGGATAATGCAACCAAAGGAGTGTATATAAATAATCCCTTTTTGTAGGAAAATAATACATTCATAAATTCAGGTTGGCTAAAGTCAAACCCCTCTCCAGAATATGACCAAATAAAAAATGCCCCAGATTGTAATTTCCAATAGGTTAATTGAATGAGTAAGAGTGCTCCGCCAATTAAAAGCATATAAACATAGGCAATACGTTGTTGTTGTAGCCAGTTTAATGTTTGAGTCCAGCCATTTAATGTTAAAAAGATTGGGAGTACTAGTACAATTAGAATGTCAGTAGGTCGAATTAGAAGAAGTAACCCTAATAAGAAAACAATAATAAGAAAGTGTCGTAAGTTGGGAGCGATTGTAAATTTATTCCAAAAATAAAGGGTAAGAGCTATTGTGAAAAAAGCATAGGTATGAGAAAAAGAAGCTTCATAAGAAGAGAGTTCTAAGAGTTGAGTCCCCAAAGCAAATACGATGATGAGAAAAAACAATATGCTTTTCTTGATCCCCATAGCTATCCCAAGCTTTTTAATTAAAAATAACCCAAGAATTAAATAGAAGACTCCTGCAAAACAAATGGCAAGATGGTAAGGAAATGAGTAGCCATTAGGAGGGTAGCTTGTCTCAGGAGAAATTGAGTAACTGACCGAAGTGTACAAGTGTGCAGCTCCGAAAAATGGAAGCATCAGTATCGAAGAACCAACAAAATACTTGTTTTGATGTGTTTCTGGAGTTCCGTCAAAGATAAGGTAATGATTAGGGTCGTTGCTGGTTTGAAATTCTTTTCCAATAAATGTTGAGGGAAGGTAGGAGTAATAGCCCGTTCCATCAGATGTTATGACATTGTATTTGTCTTTGTTGTATTGAATGTCAAAAGTTTGCATTCTAAAATTGAAACCTAGACCAAAAACAATGATAAACAAGAAAAACCAGAAAATGAATTCTGGTTTTATTCTGAAATTTTTGGGTGTTGATAGCTTCATTAAAATATTTAATTTTCAACTCCAAAGCTATCATTTAATAATCAAATAGTCTAGTTGTTTTCGGAAATTAAATGGTCTATTGTTTGATTTTCTATTTCAATAGCTCGATTGATAGGAATTCTTTCGAGGTGATCAAAGGCAATAATAAAAGCATCGTCTAAACCATAGTTTTTGACAATTTTAAGAGCAGCTCTAGCATCGTTAATAGTGCTGTAAGTTCCATAAGTGTATCTTAAATTTCCTTTAGTGGTAATGCGTTCTTCATATTGTTTAGGGAAGTCAAAGAAGTTGTTGACATTTTGCTCAGTAAATAGCCCAATTTGAACAGTGTAAAAGAACTCCTCGTTTTGAACGTTTAATAGTAATTCAGATAATTCATTTTCGGTAAGCATAAAACCATTATTTTTTTTGTCTTGATGATTTCGATTGTCCATTAAAGCAAAAGCTTCATCAATTGTGATCATGGCATGGTTGAAAAAAGCTACAATTTCTAGCATGGAATAACCAAGTTTTCCCAAGTCTTGCTTAGCTTTCATTGCCTCAATATATTGGTGGTAAGGTCCGGCAATGATAAAATTTGGTGTCTGCTTTTGTATGTTAAAGGTAGATAAACTAGAAGTTGAAGTCTTTTCCTTGAGTTGTATTTTTATCGAAAAATGAAGCCCTGAAGCAAAAGAAGTAAAAGAAAAGAATATCGAAATTAAAAGAGAAATAGTTGGGGTGTAAAGTGGTTTCATGACGCTTGGTTTTTAAATAGTTAATAATATTTCTTGTTATTCTGTAGGCAGAATGCTGACAACAACCAAAGAGGTGAGCAATGGGTTGTACTGTTATGAAATTTCATTTTAGTTTTCGAAAACCAAGATAAGTCTAAGGACTTGTCTAATAAAGGTTACCGCGTAAGCCATTAAAAGGTTACAAAAAAAAAAGACAATTGGGGAAGTGCGTGTGTTCATAAAAAAAGGAGTTTTTATTTAAAACCTTGTAACTTACTGATTAGTGTTGAAAAGAATAGCTATAAGCGCTTTTAAATCAGTTGAAATCATGTTTTTTATTGTTAATAAATGCAATGAGAAAATCATGTTTTTTAACACAAAAAAGTATATTTGTCGTTATGAATGATGTTGTACCAGTTTTTGAAGCTAGGAATATTGTAAAACGATATGCCAATCATACCGCTTTAAATGATGTTAGTATTAGTGTTCCACCACAGAGTATATTTGGTTTATTAGGTCCAAATGGAGCAGGAAAGACTTCTTTAATTAGAATCATTAATCAAATTACAGCTCCAGATAGTGGAGAAGTTTTAATTAATGGAGAACCATTAAGAAGAGAACATATAGAAGTAATAGGTTATTTACCAGAAGAACGAGGCTTGTATAAGAAGATGAAAATCGGAGAGCAAGCAATGTATCTTGCTCAGTTGAAAGGAATGCCTAAAGCTGAGGCCAAAAAAGCTTTGAAAGCTTGGTTTAAAAAATTTGAGATAGAAGGCTGGTGGAATAAAAAGATCGAGGACCTATCAAAAGGTATGGCTCAAAAAATCCAGTTTATCACAACAGTTATTCATAACCCAAAGTTATTGATTTTAGATGAGCCATTTAGTGGGTTTGATCCTATAAACGCCAATTTAATTAAGAATGAGATTATGGAATTGAGAGAAAATGGAGCGACCATTATTCTATCAACACATAATATGGAGTCTGTAGAGGAAATCTGCAGCCATATGGCATTAATCAATAAGTCTCAAAAGATTTTAGGAGGAGAAGTAAAAGAAGTAAAAGAGCGTTTTTCAAAAAACCAGTATAAAATAGAATTCAAAGGTAATATGGTTGCCTTTGCAAATGCTGTTTGGGGTGGTTGGGAAATGTTAGAGAAAGAAGAGCTCAACAAAGATCACTATTTAGTACATGTGAAATTAGGAGAAAGTGTAAATGTAAATGACTTTCTAAAAGGGGTGCTGGAAGCAGTTGATGTACTCAGTTTTAATAAAGTGACTTTGAGTATGAATGAGATTTTTATAAAAACAGTAAACGAAAGTTCTACGCCACAAAAAGCTGAGGAAAATGAGTAAAATAGGATTGATTATAAAAAGAGAATACGTCAGTAGAGTTTCAAAAAGAACCTTTTTATTGATGACCATTTTAGGTCCTATTTTATTAGTAGGGTTTATGGTTGGAGCTGTAATGCTTGGAAAACAAGAAGATGGAAAACAAAAGGTTTTAATTCATGATGATACTTATGTGGTTTCTGAAGAGTTTGAACCATGGGATTCATCTAAGTATGAACTCACAACATTTGATGCTACAGGAGACAAAAGTTACGATGATGCTATAGCATATTTTAAGAGTTCCGAGGATTTTGACTTGTTGTTATACCTCCCAGAAACTGTAATAGAGATGAATTCAGGAGCAGGTAAGATCTTATATAAAGAGGCTCCAAGTTCAAAGACAAGGATGTTTTTAGAACGTTTAGTGAATGAAAGAATAGAGCAGCTAAAATTGAAAGACTTAGAAATCTCAATGACGACTTATAAGCGACTAAAGAATAAGGTGAATTTACAAACTGTTGATGTCAATACGATGGAAGAATCTAACGTCAAAATTAAAGCATTTATAGGGATGGCATTTGGCGTGTCTATTTTTATGTTCATCTTTATGTATGGTACGCAAGTGATGAAAGGGGTAATTGAAGAAAAATCCAATCGTATTGTTGAAGTGATTGTTTCTTCAGTAAAACCTTTTGAACTAATGATGGGGAAAATCATAGGAATAATGCTTGTTGGTTTAACTCAATTTGCAGTATGGATTTTGTTGTCTTCAGTACTAGGCTCTGTAGCTATGGGCGTCTTAGGAGCAGAATTTTATTCGCCAGATAGTGTCGCAGATATGATGGGTGCAGGATCTTCTGAAGCAATTGCGGGGATGAAAAGTAGTCAAGCGGCAATAATCAATGTGATTTTGACTGTTAATTGGCCGTTAATGATAGGGTTGTTTTTCTTCTACTTTATAGGAGGGTATTTGTTGTATGGATCACTTATGGCTGCGATTGGTGCTGCTGTGGATAACGAAACAGATTCTCAACAATTTATGATGCCTATTACGGCTCCATTAATGTTTGCTTATGTTATTGTATTGTTGTCAATAGATAACCCTAATAGTCCTGCAATCTTATGGTGCAGTCAAATACCATTTACTTCACCTGTTGTAATGCTGGTTAGAGCAGCTATGGATGCTGATGGCTTATGGTGGCAGATCATTATTTCGATGGTTTTATTGGTTATTACATTTATCGGAACAACATGGTTGGCAGGCAAAATATATCGTACAGGTATTTTAATGCATGGGAAGAAAATAACTTGGAAAGAGTTGGCCAAGTGGATAAAATACAAGGGCTAATATGAAAAGTTTCATAAAAGAGAAAGGGCCCTATATTTTGGCCTTTTCTATCTTGCTTGTTTACTTGTCCCCCAATATTTTTTTTTCAGATCAAGCACAATTTCTAATTCATGATAATTTAGATTCCAATGTTGTGTGGTATAAAAACATAGCAGAGAGTCCAGATTTATTTGAAGATAATTCTAAGAAACTAGATTTTACCATGAATGGCCTTGAAAGAGGTGTTTTTGTTTCGGAATATAGTTTTCTTGTGTGGCTTTATTATTTTTTTTCACCACTTATGGCCTACCAATTGAATATTATTCTTCAATGTTTAGTGGCGTTTTTTGGAATGTATTTGTTTTCTAAAAACTATATTCTTACAAAAGATAGAGGGGAATTTTCTTATGGTCAGGTTTTAATTGCATTAAGCTTTGCTTTGTTGCCATTTTGGCCTTCGGGCGGGATTGGTGTAGCAGGGATCCCATTGTTAATGTATGTTTTGTTAAATGTTTATCATTCAAAATCGAATGCATATCATTGGCTTTGGATTGTATTTTATCCTTTTTATTCAAGTTTGTTTTTTTCAGGTTTGTTTGTCGTAACGCTTCTATTTCTGTTTTTTGTTGTTAAAATGATAAGAGACAGAAAAATTAATTTTAAAATTATCTTCGCTTTTTTTCTGGTTACTGTATTGTATGTGTTCGTAGAATATAGAATGTTTATGATTATTTTAGGAGAAGGGTACGACACAGCAAAAGTGAGTCCTAAAGTTTATAACTTTAATGGGTTAATAGGCAATGGCCTACGAACCTTAGTTAAGGGGCAGTATCATTTTCATACTGTTGCTTTCCCTTTTGTAATAATGGTTGTGGCTATGGCCGCTTTTGTTGCTAACAAAGCAATGAAGCGAAAAATAATAGTTTTGTTATTGGTCAATTATGGTCTGGCAGTGATGTCGACAATAATGTATTGGGATAAGTTAGCTGTTCCCAATAGTATTAAAAGCTTTCAGTTTAGATGGATTTCTTTTAGTCCTTTTTTATGGTATTGGCTCTACTCATTAGGTATTAGGGAATGGTTGTTAAAAAAGAATGCTTGGGCTAAAGCTGGGTATGCCATGTTGGGCTTAAATGTGCTGCTGATGTTGTTTGTAGTGGGGAACCCTCATTTTTATGGAAGTTTATATGCTGAAAACGCCTTTTACAATACTTATTTTTCTAAGGAAAATAAAGAGACAGCTACATTCAAACAGTATTATAAAATTGATGAGTTTAAAAAAATTAACAAGCTCATTCCAACTAAAACAAAGGTTGTTTGTCTTGGTGTTGCTCCAGAAGTAGCTCAATACAACGGGTATTATACCTTAGGAGGATACTATCCACTGTATCTTAAGGAACATAATAATTTGATGCTTGCTATGTTGGGCGAGGAAAATGATGAGCTAAAAATCAAAAATATGGGAAGTCGTTGCTATATGACTTGTGTGGATTTGAAGAAGAAAAACCAAGAAATTATAGAGCCCAAGTTTGATTTTAAAAAAATAAAAGAAGAAGGGTATGCTTATTTCTTCTCTGACAGAGAAATAGTGTCTAGTAATTTAGAAAAGTTAGAAGAAATAGAAGGGGAAGTACTCGTGTATCGTTTGTTATAAAAATTTTTATTGGCGTAGAAAAGCAATTGAGAAATGAAAAAAGCAATAATTACTCAGTCAAATTATATCCCTTGGAAGGGGTATTTTGATGCAATTAATTCAGTAGATGTATTTGTGGTGTATGATGAAATGCAGTATACGAAGAGGGATTGGAGGAATCGTAATAAAATAAAGACCGCTAATGGTTTGAAATGGATGAGCATTCCAGTTAGTGTTAAAGGAAAATTCAACCAAAAGATTAATGAAACTTTAATTAGTGATCAAGATTGGGGAAAAAAACATTGGCAATTACTGAAGCAAGTATATGGAAAAGCTCCTTTTTTTAATGAGTATAAAGATATTTTCGAAAAAATATACTTAAATTGCAATTTTGAAATGCTAAGTGATGTAAACGTCATATTTATTGATGAAATTTGTAAGTTATTGGGGATTGAAACAGAAATCATTTTCTCCAAAGACTTGAATTTGCAGGGAGATAAAACAGAGAAGTTATTAAATGTGTGTTTAGATTTAAAAGTTACAGATTATTATTCAGGACCAGCAGCCAAAGCTTATATGGACGTTGGTTTGTTTGAAGCAAAAGGTGTTCAGGTACACTGGTTTGATTATTCAGGTTATCCAGAGTATTCACAGCAGTACGGAGCTTTTGAGCATGGAGTGACAATTTTAGACTTAATATTTAATGAGGGCGTTGAAGGGGCCAAGCAGAATATGAAAAGTTTTAAAGGTTAATAAATGCAAAAAATATCCAAAATATCTATAGTAAGTCCCGTATATGGGGCTGAAAAAATAGTGAATGAATTGGTCGCTCAAATTGAAGAAGGGGTAAAAGTTATTGGGTGTGATTATGAAATTATTTTGGTAGAAGATGCAAGTCCAGATAAATCTTGGGAGCAGATTGTTGAGGTGGCTCAACAGAGAAATAAAGTTTTTGGTTATAAGTTAAGTAGAAACTTTGGGCAGCACGCAGCGATTAAAGCAGGGCTTTCTGTTTGCACAGGAGATGTAGCCATTGTCATGGATTGTGATTTGCAAGATAACCCTAAGTATATTAAAGAGCTTGTAGAAAAGTATTACGAGGGCAACGATATTGTATATACATACAAGAAAAAAAGAAGCCATTCTAAATTTAAAAATATAACAGCAGTTTTATTTAATTTGGTTTTAAATTTTCTATTGGAAAATAAGAGTTTGGAAGCAGATAAAAATGTTGGGGCTTATAGCCTTATTTCAAAAAAAGTAGTTAAAGCCTTTAATGACTATAATGATTACCAATTTCACTATCTTTTGGTCTTAAGATGGTTAGGGTTTAGTTCTGGTTATGTAGAAATTGAGCATAATCAACGTTTTGAGGGGGAATCGTCATATACTTTTAAGAAATTGATAAAACACGCAGGAGTGGCTATATTATACCAATCTGAAAAGTTATTGCGATTAAGTATTTATTTTGGAGGCTTCGTGTCATTTTTCTCTTTTTTAGGAGGGGTTTATATTATAATATCTTATTTTATATCAAGTTATCAATCAGGATGGGCCAGTATTGTGGTGTTGCTTTCTTTTTCTTTGGGGGTAATACTCGTTTCAATAGGAGTTTTGGGGGTGTATTTAGGAAAAATGTTTGAGCAAGTAAAAGGAAGACCTCAGTTTGTATTTGATAGAAAAACGGAAAATAAGTCATGAGCGGTAGAATAGAAAGTAAAGTAGAACAATATTATTCTGAAAAAGTAAGGGAGCATGGGGCTACGAGTCAAGGGGTTGATTGGAATGGTAAAGCTTCTCATTTCTTAAGGTTTGAGCAATTGACAAAATTGATAGCGGACGATAAACATTTTTCTTTGCTTGATTATGGATGTGGTTTTGGATCTTTAATTGAGTATCTAAACTCTTCAAAATATAGTTTTGACTATACCGGATTTGATATCTCAGAAGAGATGATAAAAAAAGGAAAAGAGTTGCATACTAAAAGTAATCTCCAATTTTTTTCCAATGCAGAAGCCTTAAAAATATCCGATTATGTTATCGCCAATGGGATTTTTAATGTTAAACTAAAAGAAGAAGAAGAGGTATGGAAAAAATATATTTACGATACAGTGTTGAAGATGAGTGGATTGGCAAGAAAGGGGCTGTCGTTTAATATTTTAACCTCATATTCTGATGAAGAGTATAAAAAAGATTACCTCTATTATGCAAACCCTCTAGAAGTGTTTGATTTTTGCAAAAAGAATATATCCAAAAATGTAGCACTTTTGCATGATTACGAATTATATGAATTTACAATAATTATAAGAAAATAATGGCAAAGATAGTTTTGTTTGGAACAGGTGATATTGCTCAGTTAGCAAAGTATTATTTTGATAATGACAGCGAACATGAAGTTATTGCGTTTACTGTAGATAGAGATTACATTAATAGTGATGAGTATGAAGGTTTGCCGCTTATTCCATTTGATGAAGTGGAAAAAGTTTATCCACCCGATGCCTTTAAGATGTTTATTGCATTGAGTTATGCTAAAATGAACGAAATTAGAGAGCAAAAGTATTTTTTAGCCAAAGAAAAAGGTTATGAGCTGGTATCTTATATTAGTTCAAAATGCTCTTATTTATCTCAGTTTGAATGTGGAGATAACTGCTTTATACTAGAAGATAATACTATACAACCGTATGTTAAAATAGGAAAGAATGTAACCTTATGGAGTGGTAACCATATTGGTCATCACTCTATCATTGAAGATCATAACTTTGTTAGTTCACATGTTGTTATATCTGGACATTGTGTTGTTGAGTCAAATTGTTTCTTGGGGGTTAATGCTACGTTAGCTCATAAGGTGAGAATTGCTTCAAAAACATTATTAGGGGCTGGGGCTGTTATAGCCAAAGATACAGAAGAATTAGGGATTTATGTGCCGCCTAGAAGTACTCAGCTCTCCAAAAAAAGTGATGAAGTTTCTTTATGATGAAATGGATTAAAATAAAACACATTTTTAAAGCTGAAAATCATAGTGATTGGATGTTTTCTCATGGAGCTAATCCTGTTTTTAAAGAACTTGAAGATGGTACATGTCGTGTGTTTTTTACTTGTCGAGATAAAATGTCTAAAAGTTATATCGCTTATTTAGATTTGGATTTTGAAAATGATTTTCAAATAGTTAATATCTCTAAAGAACCAGTTTTGACACCAGGCGAATTAGGCTTGTTTGATGATTCTGGTGTAGTAATGAGCTGCTTTCAGGAAATAGAGGGAGAAGAATATTTGTATTATTTAGGCTGGAACCTAAAAGTTACTGTTCCATGGTTGAATACGATAGGATTAGCGAAATTAAATAAAGAGCAACATAAATTTGAAAAAGTAAGCAAAGCTCCAATTATGGATCGAAGTGATGAGGATCCTTTTTCAATATCTTACCCTTGTGTTTTATTTGATGAAGGAGTATATAAAATGTGGTATGGGTCTAATCTATCTTGGGGAGAGGAGCAGTCGGCGATGAATCATGTGTTTAAATATGCTGAGTCTAATGATGGTGTAAATTGGAAAAGAACCAATCAAATTGTTGTGGGGCTTGAACATAAAGGAGAGTATGCTTTATCCAAGCCTTGGGTTGTCAAAGATCAGGAGAAGTATAAAATGTGGTATTCATACAGGGCTAGTGAACGATCAGATCAATATAGAATTGGGTATGCTGAATCAGATGACGGTATAAAGTGGATTAGGAAAGATGATCAAGTAGGAATAGATGTATCACCAGATGATAGTTGGGATAGTGATATGATTAGTTATCCTTGTGTATTTGATTATAAAGGAGAGCGTTATATGCTGTACACAGGAAATGGTTATGGTAAAGAAGGGTTTGGTATTGCCATTTTAAAAACTTAAGTTTAAATTTTTATCGTTCTAAAAAAGAATAGCAATTCTCAGAAAAAAATGTTGAGCTGTAAGGTTTAGCTGGTGTATTAAGAATGAACAAATTGGATAAGGAATGAAAATGAAAATAGGGTTCAATAAACCACATTTAACAGGTAAAGAAACACATTATATCTACGAAGCAGTAAAATCGTTGCATTTGTCAGGTAATGGTGTGTTTACAAAGAAAAGTCATCAGTTCTTTCAAGAAAAATATGGGTTTAAGAATTGTCTGTTAACATCTAGTTGTACTGATGCTTTGGAAATGTCTTCAATTTTAATTGGGATAGAACCAGGGGATGAAGTGATTATACCATCTTATACTTTTGTCAGTACAGCAAATGCATTTGTTTTGAGAGGAGCAAAAATTGTTTTTGCAGATAGCTTACCCAATCATCCGAATATGGATGTTTCTAAAATAGAAGCCTTAATCACCAGTAAGACCAAAGCTATTGTCCCTGTCCACTATGCTGGTATGGCTTGCGATATGGATGAGATTATGCGATTGGCGGAAAAGTACAACTTGTTTGTGGTAGAAGATGCCGCGCAAGCAGTAGACTCTTATTATAAAGGAAAACCTTTGGGGAGTATAGGTCATTTGGCTACATTTTCTTTTCATGAAACTAAAAATATTATCAGTGGAGAAGGAGGAATGTTAGTTGTTAATGATGATCAATTATTTGAACGTGCTGAAGTAATATGGGAGAAAGGAACCAATCGTTCAGCTTTCTTTAGAGGTGAGGTAAATAAATACGGTTGGGTTGATGTAGGTTCTTCTTATTTGCCCTCCGAAGTTGTTGCAGCATTTTTGTATGCCCAATTAGAAAATATTGAAGATATTCAAAATAGGAGAAAAGAAATTTGGCAGAGTTACTATAAAGGGTTGCACGCTTTAGAGGTCCAAGGAAAGCTGAAGTTACCTATCCATTTAGAGCATTCAACGAATAATGCACACATGTTTTACGTGCTTTGCGAGAGCTTTGAAAAACGAACAGCATTAATTAATTATCTGAAAACAAAAGGTATATTGTCTGTGTTTCATTATTTGAGTTTACACAAAAGCCCTTTTTACAAAGAGAAACACGATGGACGATCTTTAGCTATGTCTGATTATTTTGAACATCATCTTTTAAGGTTGCCATTTTTTTACGATTTAACCCAAGAAGAGCAAGATTTAGTTATTCAGGAAATCCATAATTTTTACAAAATAGAAAGTTGACGACGTGCTGAATAAATTAGAGTATCAATCAATTTTATTATCGCTAATTATTGTAGTTGGTGTGTTTTTAAGACTTTATCACCTCTATGATATGCCTTTTATGCACGATGAGTTTAGTGCTCTTTTTCGGACAAGATTTGAAACATTTGATGAAGTCTTAAAAATTGGTGTACAAATTGGTGATACGCACCCAGCAGGAATCCAAGTTTTTTTATGGTGGTATGTTCAATTAGTAGGGGAAAATGAATTGTGGTTAAAGCTCCCGTTTGTACTGATGGGGAGTTTGTCAATTCCTTTGATGTATAAAGTTGGCAAATTATGGTTTAACCAAAATGTCGGGCTAATTACAGCAGCATATATTGCTACAATTCAATATACATTAACCTACAGTGTGATTATTCGACCGTATATTAGTGGGTTGTTTTTAGGCTTGTTGATGGTTTATTTTTGGACGTTGTTAATTAAGGGGAAACAAACGTTTTGGGTTTATTTAGGATATGTGTCATTCTCAGCTTTATGTGCATATAACCACCATTTTAGCCTGTTATTTGTAGCTGTAGTTGGTTTTACTGGATTGTTTATGCTCAAAGGTAAACAGTTGCTTGGATATGTATTGGCCGGCTTGTTGGTGTTTATCTTATATTTACCACATTTATCAATTTTCTTTTATCAGTTAGGTCAAGGAGGTTTGGACGGTTGGTTGAGTAAACCATCTCCTTTGTTCCCGCTAAATTATATTAAATATATATTCCATTTTTCTATAGAAAGTTATTGTTTGGCTTTGGTTGTTTTTGGAGTGGGAGCGCTTTATAAGTGGAAAGAAAAATGGGGGGTGTTTTATAAAATAAGTTGGTTGTGGTTTTTAACCCCTCTAAGTGTTGGTCTGCTTTATTCAATCTATGTTAATCCTGTCATACAGTATTCCATGTTGATTTTTACTGTTCCTTATTTTTTCTTTTTAGCTTTTGGTTGGTTTCCCCAAAAAATAAGTTCAAAAGTAATTGGGGCGCTAGTAATCGCAGTACTGTTGGTAAATAGTGTTACACTGATAAAAAATAGACAGCATTATCGAGTGTTATATCAGACACGTCATTTACAGTTTTTAAAAGACATAGAATCCTTGTCAGAGAGAAACCAAAGTACAGTGTTAATTGCTAATCATCCAAGAATAAACCAATTTTACAAAGACAAATATCAATGGAGTTTCTCTTTTGTGAATTATTTGCAAGGAGTATCTAGTAACATTGGTTTAGATCAAGTACAAGAAATGGTTGGAAATAGTAAAACGCCATATTTTGTATATGGAGGTGTTGCTTATGCTGCTCCAGAAATTGTTCAGATGATCAAAGAGTATTACCCTTATTGTATTGAGAAAAAAGATTATTACGCAAGTAACCTATATGTGTTTAGTAAGGAGAAAAACGAAGATGACTTAATGCCATATTTTGAATTGAAAAACAATTTTAAAGCTAGCCAAAAAGGTTGGAATAATGTCGATTTACTATATGATGCCAAAGGAGGTTTGTTGAAGAAAGAAAAAGAATGGGGACCTCAAATAGCCTTTAATTTAGATGCTGCATTAAAGCATAGAAATGATGTGCTTGATATTAAAGTTACTTATAGTCATTTGGAAGAAAAAGCATTGTATTTAGTAACAGCATTAAAGTATAAGGATTCTGTAATTAACTATTCAGTAGTTAGTTCAGCCGATTTTATAAAGAGTAGTGATAAAAAGACCATTTATAAAACTATTGAGCTCTCAGGAGTTCATTTACCAACTAAAAATGTGGAGGTTACTACTTACTTGTGGAATAAAGATAAAGGTGATTTTTGGCTTCAGGAATATCAGGTTCAGCTGAGGCAAGGAAACCCTATTCAATATAGTTTGTATGAGCCTATTTTAGATGATTATGAATAAAATTATAGAAGCATATAATAAAACGAATGAGTTTGGTCGGCTGTTTAATATGACATACACAATCGTTAAGCCAGGGGAGGTGGTTTATAAGCTATTGGTTACCCAAAAACTGTTAGCAACTTCAAAAGCCATGCATGGAGGAGCATTAGCTGGAATGATGGATGCTGTTGTAGGAGTCACAGCTTTATCAGTATCATCCTTGAAAAATAAAGTGGTTTCAACAGTTGAGTTTAAAATTAATTACCTAAAACCTGTGTTTGAGGGCGATGAGTTAAGAGGTGTAGGAGAAGTGATTAGTGAGGGGAATAGAATAATTGTTTGTAAAGGTGAAATTTTTAATCAAAATCAGGAGTTGGTAGCAATAGCAACAGCTACGTTAAACGCTTATCCAGCTAATAAGTTATAAGAATCATTTTAAGAATGTTAGCATAAAAAAGGAGAAGTGTTATCTTTGATCCAATAAAACACACATACACATATCATGAAAAACTGGACAAAAGAAGAAATTAAAGCAGTATATAATAAACCATTACTTGAGCTTTTATATGAAGCAGCAACAGTGCATCGTCAATTCCATGACCCGAGAGAGGTACAAGTAAGTACCTTGTTGTCTATCAAAACAGATGGTTGTCCAGAAGACTGTGGTTATTGCCCCCAAGCAGCAAGGTATCATACCAATATTGAGGGGAATGATTTAATGTCATTAAAAGAGGTCGTAGATTTGGCTGAAGAGGCTAAAAATAATGGTTCCTCTAGGGTTTGTATGGGAGCAGCCTGGCGTAATGTAAAAGATGATGAAGATTTTGATCAAGTACTAGAAATGGTGAGTAGCGTCAATAAAATGGACATGGAAGTTTGCTGTACATTGGGAATGCTAACGGAAAATCAGGCACAAAGATTAGCAGATGCTGGTTTATATGCTTATAATCACAATATAGATTCTTCGGAAGAATATTATAAAGAAGTCATTTCAACAAGAGGTTATGAAGATCGTTTAAAAACGATTGACAATGCTAGAAAAGCTAGTTTAACAGTTTGTTCTGGAGGTATTATTGGAATGGGAGAAACAGATGAGGATAGAATTGGAATGCTCTATACATTGGCTTTGATGAAGCCTCAACCAGAATCTATTCCGATCAATGCTTTAGTCGCAGTTGAAGGTACTCCCTTAGAAGATCAAAAAACAGTTCCTATTTGGGATATGGTACGTATGATTGCTACAACAAGAATTGTAGTACCTCAATCGGCTGTAAGATTGTCTGCTGGAAGAACTGAGATGAGTGAAGAAGGACAAGCCCTTTGTTTTATGGCAGGAGCAAATTCTATTTTTGCAGGTGAAAAACTGTTAACAACACCTAATCCAGAATTTACTTCAGATATGGAATTGTTTAATATCTTAGGGTTGAAACCAATGAAAGCTTATAAAAAAGGAGATAAACCTGAGGTTAAGACTTCTTTTAGAGATAAACCTGAGGAAAAAACTCAAATTAAATGGTCTCGTCCTGGACACACGATTGAACGAAATGAAAAAGCTAAAGCACAAGGTAAAATTTCAAGACAAGAAAATTTTGAGCCAAGAAAAGTGACTTCAGTAGATAAGCTTTAGTGAAGAAAATACTTTTTGTTGGGGCAGGAACTAAGTAACGAGCTATCAACTGTTTTTAATTGTTTTTTTGGATTTTAAATTAGAATTATTGTAAATTGCGTAGCAATAATAAGGTGTGTTTTGATTTTATCTTCTTCCCATGTACATAAGTAAAAGCTTTCTAGTTACAATAAGTTTGTTGATAGTTATATCTGCTACAAGTCAGTATGTGAGGTCTTTTTACTACCCGAATATGACGGGAGGGTTGGGACTTGCACCTACAGCTAGTGGAGGTTTTGTTGGTACAGGTCAACATAACGGCGCTGCTGGTGGAGGCTGTGATTCTTACGTATATAAACTCAATACTTGTGGAGAATTATTGTGGTACAAAACCTATGGTACCGCTGGAAGTGATGGAGGAAGAAAAGTGGTAGAATCTATCGATGGAGGGTTGTTGGTCGCAGGGTTGTTTGATTCTGATGGAGGGAATGGATATGATTATTTTTTACAAAAATTAGACGCTAACGGAAATCAAACTTGGTTAACGGTATGGAATAATACTGCTGCTAATAGCGGAGATTACGCACATTGGGTGGAAGAAACACCATCAAATATTTTTGTCAGTGGTTCCACTAATGCACACCCTTGGGGTGGATGGAATGCTGTAATTTCTAGTTACACCCTAGGAGGTGTACATCAATGGACTAAAGCCTTTGGAGGTGGAGGAGAAGACAACTTCTGTTCAATCCATGCAGTGCAAGATGGAGTAATTGCAGGAGGAATTACAGCATCTTTTGGTTCTGGAAATAGAGACCTATTCGTTACAAAGGTAGGATTTGGAGGAAATGTGATGTGGATGAATGCCTATGGTACTACAGGTAATGAGGGAGGGTATTGGGATACCGAAGGGTTGCCAACACCAGATGGAGGTTACTTAATGACAGGTTCAACGAATACAGCAGGATTAACAGCCGGAGGAATGGATATTCTACTGATTAAGTTAGATTCTACAGGAGTAGTTGAATGGGCAAAAACCTACGGAGGACCCAATAATGATTGGTCTGAAGGTCTAGTATTATCCCCTGATGGAGGTTATGCCGTTGTTGCAACAAGTCATAGCTATACAAATGGAGGAAGAGATGCATCTTTACTAAAAGTGGATAGTGTTGGAAATTTTCAATGGGCTAATTCATACGGACAAGCTGGCTGTGATAGAGGGGTAGATGTAATGGCAAAAGATGGAGGTTATGTTTTGTCTATGAATTATAATAATTCATTAGCAGGGTGTGGAGTAAATAATGAATATGATCCAATGTTTATTAAAACAGATAGCCTTGGGAACTGTGGATGCTCATTCATTAATGCTCCTTATGCTTCTATGGATGTTACAGCTAGTATCGTTACAACAGCAATAGATACGGTGGTAGCAACCCAATACATTACACCAAACTTACATATAGAGTCCCCGCCAATTATTGTTGATAACCCTAATATTACGGAGAATACAATATGTACCGTTTGTAGTAATGTAACCCCACAATGGGGCTATAACGATACGATAGGTTGTCATGGAGATACGTTAAAATTTTACAATACTACAGCCAGTTCTGTTGGTTGCTTTTATTGGGATAATACAGTCAACTACTCTTCAAATGGAGATACAATATTATTCGTTTTAGACTCTACTCAGGGATTAACCCAAGATGTAGCATTGATTTCTGTGTGTGGAAATACTGTTGATACACTGAAACAACGCGTAACAATTGTACAGCCTCAAGCAAATTTTCTTATTCCCAATACCTGTTTAAGTGATACAACATTATTTGTTGATAATTCTTCAGTAAATATTGAAAATATCGTTTCATGGCAATGGGATTATGGAGATGGAACTAGCAGTACTAATGCAAATGACAATCATCTCTATGCTTCTGAAGGGGATTATTTAGTTGAATTAATCGTGGCAACTAATCACGGTTGTGCGGATACCATGACAAGTACCATAACAAAGTTTCCAATGCCACAAGCCATGGCAAATTTATCGAATGAATGTTTAATTGATTCTTTGTTTTTTGAAAATGCATCAACAATTACTGCAACAGACGCGATTGTTGGATGGGCTTGGGATTTTGGTGATGGGAATTTTGAATTAGGAGAAGATGTCTATCATACTTATGCTGCTGATGGATCCTACGAAGTGAAATTAGTCACAGTAAGTAATAATTTTTGTGCAGATACCTTAATAGATACTGTAGTCGTATACCCGATGCCACAGACTAATTTTACCTTGACAAATGAATGTCTATATGATAGTTTAGCTTTAAATGACCTTTCTACAATCAATGCGCCAGACCTCATTAATGCTTGGGAATGGAGCTATGGAGACGGACAGACCAGTAATCAGCAAAATAATGCTCATTTATACGCTTTAGATGGGGCTTACGAAATTACACTCCTAACAACCAGTAACCATGGTTGTTCAGATACCTTAAGAGATTCGGTTGTGATATATCCTGTGCCACTCACTAATTTTTCATTAGTCAACCAATGTCAAATAGATACATTTAGTTTTGGTGACTTGTCAACAATAAATGGCCCTGATTCAATTACAGCATGGAATTGGAACTTTGGTGATGGAAACGGAGGACTTAACCAAAATGAAAGTCATCATTATTCCAATGATGGAACTTATCAAGTTACATTAATTACAACCTCTAATAATAATTGTTATGATACACTAGCGTTGCCTTTAGTCGTATATCCAATGCCGCAGGCTAATTTTTCTATAATGAATCAATGTATCGCAGAAGAGTATGCGTATAACAGTACATCAACAATAAATGCTCCAGATAATATTATTGGTTGGGAATGGACCTATGGTGATGGAAATGGAAGTATGCAAGAAAATGATACCCATTATTATTCAAGTAATGGTAATTATGAGGTGTCTTTAGTTACTATTTCAGACAATGGATGTAGGGATACATTAGTGGATTCGATAACGGTTTATCCAATGCCAAATTCCGTCTTTAACCTTTCAAATTTGTGTTTAACAGATACAGTGAATGTGAGTGATTTGTCAATCATCAATGCACCAGACAATATCCCCGTACGTCAATGGGATTTTGGAGATGGATCTAATGTAAATACAGATTCTTCAACATTTCATGTTTACCAAACTAGTGGAACATTTGATGTTTCGTTGATTACAATCTCAAATAATGATTGTAGAGATACATTAGTTCAAACAGTGGTCGTACACCCTTTGCCAAATGTTAATTTTACAACATCAAATGCTTGTATCAATGAACAACCAATTACTTTTACCAATAATTCAACAATTGTAAGTGGAAGTAATGTTGGGTACTCATGGAGTTTCGGAGATACTCAAAATTCGATGTCAACACAGGAAAATCCAAGTTTTCATTATCCAAGTCATGGGATATATGATGTACAGTTAATCGTAACGTCTGATTTGAATTGTCAGGATAGTCTAACACAAACAGTTCAAGTTTATCATAAACCAACAGCATATTTTTTACAAGATACAACAGAAGGTTGTGCGCCACTTTGTGTTACTTTTAATAGTATTTCAAACGATAGCTTAGGAATTGCAGACTGGAATTGGCAATTTGAAAATAGTTTAGGTGAAGGATCAAGTAAATATGTAGGGTATTGTTATGAAGGAGCAGGAACTTATGATGTAACTTTGATTGTTCAAAATACTGAGGGATGCTATGACACGATTGTGAAGCCAGCATTGATTACGACTTATCCGTTTCCAACGGCAGATTTTGAGCTAACACCTTCTACAACAACAGTCCAAGAGCCGAATATTACATTTACAAATTTAAGTGTAGATGCCGTATCATGGGTTTGGGATTTCGCTGATGGAACTTTGGATAGTATTCATTATGATCCAGCTCATGACTATCAAGATACAGGAGTTTATAATATTTCGTTGACTGTATATAACGATATTGGTTGCCCCAATACCGTATATCATCAATTAATTGTTCTGCCTATTGAGAATATATTTGTTCCATCTGCTTTTTCTCCAAATGGAGATGGGGAGAATGATGAGCTTTTTGTTAGAGGTTATGCCCAAGCAATGTATTTTACAGTGTATGATCGTTGGGGGAAAAAAGTATTTGAAACCAATAACCAAAATGTAGGTTGGGATGGTACAATACATGAGAAACCAGCAGTAGAAGGGGTTTATATGTGGTATTTACAAACTTCATTTAATGGAGAGAATAAGGTTTATAAAGGAGATGTTTCACTATTTAGATAAGATAAAATGATGAATAAAATTTTTAAATTAATGACAGTTTTAGCATTTGTATTTGCAGGGATGCAAACAATTGCTCAGGAAGCAGATAATGAGGGGTATGTTTTAATGAAAGTTAAAAGTGATATTTTAGATTGTCCCCATTTTAGTGTGCTTTTGCCTCAAGAGCTTGAAATGAAAAAGAAAATTAAGCTAACAAAAACAGACAACAAAACATACATGTTGTTTAAGGCTAAAAATTACTCAGATTCTACTTCAAATGAATTTTATCAAGTGGTAAAAGAAATTTATTTTCCAACCGAGAATATTGTAGAGTTAATAGTCAAAGAAGATTATGACGAGGTGATGAAGTTAATCAATGAATAAGAGGTGTATAGATGAATAAGTATTATTGTTTATTAGTTTTATTTAGTTTTCTTGTTGGGACGACTAGAGCTCAATATGTTCGATCGTTTAATTTTCCAGGAATGACTGGAGGTTTAGGGTTGGCTCCAACCAATGATGGAGGGTTTGTAGGTACTGGACAGCATAATGGAGGACTTGCAGGAGCTTGTGATAACTATGTTTATAAACTGAATACTTGTGGCGAGTTGATGTGGTATAAAACATACGGTTCGGCAGGATCTGATGGTGGAAGAAAAGTAATTGAAGCCCAAGATGGGGGCGTGTTAGTTTCTGGCTTGTATGATTCAGATGGAGGAGATGGATATGATTATTTATTGCAAAAATTAGATGCGAATGGGAACCAACAATGGATTACCGTTTGGAACAACTTGAATGGAAATTCAAATGATTATGCACATTGGGTAACCGAAGTCTCTAATCAGATTATAGTAAGCGGTTCTACTACAGGATTCCCTTATGGAGGTTGGGATGCTGTAGTGTCAAGTTATTCTAGCACAGGGAATCATCAGTGGAGTAAGGCTTTTGGAGGGGCAGGAGAAGATAATTTGTGTTCTGTTCATGCGGCTCCGACTCATATTTATATAGGAGGGATAACAACTTCATTCGGAGCTGGAAGTAGAGATTTGATGGTGATCAAAACAGATTTGCAAGGTAATGTAATCTGGATGAATGCTTATGGAACACCAGGTGTTGAAGGTGGGTATTGGGATACAGAGGGAACGCCTACGTTAGATGGAGGGTATTTGATGACTGGATCAACCGATCAAGCTGGATTAACAGCTGGGGGAAGAGATATCTTAGTCGTAAAATTAGATTCCTTAGGAAATGTAGAATGGTCTAAGTCTTACGGTGGCCCAAGTAACGATTGGTCAGAAGGAGTGTTAGTTTCTCCCGCTGGAGGTTATGCCATAGTTGGTACAAGTGAAAGTTATACCAATGGAGGAAGAGATGCTGTACTATTGAAAATAGACGATAATGGTAATTTTGAATGGGCAAATTCCTATGGGCAAGCTGGGTGCGATAGAGGAGTAGATGTGATTGCCAAAGACGGAGGTTATGTGTTGTCAATGAACTATAATAATAATTTGTCTGCTTGTGGTGTTGACAATGAATACGATCCGATGTTTATTAAGACGGATAGTGTAGGGAATTGTGGTTGTTCATTTGTCAATGCACCATATACATCAATAGATATGACAACTAGTACAGTAACAACTCCATTAAATCCAACAACTGCATCACAAATAATAACTTCAAATGTTCAAGTGTATTCTCCACCTGTAATAGAAGATGCACCAGCAGTTAATGAGAATACAATTTGTTCAGTCTGTACTTCAATCAATCCGCAATGGGCTTATAATGATACAGTGGGCTGTCATGGAGATACGTTGAAGTTTTATAATCAAACCGCAAGCTCTGTGGGATGTTTTTACTGGGAAAGTAGTAATGTAGGAACCCTTTCTAGTGGAGATACTTTACTATTCGTTTTAGATACGACCTATGGTTTAAATCAACAGGTTATGCTAATTTCTGTATGTGGAACCCTTTCAGATACACTATATCAAGATGTAGTTGTAAAAAACAAACCTACAGCTAACTTTTATCAAGAAACAGTATGTCTAATGGATACCAGTTTCTTTTTGGACTCTTCAATTATTGCAACAAGTGATACGATTGTTTCTTGGTCTTGGGACTTTGGAAATGGAGGTGGGAGTACTGTTCCGTCAACCAATTATATTTATAGCCAACCTGGAACTTATCAAGTAGAACTTAAAGTGGTTTCTAACTTAGGTTGTGCAGACAGTATTGTTTATAGTCATTTAGTTCATCCAATACCATATACTTATGCAGGGCTTGATACGACGATTAATTGTTCAGGAGATAGTGTAATGTTGGATGGAAGCCTTTCCGATCATGGGATTTATTATGCCAATTCTTGGAGTACAACTAACGGAATAATACTAGGGAATAGCGATTCCTTGTTTGTTTATATTGATAGCGTTGGAACTTACGTCTTAGAATCAGAAGATTTAAATACTGGTTGTTTGTCTAGAGATAGTTTGGTGGTAACTCTAGATACTGTAAAGCCTAATTTTAATTACCAAGATACGATCTTGAATTGTAGTTACCCAATGGTGTTTTTAACCGCTTTTATCAATCCTCAAAATCCATATTATCTTTTCGAGTGGACAACAGTTGATGGGAATATTTTATTTGGAAATTCCACTGATAGCCCATTGGTTGATTCAGCTGGAACTTATGTGGCGACAATTACCAATTCATTGAATCAATGTGTAACAGTAGATTCTCTTTTAGTGTCAATGGATACCGTTAAACCAATAGTGAATATTCTTTTGAATGGAGCAATAGCTTGGGATGAGTCAATTTATACGTTTGTAGAAAATATCTATTCTTATGTTGGTGATACCAATACTTTTGTATGGTATATAGATGGGCAATACCTAACTGAAGACTCAGTGTTTAATTATACATTCTTCGATGAAAATGAACACGACATAACAATTGTAATGACTAATATGTCAAACGGATGTGTTAATGCTGATACGTTGTTTTTAAATGTGACACATCAATTGAAAATCCCGTCAGCTTTTTCGCCTAATAGCGATGGTTGGAATGATGTGTTTGAAATTTTAGAGTTACAAGCTTTTGATCACAGCGAGTTGGTGATTTTTAATCGTTGGGGAGATGTTGTTTACCAAGCAACACCCTATCAAAATAATTGGATTGGTCAATCTAATACTACCAGCTTGAAAATAGGAGAAGAAGTTGTTGATGGAACATATTTTTATACCCTAAAATTAACCAAAGATGGAGAGGAGCAAATCTTTAAAGGCTCAGTTGAGCTAAAAAGATAGTTTATTCATTGACTTTTAGTCTTGCATTAGGAGTTGTAGCCTGGGTACTAAAGTCTTGATTTAAATATTGATAATAACCTGTAATAGCAATCATCCCTGCATTGTCTGTGCAGTATTGGAAATCTGGAATGAAAGTTTTCCAAGCATGCTTTGTTCCAAGTCGTTTTAGTTCATTTCTTAAGCGGCTGTTGGCAGATACCCCACCCGCTATAGCTATCTGATGAATGTTGTGGTCAAAAGCAGCTTTTTTTAGTTTCTTAAAGAGGTAGTTGATGATGTGAGCTTGATAAGAAGCACAAATATCATTCAGATTATGCTCAATAAAGGATTCGTCTTTAGAGAGTTCCTTTTTTAGAAAATTCATAAACTGAGTTTTTAAACCACTAAAACTGTAGTTGTATCCCGTGGTTTTAGGAAACGTAAAAGTAAACCTGTCTGGATTTCCCTTTTGGGCATGTTTATCAATTAAAGGGCCTCCAGGGTATGGAAGACCTAATAATTTAGCAGCTTTGTCAAATGCTTCTCCAGCAGCGTCATCAATCGTTTCTCCAATAACTTCCATTTCTAAAGGTGCCGTAACTTTAACAAGTTGTGTATGTCCACCAGAAACTGTTAGGCAGATAAAAGGAAATTGAGGTACCGCTTTTTCTTTACCTTCTTCTTGTATAAAGTGAGCGAGAATATGTCCTTTCATGTGGTTAACACCAATCAAAGGAATATTTAATCCTAGACTCAAAGATTTCGCAAAAGAAGCACCTACCAAAAGCGAACCAAGTAATCCAGGTCCTTTTGTAAATGCAATAGCAGTTAAGTCATTGAGTTCAATATTGGCCTTGTTTAAAGCCGCTTGAATAACTGGAACAATGTTTTGTTGGTGAGCTCTAGAGGCTAATTCAGGAACCACTCCTCCATACATTTCATGAACTTCTTGGCCAGCAGTAATATTTGAAAGCATTTTATCGTTTAAAATAATAGCAGCAGAAGTATCATCGCAACTTGATTCTATCCCAAGAATGATGTTATCTTTGTTCATTGTTTGATTGTAAAGCGGTTTTAATTGCACAAAAATATTAAAAATATACTCATCTATAGTAAAAGAACGCTCGGATATACCCTTGAGTTGCTCTTTTTCTTTTTGGTGTTTTGTTCTTTTGCAATTCAGTCTGAGGCCTTTCAACGAAAAGTAGCTCAGCAAGCAACCAATTATCTTAGCCAAGAGCTCAATGCAGAAGTGCATATCGATAACATAAGAATAAATGGTTTACATTATGTTAAAGCCGAAGGGGTGTACATTGAAGATCAGGAAGGAGATACTTTACTGTATGCCAATACAGTTATTGCCAATGTAAAAGAGTACAGTATTCAAAATAAATTAGTAGTACTCAACACTGTTGATTTGGTAGATGCTACAGTTAAATTGCAGAAATATAAGGAGCAAGAAAAGCTTAATTTGCAATTCTTGATCGAATACTTTAAAAGGACAGAAAAAAAAGATGAAAAAACAACTCCTTTTAAGTTCTTAGCAGATGATATTCGTTTAACTCATGTAAATTTCTCTTACAATGATTGGAATGTTGCTCAAAAATCATACGGTATAGACTATAAACATATAGGTATAACAGATCTAAATGGAGTTGTTAAGGATTTGCAAAATCATCAAGAAACAACTCGTTTTTCTTTGGAAAAGTTGACATTCAACGAAAAATCAGGTTTTGTATCAGAAAACTTATCAGCCTTTGTATTGATTACCCCTAATTTGATAGAGGTAAAGCAGCTAGAAATTTTAACTCCAGCTTCTGATATTAATGCCAATCAAATAACATTGTCTTATCACGATTATAAGGATTTTAGAGATTTTGTAAATGCAGTTGTAATGAAAGGGGATATTCAGTCGTCGCAATTAAACATGAAAGACCTTTCGTATTTCGCTCCTGTTTTTAAAAAAATGAGTAATACTGTAACACTTAAAGGGGAAGTTTTTGGGCCTGTCAATGAATTAGATTTGAAGCATTTGTTTGTAGGTTTGACCTCCAATACATTCCTTAGTTGTAATGCAGAAATGAAAGGGTTGCCCTACCTAGATGAAGCACTTTTCTATATTGATATCAATGAAGTGCAGACCTATCGTAAAGATTTGGAATTGATTGATTTTAAGTCTTTAGGCTTAAAAAATGATTTAGAGTTACCAGAACAGCTAAATAGTTTAGGTGTTGTAAACCTCTCTGGTGTTATAGACGGTTTTTATAATGATTTTAAAATGAATTTAGATATAGCTTCTGATATTGGAGCTGTAGAAGCAGATTTGCTGTGCTCAATTGATGAGCAAAATAAATTGGGGTACAAAGGAGTCTTAAATACATCAATGTTAGCATTGGGAGACCTGAGTGGTATGAGTGACTTAGGAGCGATATCAACCAACCTTAAGATCGATGGAAAGGGAACATCTTTAAGTGATTTGAACTTATTTATAGAAGGTGAGGCTCCATCTTTAGAATTCAGAGGGTATCACTATAAAAATATTGCACTAAAAGGAGATTTTAAGAATTCATCATTTAATGGAAACGTAGGGATGAAAGATAAAAATATTGATTTTTCGTTTGATGGTATTGTAGACTTAAACCAAAAGCCCGTCCAGTTTAATTTTGAAGCAGACCTTCAAAAAGTTGATTTAGAAGCTTTGAATTTGATTCAAAATAGAACCAATGCAATCGTATCTGTTAATGTTGATGCGAATGGTTTTGGAAGTAATTTAGACGAGTTTTCAGGGTATGTCCATTTTAATGATATTTCTTATTTTGAAAATGGTAAAAACTATTATTTTGATTCAATTCTTTTTGAATCACAGAGTAACACTAGATTTCATAGTATAGATGTTTTTGCTCAGTTTGCCGAATTAAGTATGAGAGGAGATTATAGCTTAGATTCATTGCCTCAAAGTTTATACGGGTTAGGAGCAAAAATACTGCCCTCTATTTTTACAGAGGAGGAACGAACAGAAATGGCCAACCAATATTTTGATTTAAACTTAAAAGTGAATGATTTATCAATGTTAACAGAGTTGTTTTATCCTGCTTTATCTGTTTCAAATGAAACAAAAATGAGTTGTGAATATCAAAGCAATGACGATTTGTTAGAATTGGCATTTCAATCAGATTATGTAAAATATAATAACATCGAATTCAGAGGAGTTCAATTGGATACCACCAGAAAAATAGCAGGGTTTGATCCATTCTATATTTTTGATTTAACAATCGACACGCTAATTCCTGTTCAAGGTCGCTTTATTGAAAATGTAGAAATACAGGCAAAAGCATACCAAGATAATGTAGCTTCAGCAGTATTATGGGGTAGCCCTGATTCTTCATATTGGGGGCATATAGATGTCGATGGGTATGTATTAAGTCCGCATCATTTTGAAACAGAAGTGTTGCCATCTGTTTTCTTTGCCGAAAAAGTAGGGCGTTGGGAAATACAACGTATCGCTAATATATCAATTGATACCACAGCTATAAAGGTCGATAATCTAGTAGCACACAATGAGTATCAAACAATACGATTAAATGGTAAAGTTTCAGAAAAACCAATTGATCAATTAAATTTTGAGTTAGGGAGCTTTGAGTTGAGTAATTTAAATAATGTTCTTAATAATGGAGATAGTGCATTAATGTTAGAGGGAGTAGTTAATTTATCAGGATTTGTTTCAGACGTTTATAATGATTTGTTTTTTGATGCTTATTCATGGGTCGACGATTTAACAATTAATAAAGAGCTAGTTGGAGATGTAGAATTAAATTCTAATTGGAATGAAGTAGAAAATAGGATAGAGCTTCTGGGAAATCTAAAAAGAGAAGATGGAATTCAAGACTTAGAATTAGTTCAAGGGTATTACTATCCTAAAAAGGAATACGATAATTTAGATATGATTTTGGCTTTTCAAGAAACAAATTTAGCGTTTGTTAACGTGTTCTTACCTTCAACATTACAGCATTTGAAAGGAAAGTTAAAAGGGGAATTGTTGGTTAAAGGTGAGCTCAAGGCTCCTCAATTAAAAGGAGACCTGTTGCTAGATAGCGCTGAGGTTACCATCGAAATGTTGAATACAACCTATTACACTAATGGCCCAATAAAAATAGAAGAAGATTTAATAGGGCTAGAAGCACTCACCGTAAAAGATAAGTTTGGAAGTGAGGCAATATTAATTGGGTCGTTTTTTCATGAAAATTTTAAAAATTATAGTTATGATTTCTTCGCCTTTTTTGATGCTCCTTTTTTGGTGATGAATACCAACTATGAACAAAATAACTTGTACTATGGAAATGCTTTTGCTACAGGAGATGTATCCATCAATTATGAGAAAGTTTTGGAAATTACAGTTAATGCTAAATCTGAAAAAGGAACCAACGTAACGCTGCCTTTGTATGGGTCAGAAGAAGTTGTGCTAGAAGATTTTATAACTTTTGTTGATGTCAATGAAAATGAAGAAGAATATGAAGTTGATTTAGATGGGGTTAACTTGAACTTAAGTTTAGATATTACAGAAGATGCCGAAATTCAATTGGTGTTTGATGATGTTGTAGGGGATGCAATGCGGGGAACAGGCTCAGGGCATATAGATATGTATATTGATCAATTTTATGATTTTTACATGTTTGGAAACTATACCGTTAAAGAAGGAAGTTACCTCTTTACGCTTCGAGATTTTATCAATAAGAAGTTTAATGTAAAAGAAGGGGGAACAATTAGTTGGTATGGTAACCCTTATGATGCAGATGTTAACTTAACAGCTATTTACCCTTTAAAAGCAAGTTTGTATGATATTATGCCAGAAAGTGAAAGAGATTTATATCGTCAAAAAGTTGCGGTGGATTGTGAGATGAACCTAACGAATAGTTTATTTAACCCAAACATCGACTTTAATGTGAGCTTACCTAGAAGTGATGAAAATGCTAAAAGTATATTGGCCAATTTGGTAAGTACACCAACAGAAATGAATCGCCAAGTATTTTCATTGTTGATTTTAAATAAATTTTTACCAAGAGTAGATGCCGTTTCAGCAACAGCCAATTCAGGAGTCTTGGGAGCAACAACTAGTGAAATGTTATCCAATCAATTGAGTAATATGTTGTCTAATTTTACAGATGATTTCGATGTGGGATTCAATTACCGACCAGGTGATGAAATTAGTAACAATGAGGTGGCTTTAGCTTTGTCAACACAGTTGTTGAATGATAAATTAACGATTTCCACCAACCTAGGAGTTTCAAGTGGAACCAATGGAAGTAGTACAGAGGAGTCAACGAATAATTTTATTGGAGATGTTGATGTAGAATATCAATTGAATGATAAAGGTAATGTGAGGGTTCATGCTTTTAATAAATCCAATGAATTTGATATTTCAAGCGCAGATAATAGCGCTAATACACAGGGGGTTGGTGTGTTTTATCAAGAAAATTTTAGCACTTTCAAAGAATTGTGGTGTAAGCTCAGAAATGTCTTTAAATCTAATGATAAAGACTGTAATATAGATGAATAAGTTAAATAACTCTCCTAAGTGAGTGTTTTTCCTGAATTATTGATATAAAAAAGCAACTACATATTTTATTTTTCGTTAGCTTAGAGAACTAAATATCAAGTAGCTATGAAATATTTTATAGGCTTTGTGTGGTTGCTGTTGGGATGGGGTAGTGTGTTAGGTCAATATGAAGCGACTCCATTTGAACAAAAAGTTTTTATCGAAAATAAAAAACAATTCAATCATGAACTACCCAAAGCATATCAAGACTTTGAGTATTGTGTTGATAACCAAACATTGGTATTAATCCAAAAGAACCAACTTGTTTATCGCTTTATAGAAAGGCATGACAAGGAATGGTTAGAAGAGGAAAAAAGAGAAGCTGAGAAAGGAGGGTTTAAGTCTGAAGAAGAAGAAGAGAGAGAAAAGGAGAAGTTTAAACCAACATATCAATATGTTGTTCTAAATTGGCTTAATGCTAATCCTAATGCAACAATAGAAGTAGAGGAGTTGTCTACAGTAAAATATGGGTATGCTGTTGATTGGGAAGAGCGCCAAAAAGGGAAAACTATTTTTTGTAAGGGGTATAAGAAGATGACGATAAAGAACCTTTATGAAGGGGTTGATGCAGAGTATTTCTTTACCGAAAATCAAGGAGAAATAAAGTACAACTTAATAGTTCAGCCCCATGCTGACTTGAGTCAGATTAACTATCGTTATGATGGTGCGAAACAAGAAATGATAGCTGGAAATATTGTCGTAGAGACAATCAAAGGGAAGTTGGTAGAAAATGCGCCTATATCTTACTTGTTAGAAGATAAAACTCCAGTAAAATCTTCATTTTATTTATCTCAAAACAATGTTGTAGGTTTCGATATTGTTCCTGCACAAGAAACAATAGTTATAGATCCTTTAATTGCTGTTCCTGGATTAAATGGAGGTCCTCCTGTTGATAATGGAATTGATCAATGGGGAAACCATTATGTGACAAGTTCAGCATTTCGTTTAGAAAAATATGATCCAGCTGGAACGTTGTTACATTCCGTAACTACTGGAAGTGGATTATATGGAGATATGTTAACAAGCTCTACAGGAGATTGCTTTTTTAATGCTGTAATTGGAACCAATAGTATAGCCTATGATGCTGGAGGGAATTTTCTTTGGAGTAGTGGAGGTATCGCAGAGTGTTGGCGTTTTGTTTTAAATGAATGTTATGGGCAAGTCTATTCACTTACAGGTAAAAGACATAGTGTAAGTGGTTTTGCGACAATTGATGCAGCAACTGGAGCTTTATTAAATTATAATGGAGGTGGGAGCTGTTGTTATGATCCACATTCAGGCGTAGTAGATGATAATGGAGATGTTTTTACAGTCGCTTCTAACCCGGCTACCATACACCATTGGAGTGCTGCGAATACTTCGATTGCAACATATCCATCGCCAATTCCATTCGGATATGCAAGTGGATATGCAGGAATGCAGGGGTATAATGGTATGGCTAAATTAGGTGATTTCTTGTTTTTACACAATGGAGCAACAATAGCTAAAGTGAATAAATTAACAGGAGCTTTAGTAGGCCAAAAAGCCGTGCCCAATGGGTCGAAAGGTGGTTGTGGAGGAATTTATATCACTTCATGTGGATATTTGTTAATCGGGTCGACAGATGGGGTTTATCTGTTGGATAATAATTTTAATCAATTGGATTTTAGGGCAACTAATGGAGCCGTTTATGATTTAGTTTTTAATGAGTTTAACCAAAATTTTGCAGTTTGCGGACCAGGACATGTAAGTGAAGTTAGTTTTAATATCCCACCATGTATTTTTGAAACCAATCCAGAAATAGTTCCATCTTGTAACAATACAGCTTCAGGAAGTATCAAATTGAATCTCACAGGAGGAGTGCCAAGTTATACTTATGTTTGGTCTGGAAATGGTTTGGTGGCCAATACAGATAGCGTTGGTGGATTAATGCCAGGAACATATAAATGTGTTTATGCTGATAATCGATGCCCTGTGCCTACGGTAGATTCTGTTGAGGTAACTGTGGGAGTTCAAACTGTTGTAGCAGCCTTTTCAGCAAACGATGTATGTCTGGGAGAAGTAACAGAATTTGAAAATAACAGTACGACCTCAGTAGGAAGTATCACCAATGTAGAATGGGATTTTGCAGATGGAAATAGTTCCTTGCTTTCATCTCCGGAAAATCTATATTTAACTGATGGAGGCTATCCTGTTAAACTAGTCGTTACCGCCACAAATTCTTGTCAAGATTCTGTAGATACACAATTAGTAACTGTTAATCCCTTACCAGTAGCAGATTTTACTAATCCAATAGAATGCCACAATGAAAGTCTGCAATTTACATCAGCAGCCACAGTGTCGTCTGGAAATATTGCTCAATGGGAATGGCATTTTGGAGATCATACTTATGGAAATGTAGAACATCCGAGTCATCAATACCCTGTAGATATTTATCCATTTTTGTCGACCTACGATGTTTATTTAAAAGTAACGACAAACCATGGATGTGTGGATGATACCATGATTCAATATAGGCCTCATCCTATGCCTAGAGCTGCTTTTGCAGGAGAAAATATCTGTGTGAATACACCAGTACAATTTACAAACCTTTCACAAGTAGTTGCTCCTGATGTGTTAAATAACCCTATCTATAATTTTGATGATGGTTCGGCTTTGGTGAGTATCAATAATCCCATTCATACTTTTACTACCGCAGGAGATTATAATGTTTCCATCATAGCGACATCAAATAATGGATGTGTTAACGATACAACAATAGTTATCTCAGTATATCCTGAACCAATAGCAAGTTTTTCAGCTAATACAATTTGTGAAAATGAACCGCCTACACAATTCCAAAACCTATCAACAATATCAGGAGGATCAATAGTTGGTTACACATGGAATTTTGGTGACGAAACATCATCATTTGCAAATCCATCACATGTTTTCGATGAAGCAGGGGTGTATCAAGTCGTGTTAACAGCTGTTTCAAATTATAATTGTGTCAATGTATATTCAGCTCCAGTCACTGTAAATGCAGCACCTCTTTCAAAGTTTATAGTAGATGCGCCAGAGGGGTGTGATGAGCATTGTGTACAGTTTACAGATTTATCGATTGCTAATTCCTCAAGTATAGTTAATTACCTATGGCATTTTGAGAATGGAGACACGTTAACAGAAGCCTCTCCAAATGTTTGCTTCACCAATAAAAGCAACACAGAAGATATCAGTTTTGACGTGAGAATGATTACACAAAATGACTTAGGCTGTAAAGACACCTTGAGCTTGCAGGACTACATTACCGTTTACCATAATCCATTAGCAATATTTTCGCCGACAGAATTACAAGAAAATATGTATGAATCGGAATTTTTGATGGAGAATACTTCAATAGGTAGTGATGGCTATGTTTGGGATTTTGGAGATGGAGCAAAAGGATTCGATTTTGAACCAGTACATTGGTATGCTGATACTGGGACTTACTATATTACATTGGTCGCTTATACCAATAACAATTGTATGGATACAACAGTTCAAGGAATCAGCGTTACACCTGTTATTAGTGTATACGTTCCCAATACTTTTACACCCAATGGAGATGGGGAAAATGATGTGTTTAATTTAAAATCTTATGGAATTGTAGAGGACGGATTTGAATTGTTTATTTTTGATCGATGGGGAGATCAAATTTATTATACAACAACGTTAGGTGAAGGATGGGATGGTACTCATAAATCAAATTTGTCGCAACAAGATACTTATGTCTATAAAATAATTTGTAAAGACGTTTTTGGAGAAATGCATGAGTATAAAGGTCATATTAATCTCTTAAAATAATGCGCGTTATGAAGTGTTTAGTAAGTGCCATATTGCTGTTTTTTTTGATGATTAATGTAGCTTTAGCTCAATGTACACAAGCTACAGGTACTGTTGTGATAACCGAACCTGGTTGTGATGGGAATTCAGGACAAATAGAAGTGTTGGCATCAGGAGGAACAGGACCTTATGAATATGGAATTGGAGGTTGGAATACACAAACAAGTAATATTTTTACAGGACTTTCTGCAGGAACGTATAATGTAAGAATTCTAACAGCAGATAATTGTGAAAGTTGGATTTATGGTGTTACACTGAATTATACTCCAATGGAATTTTCAGGTTCAATTGTTCAACAAACTTGCTATGACTATGTGGCAGGGTCAGTCAATATTATACCATCAAGAGGTGTGGCACCCTATACCTATAGCAGCGATGGTGGAGCTACTTATAATTCGATTAACTTTTTTCAGCAGTTAGATGTAGGTTCATATTCTTATAAAATAAAAGATGCCAATGGATGTGTCGAAGATGCTAGTTTTACCATCACAAAATCACATATAGACCCCTCAGTAGTGACTACACCTGTTCAATGTTCAGGGATCATGGGGACTGCTGTGGTTACATTTGGTGGGCCAGATAATTATACTTTTTCAATAGATAATAATGTAAGTATCCAAACAGCAACAGGAACTTATTCATATACTCAGCTAACACCAGGGAATTATCAATTACAATGTAGCGACATTAATGGATGTAACGAAACGGTAGATTTTGTTGTGGGAGATGAGAATATAGCTTCTTCAATTACAGGAGTGACACACGAAACCTGTAACGATACGAATGGAGTGTTTACAATAACGACAAGTAATGGAGTAGGTCCTTATCAATATAGTATTGATGAAGGACTCACTTTTGTAGGAACCAATCAATTTACCAATTTAGATGAGGGAGTATATCAAACAAAAGTAATTGATAGCAGAGGTTGCGAATCTGCCGATACAATTATAATTACCAATACAGGAGGTGTTGTTGCTACGATTAATCAAGATACAACAATATGTAGTGGGGATGGAGCGGTATTAGAAGTTAATGCAACAGGAGAGCAATTAAGTTTTAATTGGGATAATGGATTGTCCAATGATTCTATTCATAGTCTTTCTCCAGTTGTTACAACTCAATATAATGTAGCTGTAACCGATGTGTATGGTTGTACAGAAGCTTTAAATGTAACGATTGAAGTAAATGATTATCCTAGTTTGACAACATCTGTAAGTGCTATCGATTTGTGTAGGGGAGATTCAATAGCAATTAGTTCATCAGGAGCAACAACATATTTATGGAGCAACGGAGATACAGTAGCCAATACTATTGTGAATACACCTTTTGGGGCGGATTCAATCATCGCTTATGGATATAATGGGAATTGTGAGGTAAGTATTTCAATACCAGTTGTCGAGCATTCAATAGATGCGTCAATTACAGACACGCAACATGTTTGTATAGGAAATTCCACAACCTTATATGTGAATAGTGTGACTCCAGTTCTATATGAGTGGAGCAATGGAACAGCTACAGCATCCAGTCAAACTGTGTTTCCCAATACAGATACATATTATGAAGTCGTTTTAACAGATGCTTATGGTTGTAAGGATACATTGGGAACAATGGTTGTCGTTGATGAAGATGTTAACTTGGCTGTTTCGCCAACAACAATTGAAGTTTGTTTAGGCGAGGAGTTTATGTTGGAAGCAAGTGGAGCAACAGACTATCTATGGAGTGATGGCCAAACAATATCACTGGTTAATCATACAGCAACAGCAAACGAAGTGATTTCTGTTACAGGAATAAATGGAGAATGCAGCAATAGGATTGACGTTCCAGTAACAGTTCTTCCATTACCTGTAGTTGATATTTCTGCTAATGCATCTTCAATCAATACAGGAGATGGTATTCAGTTTGGTGTAGGGGCTTCCAATGCTTCAAGTTACACTTGGGACTTTGGAGATGGTACAACTGCTAATTATAGTATTCCATATCATGAATTTTTATTTCCTGGGGCGTATTATGTAACGTTAACAGGTACTGTTGGTCATTGTTCAACAGTTGATACGCTTTTAGTATACGTCGGTTTTATGGGAAAAGAAACTTTTGATCAAGAAGTTGTTACAGTTTATCCCAACCCAACATCCGATAAGATAACGATTAATATTCCTAGTTCAGTTGTTTATCAAGTTAACATATACAATGCTGGTGGAAAGTTAATGAATAGCTTTTACAATGAAACAGGAGAAACGATCATCTCTATAGAAGATTATCCTACAGGAGTTTATTATTTAGAAGTTCAGTCAGAACAAAAGAAAATAGTTAAAGTGATAGGCAAACAATAAAAGTACGATCCCACACGTTTTTGATAAATTACACTAAATAAAGTATATTTGTACAAAAGCATGGCTTATGTTTAAAAATAATAACGATAACACAAAAAGTAGAATGGGTAATTTAAATTCTCCAGAAAGATTAAATAGAATAGTTGAAGGGACAAGTATTGAAGGGAGTATTTCTTCTGAGAGCAATATTAGAATAGATGGAGAGGTAAAAGGTACGATTACCACCAAAGGGAGGTTAGTTGTAGGTGTATCTGGAGTTATTAAAGGCGATGTTGTTTGTCAGAATGCTGAGATAGAAGGTCATGTAAAAGGATCAATGAAAGTAGGGGAGTTACTTTCTTTAAAGTCAACAGCAAAAGTAGAGGGAGACGTCATAACAGGTAAACTAGCGATTGAGCCAGGAGCAATTTTTGCTGTAACTTGTAGTATGGGTGGAGTTTCGCCATCTAAAAAATCTATAGAAAATAAAGAAAGAAAAGAAGAGGAAGTTGTCGCTTAAATGAAGAGCACCAATAAATACTTAAAATTTACTTCTGTAGCTTTTCAAATGATCTTCATTATAGGAGGAGGAGCTTTGTTAGGAATCTATCTTGATGGAGAGGAGGGGAAATTATATACTATTTTGTTTTCCTTATTAGGTGTTTTTGTTGGAATGTATTTGGTGATCAAAGAAGCCATTAACATGATGAAGAAATAAGATGGAAAAAATATACTCTTCCATGAAATTAGGGGGAATAGGAGTTCTGATTTGTTTAGTTCATATCCTAATTAATTATTTATTAGCAATTAAGGTCAGTTTAAGCTTTATTGTCTGTTTACACCTCTTTTATCTTGTTTTTCTAGTACTAACGAATTGGATTATCGCTAAGAAATCAGTTAAAAACTATGATCGTGTGTGGGTGGTGTATATAGGAATTGCTTCCATTAAGTTTTTTACTTTTTTGGGATATATCTATTGGTTAAAAACAGCTTTTGAAATTTCAAAAACTCAGGCATTATTACATGTTTTTTTATGGTTTTTTGTCTATACATTGATCGAAATTAAAGCCTTAATGAAAATTTTAAAAATTAATAAAAGAGGAATTTTTAAAAACTAAAAATAAGCATGTTTTTGCTATCTAAATGTCGAGAAGCCTTGCATAGCTCGATAAAAATAATTAATATTACGCAGGAAAATAAAACTAAGTAAAAAATAGAAATTTTATATAGATGAGTACAAAACCAATTTTAGTACCAACAGATTTCACTGAAGTTGCTCATACAGCTATAAATCATGCTGTTGAATTGGCAAAGACAATCAATACTTCGGTTGTAATATTACATGTGGTGAAGGGGGAGTCTGAAATTCATTCAGCTAATGAAAAATTAGAAGAAGAATTGAAGTTAGCGAAAAGCATTGAAGGAGATGTAGAAGTTTCGAAACTGGTAAAAGTTGGAAATATATTTGATGATATTGGAGATGCTGCCAATGAAGTGAATGCTTCATTAATTGTTATGGGAACTCATGGAGCTAGTGGATGGCAAAGAATTACAGGTAGTAATGCACTAAAAGTAATCACCAATTCAACTGTGCCTTTTGTGGTTGTTCAGAAGCAAGTGATGAAAGAATCTGGATATGATTGTATTATTGCTCCATTAGATTTGCATAATGAAACAAAGCAAAAGTTAGAGGTTGTTGCTGATATGGCGCAATACTTTGATTCGGAAGTTCATATTGTAACACCTAAAGAGACGGATGAATTTTTAATTCACAAGTTAAATGGAAATATTGCTTGGGCTAAAAAATATCTTAAAGAGAGAGGAGTAAGAAATACTACTCATATTTCGAAGAAAAAAGGAGATTTTGTAGAGCAAATGTTAGAGGTTGCAAATGAGGTAGATGCAGATTTGATTTCTATTATGAATTTACAAAAGAACTCTTTAATTGGAATGTTGAGTAATTATGAACAAGAAATAATTACGAACAAGAGCCAAATTCCTGTGCTTTGTGTAAACCCTGTTTATATTGGGAATTCAGGAAGTGTTTTTACTAGATAAACCTTTAGGAAGAAAAAAAAGAATGAAAGCACAGAGTATATTAGATATTTTTAATTTGATGACCAATGGGAAAGTTATTTATGTTTTCCATGGGGAGTTTAATTATAAACTAGTAAATACTTTGTTGACTGATATAAAGAAAGAACTTTCTTTATATCAAGATAAAAAAAGGGCTGCAAAAAAAACATACAAAGTACTTGTAGAGTGCTTAGAAAATGTACATAGACATACTAGCAAACCAACGATAGAAGACGAGCATTTAAATGAAGGAGTTTTTACCCTTTTACAAGAAGAAGCGGGCTTTTCTGTAGTAGTAGGAAATGTAGTTAAATCTTCAGATGTAGAGCCTATTAAAGCTCGTATAGAAGAAGTTAATGCTATGAATGCTGAGATGTTAAAACTCAGGTATAGAGAGATGATAAAAGAAGCTACTATATCAGATAAAGGTGGTGCAGGATTAGGATTGATCGATATGGCGATGAAGTCTGGGAGTCAATTACAATATAATTTTGATAAACATATAAAAGACAAACATTTTTTTACTCTTAGAGTAGACATACTTGCATAAAACAAATAAAAATGGAAGCATTAAAACTAGAATTAACGGAGAATACTCCAAAAATAGTATTAGATCATACAACACATGCATTAGAATTTGAAGGAGATTCAAGACCTGAAGATGTTCAGAAGTTTTTTCAGCCTGTAATGAATTGGTTGAATGATTATGAGAGCTATGTTCAATCGGCTGGAGATGTTACCTTAAATGCAAATTTTAAATTAGAGTATTTTAACTCTTCATCAGCGAAGTATATCATGGATATTATCTTAAAATTAGGAAAAATAGCTGAGCCTGGGAATGTAACCTTAAACATTAACTGGCACTATGATGAAATGGATGAAGATATGTTAGATGCTGGAGAAGAATTTGAAGATATGTTAGATGTGGAATTTAATTTTGTTGAAATACCAGATTAATTGATACTAAAATAGAATTGAAAAACTCGAAGTTTATTTATGCTTCGAGTTTTTCTGTTTTTATAAGTTAATGATCGATGAAAAAAGAAGACCCTTTAGGTAATGCATGTCTAACTTTTATGGAGGGAGTTAGAGGAGAAGAAATAGAAGTGTTTTGTTCTATTACAGAACAAGATGTGATCCCCGTTGATTATTTGTTTAGAGCCTATGATGAAATGCCTAAGGTTGAGCAAATAGCTTTAAGTCTTTGTAAGGGAACCGTTTTAGATGTAGGAGCTGGAGCTGGTAGCCATGCGCTTTGGTTGCAAGATAAAGGAATAGAAACCTATGCTTTAGATGTCTCTGAAGGAGCAGCTGAAGCCATGAAAAAGCAAGGGGTTAAAGAGGTGGTTTGTTCTAACTTTTATACCTTAGAAGAGCATAAAAAGTTTGATACCTTATTGTTTTTGATGAATGGAATAGGAATCGCAGGAACCTTAGAAGGTTTGCCCGAATTTTTTAATAAATGTTTGAGGCTACTAAAAGATGGTGGGCAAATATTATTAGATTCTACCGATTTAATCTATTTAATTGAAGGGGAAGATTATAGTGAAGAAAACGAGGGATATTTGGGAGAAGTAGCCTATCAAATGAAATATAAAAATTCTGAAACAGGCTGGTTCAACTGGTTGTATATTGATCAAGAAAAGTTAAAAGATGTATGCAATAAAATGAACTTAAACATGGAAGTAATAATAGAAGCAAATTATAATTTTTTAGTAAAAATAACACGTTAACTTTATGAGAAAAATGATTACCCTAATTGCATTGTTATCCATTGGGATAGCAAATGCTCAAGTTATACCAACCCAAAGAATATTTGAATGGAATAAAGCTGGGTTGAAAACCGAAGTAAATTTTAATGATACAGTATTCTTATCCGATTATGGTGCAGTTGGAGATGGTGTTACACTCAATGACCAGGCTTTTCAACAAGCATTAAATGCGGTAAATAATCCACCAACTGTAGTGATTATCCCTAATGGTAACTTTTACCTTACAGACCCTTTAGTGTTACCATCTAATGTATTGTTAAAAGGACAGGGGGCTAACCATACTGTACTTACTTTTAAGCTTGATTCTAATGAAACTGATTTGATCTCGATGAGCGGTAGTGTTAGTTCAAATGCACTCAATTTGTCTGCAAATGCAGCAACTTTCGACGATAAAATCGTTTTAAATACTAATGGAAATACAGGTTTAAACAGTGGAGATTATATCCAGCTACTTAAAAATGATTCCAATTTGATTACAAGTAGTTGGTCTTTAAATACTGTAGGGCAAATTGTGGAAATAGATAGTCTAAATGGTGACTCTTTGTTTTTGAATAGTAAAATCAGAACGAATTATCCCTTGATAAAGTCGCCCTATATAAAAAAAATTACCCCTATAAAAAATGCAGGACTTGAATGCTTAAAAATAGTCAGAAAAGATACCCAAACGGTACATTGTGCAAATGTCCGATTCAACTACGCAATCAATTGTTGGGTAAAAGGGATCGAAAGCGAAAACTGTAATTATTCACATATTAATTTGATTCGTTCTTCAAATATCTACGTTGCAGATTCATATTTTCATCATGCATTTGATTATGGAGGTGGAGGAGCAGGATATGGAGTGGTAGCCATGTATGCATCAGGAGAATGTTTAGTAGAAAATAATATTTTTGAGCACCTCAGACACAGTATGCTTCTACAAGGAGGAAGCAATGGAAATGTGTTTGGTTATAATTATTCTTTAGATCCTTTTTGGACAGGTGTCGCTTTACCTAGCAACTCGGCAGGTGATATGGTTTTGCATGGAAATTATGTGTATGCTAATTTATTTGAAGGAAATATAGGGCAAAACATCGTGATTGATGATTCGCATGGAGCTAATGGACCTTATAATATGTTTTTTAGGAATCGGGCAAACCTTTATGGTATTTTTATGAATAATGGAGTCCCAACTGATAGTTGTAGTTTTGTAGGGAACGAAATCACCAATACAACAACATTTCTAGGTAATTATTTGTTGTTTGGTAATGGCCATTTTGAGTACGGAAATAACGTGAAAGGGGTAATAAAACCCGTTGGAACAAATTCGATGTTTCCTACATCATTGTATTTAGCTCAACAACCAGACTTTTTATCTGCTGCACAATTCCCTTTTTGTGGTGCACCAGCAGTTTATAATGTCGAGGATATTCCAAGTAAACAACGTTATGATACTCCAGTAAAAACAGTTTGTAAAAGCAACCAACATCTTGCAATTAACAATTTTTCAGAAAAGAAATTAAGTATTTATCCTAATCCCTCAGCATCAATTGTTAATTTTGACCATCCAACAAGTATCACAATATATAACCAGCTGGGAGTAAAGGTCTTTAATACACAGGAGAAACTCAATTTTATTGATTTATCAAGCTATAAAAAAGGAGTTTACCTAGTCAAAACAGATTTTGGTTTCCAAAAATTAATCCTAAAATGAAAAAGATAACGGTTTTGTTTTTTCTGTTCAGTAGCCTTTTTATGATTGGGCAAAGATCTGGAGGTCCTATAAAGGGTAAAGGAGGGGGAGAAATAACAGGGAAAGTTATCGACTCAGAAACTCAAAAAGCAATGGAATATGTTACCGTTGCTTTGTTTAAAGAGAAAGATTCGTCATTAGTTACAGGTCAAATAACAGATACTAAAGGCGAGTTTTATTTAAAAGAGCTACCGTTGGGAAAATATTATTTAAGGTTCTCATTTATTGGATATAAAAATACATTTAAACGAAATATACTGTTAGGGCCTAATCAATTGAATATTGATTTCAATAAAGTCATACTCTCACCAGATCAAGAGGTCTTGGAAGATGTTGAGGTTATCGTAGATAGACCGCAAATTGTTTATGAAATAGATAAAAAAGTGGTTAATGTAGAAGATATGAATACAGTAGCATCTGCAACGGCAATTGAGGTGTTAGAAAATATTCCTTCAATAACAGTTGATATGGATGGAAATGTGAGTTTGAGAGGAAGCGCAGGATTTACATTATTAATCGATAATAAACCCTCTCCTTTGGAAGCCTCAGAAGCATTACAATTAATACCTGCAAGTAATATTAAAGATATAGAAATCATTACCAATCCATCAGCTAAATATAATGCAGAAGGAACAAGTGGAATTATTAATGTTATTCTAAAGAAGAATAAATTAGAAGGAATAAGCACATTAATAAATTTGAATGGGGCAACATTTAACAATTATGGCGGAGACTTTTTGGTAAGTGTTAATAAGAATAAAATAAAATTGAATGTAGGAGGGAATTTTAGAAATCGTAATAGGTATAGAGACATTACCCAAGAAAGAATTATTACCTATGATGAAAATATATCACAAGTAAATTCAGAGGGATTGCATCGTTTTTTTAGTACAAACTATGGTATAAATGCTGCTCTTGAATGGAGTCCCAATAGAAAAAATTCATTTTCATTAGGAGTGAATGGGAATCAAAGACAGTTTAATGCTGCTGCCAATTATGACTTTTTGGAGTATAGTAATAACATGTTAACCAATAAGTATACGAATAAAGAAAGAACCTTGCGACAGTTTTTTGGAGCAACAGCTAGTGCAGGGTACGAACATTTAATAGGAGGAGATAAAGAACATCGAGTTAACGTAACAGCAGTATATAACTTACATGACGGTGATGAGGATGCGCTTACAGAAAGTTTTGATGAAAATGAGTTAAGAGTCCAAGGGAATCAATCAACAGAAGTTGGGCCTTCTCAAATGTATAGGGTAAATGTTGATTACGAAAAACCATTAAAAGGAAAAGCTAAATTTAAGTTAGGGCTAAGATCAGATTTTGGAAATAATAAAGACGATCAGGACTCTTATGAGTTAAATACATCGACAGGAGAATATGTAAAGTTACCCCTGTTTTCAACAGATGTGGATTATATCCAAAATGTATATGCTGGGTATGCAATCTATAGTGGTGAATACCAATCTAAATTAGGGTATCAGTTCGGATTGAGGTCAGAGTATACGGATAGAAATATTTATATGGAAACTTTAAATAGTAATACTGATATAGAGCGATTAGACTGGTTTCCTTCAGCTCATTTTTCATATAAGTTAAATAAAAAGGATCAATTAAAAGCTAATTTTTCAAGAAGAATACAACGTCCAAGAAGCTGGAATTTAGAGCCTTTTATATCATGGGAAGATCCCTATACTGTTAGGCAGGGAAACCCTGATTTATTACCAGAATATATTCAATCCTATGAATTGGGCTGGATCAAAAATTTAAAAAAAGGAAGTTTTTCATTGGAGCTTTATTATCGAAATACAATAAATACAATCGAAAGAATTCAAGAGGCGTATGATTCTACGGTAATCATTAAGCGACCAGTTAATGCAGGAATTTCCAATTCATTAGGGCTTGAGCTTTCTTATAGAAAACGCTTGCTAAAGTGGTGGGGAGTAGATTTGGGAGTCAATAGTTTTTACTATCAAATAAGTGGAGTATTAAGTAATGAAACGTTTGAAAGAGAATCATTTTCATATAATCTTAGATTATCAAATACCTTTAATTTAAAGAAAGATTGGAAAGTTCAAGCTATTTCTAGGTATACCAGTGCTATTGCAACAGCACAGGGAAGAACAAATGGTTTTTTTACACTGGATTTGGCTGTTAAAAAAGATTTTTGGCAAAACAGGCTTTCTGGAGCGCTACAGTTTAGAAATGCGTTAAACTCGATGAGAAGAGAGACATGGGTAGAAACAGCAGCCTTATATTCATATCGATTAGCAGAGCCTAGATGGCCTGAAATAGCACTGTCAATAGCTTTAAGGCTTAATAATTACAATCATCAAGATAAAATTAAAACAGTAAAAGGAGAGGAATTCTAATAAAAATAGTCATAAAAAAAGCTCAACATTAGTTGAGCTTTTTTTTTATGATCAATTATTCGTCCTAATTATTTGTCCCATGTACTAGGGGATTTTCTCCAATCTTTTAGCGCATCAATTTCTTCGTCTTTTACAAAACGAGTGTTTAATGCTTGTTGTAATAAGCTATCATAGTTCGTCAATGTAGCTAACTTACAATTTGCAGCTTTAAAATTTTCTTCAGCTATAGCAAACCCATAGGTAAAAATAGCAGCCATACCCTTTATGGTAGCTCCAGCTTCTTTAAGAGCCTTTACAGCAGTTAAACTACTATTTCCTGTAGAAACTAAGTCCTCTAAAACCACAACAGATTGTCCTTGCTCTAAAACACCTTCTATTTGATTAGTTAGCCCATGAGCCTTAGCTGATGAACGAACATAAACAAATGGAATACCTAAATCTTGAGCTACCAAGGCCCCCATTGCTATACCACCAGTTGCAACACCAGCGATTACATCAGGTTTCCCAAATTCATCAGTAATGAGGTCAACAAATTGTTGTCTAATGTATGTTCTTATTTGTGGATAAGATAATGTCTTGCGATTATCACAATAGATTGGAGATTTCCATCCTGAAGCCCAAGTTATTGGTGTCGAGGGCGTTAGCTTTACAGCTTTGATTTGTAGCAAAAATTCTGCTACCTTTAACTCCGATTCAATTCTATTATTCATAAAGCAAATGTACAAAGTTTTTATAGATTCATTAGCAGTTTATTTTGCAAAAAAAGCCCCAGAAATTAAAAATATTTTTGTAGAGCAAACAAAAATATACAAAGTACAAAAAGGGGAATTTAATGTTGTTTTAACGAAAATTTTAGATTTTAAAGATCAAAACATAGATAAACTTGTTTTTATTACTGAAAATGTAGAGGAATTGTGGTTATTTTTTAAATCCAATTTTCAACATAGAATAGCAGGAGGTGGAGTTGTTTTTAACAAAAAAAGCAACGTGTTAATGATCTATAGAAATGAAAAGTGGGATTTACCCAAGGGGCACTTAGATAACAATGAAACTATTGAAGCTTGTGCAATTAGGGAAGTTGAAGAAGAGTGCGGAATTGTTCAGCCTAAAATAGTAAAAAAAATATCGGTTACTTATCATACTTATGAGTACAAAGGGAAAAACGTCTTAAAGGAAAATCATTGGTTTTTGATGAGTTATGACGGAGAAGGTCAATTTCAACCTCAAATTGAAGAGGGAATTACAGAAGTGGCTTGGAAGACACAAGATGAAATTAAGGACTGTCTCCAAAATTCATACGGTTCTATTCAAGATGTTATTGAGGCATTAGGCGAACTATAATAAAGAGGTATCAATATAAGGATTAGGTAGATAGGTAGTTAAACTTCATTTTTTTATTGTATATTCGAGAACTTAATTTTATTCAAATATTATGAAAAAAATACTTTTTTCTGTATTAGCGTTATCAAGTTTTGCGGCTTATGCAGGAGGCTTTCAAGTCAACCTTCAAGGGATTCGTTCTGTAGCATTAGGAGGAGCTTATGTAGGTTTGGCTCATGGTCCAGCTACAGCATTCTTTAACCCAGGTGGTTTAGTTAACAATAGAGGACATCAATTTAGTTTAGGTTTTAATACCATTCATCCCTCGATATCTTTACAAACTGAGGCTTATGATAATATTGATTTAACCACTAAAATGTCGACTCCAATTTACTTTTATTACAGTGGTCAGTTAACAGAAAAATTATCTGTAGGTTTTGGTTTAAATAACCAGTTTGGAAATAGCTCTTCTTTTGAGGATGATTGGCAAGGGAGATATATCGTTCAAAATATAGGTTTAAGAACTTTTATGTTTCAACCTACTGTAGCCTATAAAATACACGAAAAGCTAAGTGTGGGATTAGGAGGTGTATATACAACAGGAGCTTTTAGTTATGAAAAAGCTGTACCTCTTACTGGAAGTGCTGCCGAATATGGAAAAGCCAGATTAGAAGGTGGAGCAAATAGCTTTAGTTTTAATGTTGGATTATTCTCTAAACTGGTAGAAACAGAAAAAGTGACATTGAGCATTGGAGCAGATTATCGTTCTGGAATTAATTTGTCTATTGATGATGGGACAGCAACTTTTACCGATATTCCACCTTCTTTATTGGAAACTTTTCCAGAAAGCACCAAGTTTAGTGGTAAATTAAGTTTGCCAAGTGTGACTACAGCTGGTTTAGCTCTAAATTATAAGTTAAGTGAAAAAAATGAAATCACATTCTTATACGACTATGCATTAAACGGTTGGTCGAGTTACGATACTTTAGCTTTTGATTTTGAAAATGAAGCCACACCAGATTCTAAAACACCTAAAAACTGGACCAATGCTTCGGCACATCGATTTGGGGTTGAGTTTAAAATGAACAAAATTTACTTTAGAGCAGGGGTTTATCACGATCAAACTCCTACAGAAGAAAATAATGTGAGTCCAGAGGCTCCAGAGCGTACACACATGGCTCCAACATTTGGTTTAGGAGCGAATATTTCAGATAATATTGAATTGGATTTATCTTACATTCCTCAAAATTATTCAGGAGAAACCGCAGCAGGAACCGCAGGTTTTGAATATAAGTATAACAGAAGTATCAATGTTTTGAGTATAAGTGCTACCATTAAGCTTAAAGGAAAAGAGAAAGAAACTGAAATTAAATAAAATAGAAACGATGAAAAACACAATTTACATAGTAGCGATTGGATTAGGATTGTTTTCTAGTTGTAAAAAAACAGCATTTGATACAGTAGAAAGAACCAATGGAACAACAGATTTTAAAAATTATATCTCTGTGGGGAACTCTTTAACTCAAGGTTATCAAGATGGAGGATTGTATGAAGAGGGACAGTCAATGTCTTATCCAGCTATCATTGCTCAACAAATGAAAAAGGTTCAAACCAATATGGGGGAGTTTAAACAACCCATAGCGAGAGGTAGAGGTTCTGGATATATGCATTTAGCTAATATTAATGGAGAATTAAAACCTATTTCAGCGAATGACCCTACTGTTTCTGGTAGTATCTTAGAAGATCCGAGTTGGGAGAATTGGGGAACAGCAGAAAAAAATCAAAAGTATAATAATCTTGGAATAGCTGGTGTTAAACTCATTCAATGTGTCAATTCTTATCCTGATGATAATACAACCAATGCAATTATTTTAGGTGGCTTAGATATTTCTATTCCATTGGTTGGTTCGTTTCAAGAAGAAGGAAATCCTTTTTCTCGTTTCTTAGATTTTGGAGAAGCAGAAGTTAATGTTCCTATTTTAGGTAATGTAGGAGGAACTCCTAGAGAGTATTTAGACCATGTTGAATCAAGTAATGCTACATTCTTTACTTGTTGGTTGGGGAATAATGATGTCTTAGGATATGTTGTTAATGGAGGAGTTCCAAATGTTGTAGAAAATTCAACTATAGGTTTGAGTGTTGATTTAAATGCTTTATCTGATGCCGCAGAGTTTGAGTCTAAATACAATGACATTATCAGTGCATTTAGTCAAATGGGGGCAGATGGTGTTTGTGCTACATTGCCAAATGTAACTTCAATCCCTTTTGTAACAACCTTTACGGTTGAGAAATTAAAAGCAGATTATAATTATACCGAAGTATGGATCACCGAAAACGATGGAACTGTTAGAGAAGCAACCGATAAAGATTATATTCTATTACATGCATCAGCGAGTATAACTGATGGAGATGGGCACTCACAAGCTGTCCCTTTCTCAAATTATGATGTATTAGATGAAGAAGAAGTAATCATTGCTCAATCTCACACAATAACATTAAACACTAGTATCAGAAATATTGCTGGTAGTTATGGGTATCCAGTAGTAGATATGTATAACTATATGAATAATTTATCTGCTGGCTTTACTTTTGATGGAATTGATATGAACATCTCTTACATTGAGGGAGGAACGTTTTCTCTAGATGGAATTCATCCAAACCCAAGAGGGTATGCAGTAGTTGCTAACGAATTTATTCGTGTAATTAATAGTTATTATGGTTCAAATATTCCCAAAGTAGCAGTAGGAAATTATAGAGGAATTAAATTCCCTTAATTATTTTTAGAATTATAAAAACAATAAATATTACTTAGAGCAGTTAAATGGCTTACATTAAAGCTGTTCAATAAAATAAGAATATAAATATCAAGTGTCGTAAAAAAATATTATTTTCGAACACTTAAAAAAATCCAAGAATATAAAATTATGAGTACGGTAGCTGAGAGAGGTATGCAAGAAAAGCAAATATTTGGTCACCCAGTTGGACTATATGTTTTGTTTTTTACAGAAATGTGGGAACGTTTTAGTTACTACGGAATGAGAGCTTTATTGGTATTGTATATATCAACGAGTTTAGGAGATGGAGGTTTAGGTTGGACCAAAGCAGAAGCCTTAGCTCTTTATGGTTGGTATACGATGTTGGTTTATGTGATGTCTATTCCTGGAGGAATTATTGCCGATAAGTTTTTAGGACAAAAAAAATCAGTATTGTATGGAGCTATTATACTCTGTTTAGGTCATGGAATCATGGCAGTAGAGTATGAATGGGCATTTTTTACAGGGCTAGGACTTATTATTTTTGGGGTAGGGATGCTGAAACCAAATATTTCTACTATGGTCGGTGGATTGTATAAACAAGGAGACCTTAGAAGAGATAAAGGTTTTACTATATTCTATATAGGAATTAATATTGGAGCGTTTTTATCTGCTATTATCGTAGGTTATGTTGGAGAAAAAATTGGCTGGCATTATGGATTTGGGTTAGCAGGTATCGGAATGCTTTTAGGGCTATTGGTTTACATTAGAGGACAAAAATATTTAGAGCATGTAGGAAATTTCTTAGGAGCTTCCGAAGAAAGTTCAGAGGTCATGAAAAAGCCACTGACTAAAGTTGAAAAAGACCGAATGATTGTTTTGATTCTTTCTTTCTTAATCATCATTGTATTTTGGGGAGCATTTGAACAAGCTGGTGGACTTTTGAATATCTATGCCAATGAAAAAATTAATACTTCTATTCTAGGATGGGAAATGCCAGCAACATGGTTTCAATCGTTTAATGCAGCATTTATTGTCATTTTTGGAACAGCAGTAGCTGGTTTTTGGGCGAATAGAAAATTAAAAGGAAAGGAAACTTCTACTTTACTAAAAATGGCTGTGGGAACAATCATCATGGGATTAGGTTTCTTATTAATGGTATTCGCATCTAATGAAGCTGGGAAAATTGAGTTTGGTACCGCTTCTTTTTGGTGGTTAACTTTTGCTTACTTATTACATACAATTGGAGAGTTATGCGCTTCACCAACAGCATTATCATTTATTACCAAATTGGCGCCAGTAAAATACGCGTCAATTATGATGGGAGTTTATTTTGCAGCAACTGGATTCGGGAATAAGTTAGCAGGAACAATTGGTGAAGCTTCACAAAGTGAACCTGTAGAAATTTTTTATCAAGCTGGAGAGTTGGCAACCAACGATAGTATTGTTTCAAAAATTGCTGATGATGAATCATTCCAAGTCAAAGCAAATATTTTTGTTGAGAATGAAGAATTGAATATTTTAGATTATGAAACAGGAAAATCAATTAAGAATTCAATTGGTTTTACTGAAGCAGAAAGTGAAGCTGAGATAAAAGCAATTTTAATTGCAGAAAATGCTACAAGTGCAGCTCCATATCATGCAAAGTTTTCGTTTGAAAAAGATTTTGAAGCGAAAAAAATAAAAGAAAATAAAGGAGATGGAAAAAATTATGAAGCTGATTTCATTATTGACGAAATTCAGACGAAAAAAGAACACGATATTTTCCTTTTTATTTTCATTTTAACAGCTGTTTTTGGAGTTTTAGTCATCTTATTGTTAAAACCTCTAAAAAGATTAACTCATGGTGCTGAAGATGATGAGGTAATGGAATCGAGTAACTAATTTTAATAAAAATATTTCTTAATTTATATAATGGCAGAACAACAAAATTCTAAGTTTTTTGAGTCACAAGTTTTAGGGCATCCAGCAGGGTTATTTGTCCTATTTTTTACTGAGATGTGGGAGCGATTTTCATTCTATGGAATGAGGGTTTTATTAATTAATTTCTTAACGATTGCAGCAGTTGGTTACAATCCTGGTTGGGAGTGGACAGCAGACAATGCAACAGCACTGTTTGGTACTTATGCAATGTTATTGTATTTAACACCAATTTTAGGGGGAATCATAGCAGATAAATATATTGGATATAGATGGGCAGTTGTGGTAGGAGCCATTATTATGACCTTAGGGCATGCTTCCATGGCTTTTGAGACAGAACTCTCGCTATATGTAGGTTTAGGATTACTAGTCATTGGAACAGGTTTCTTTAAACCAACAATGACTTCTATTATTTCCGAGATGTATAAAGATTTACCAGAGAAAAAGGACGGTGCTTATACGATCTTTTATATGGGAGTAAATGCAGGAGCTTTCTTTGGAATGATGTTGTGTGGATATATCGCTGAGAAAGTTGGTTGGAGTTATGGATTTGGTTTAGCTGGAGTGTTTATGTTATTAGGAACACTACAATTCTGGTTGTCTAAACCTTTGTTCGGAAAAATTGGAGAAGTTCCAGATCGTACCGCAATTAAGGCAGCTGAAGCAGAACAAAATACAGCTGAGTTAGAAGGTGAAGACAAAAGAAATCCATTTACAATGGTAGATACAGTATTAATTGTAATTGTTACAATCATAGGACTGTTATATGCTTTTAATGATCCTATTTCAAAAATCGGAGGATTTGATATGTTTCCATTCAAAGTCGGTGAATTAGCAGGTCAATATTTCGTAGTATTGATAGGTTTGGCCCTCTTTTTATATCTTGTTTTTTCGAGGATTTCACGCTATGCTAAAGTAACACGTGATCGAATGATTGCTTTTGTCATTTTTGCATTTTTCACCATATTTTTCTGGATGTCCTTTGAGCAAGGAGCCTCATCTCTGGTGATTTTCGCACGTGATTCAGTACAACGAGTTTTAACAGGAAACGCAGCAACGACATTCAATATTATCAATGCGTTGTTAACGATAGTTCCGTTAGTGTTTATATCTTATGTGTTGTTTTTATTAGCTAAAAGAACTGGAAAAAAGATACCTGGGGCAAATATTGTATTAATTATTTGTTTTGCTGGAGTTTGGGCTGTAGCGGGATGGATGTTAAATAGAGATTGGAATACAAAATCTTATAACGTTACTTATCCAATTTACGAATTAGTTGAACAGAAAGACGGGAAAGAGGTAAAAACAGTTAAACCATTAACCATAGATCAAACCGCTCCAGAGGGGGCAACAATTTCATCTGATACGGTTTCTATTGGTGAACTAAAAGACTTTACTGTTGGACAAGAAATCTTCCTAGCAGCAAAAGATGCTAAAATGACAAGTTTTGGTTATGCAGATGATATTCGTGTAAAGAAGAATAAAGAGTATGCAGAACAAAATAATGTGAGTAATGGATTAATACAAGCAAAAGTATTAGAATTAAAAGATGGAGGAGAGGTTGAAATTACAACTTCTTGGTTTAGTATCTTAAACTCTTTCTTTATCATTGTCTTTGCCTCAATGATTTCAAAGATATGGGAATCTAAATACAACCCTTCTGCTCCTGTAAAATATGCAGTAGGATTAATTATTATGGCTGTAGGCTTTGGATTGTTGTCAATGGGGTCAAATGTTGATGCTGGAACTAAAGTGTCGTTATGGTGGCTCGTTTTTGCTTACTTGTTCCATACTCTAGGAGAGCTTTGTCTATCTCCAGTTGGGTTATCATACGTATCAAAGCTTGTTCCTGCAAGAATGATCGCATTTATGTTTGGTATGTGGTACTTAGCAATCGCAATTGGAAATAAATTGGCAGCTGTATTAGGAGGGCAAATAGAAAATATTACAGAGAATTATTCACTGTCAACTTTCTTTTTGATTTTTACTATTGTTCCTGCTGTAGCAGGTGTGTTAATACTTCTGATTAACCCATTGATTAAAAAGTTAATGCACGGTATTAAATAATACGTTAAAAAATAGCATGATCATAAACCTTTAGAATTCTTTATTCTAAAGGTTTTTTTTTGATGAAATATTTTATAGCGGAATGGTCATTAGCTTACTGTTACTTTCATCCTTTTGGAGGTTATTCTAATCAACCGAATTTCTCCGCCAGATTTTGAGTTATTTTCTAAAACACTAAAACAAGTAGAGTTAGAAAATTATTTTTCTTCTTTTCCTTTTTATCTCTTGGTGTCTGCTTGGTTGGTTCCAGTAGTGCTTTTTAGGGGATTAAACAAGGTGCTTTCGACCATAATATCAAAGCAAAGATGTATTTCTTTGAAAGCTTAATAGCTGGTGTAACAATATATGGGGCTTCAAATTGAATTACGCTATTACCTTAGAAATAGACTGTTTTGTGCAAGAAGTTTTACCAACCTATTAAGAGGGGAAAGTTTTATCCATACAAAAAAAGGGCATAATGAATATGCCCTTTTTGATAATCATGTTGAATGATCTTTTATTGAATGATAACTTTCTTAGTATATACTTCTTGATTGCTGTATACATTAATCAAATAGCTTCCATTAGCATATTGATCAGTATTTATAGAAATTGTATTGCCATTAATTGATTGACTGTAAACTTGTTTTCCACTAAGGTCAGTAATCGAAAGAGTAGCATTAGTTAGTAACGCTTTAAAATTAACAGTGATATAGCTATCGAAACTAATTACTTCAAACTTATTAGCTGTTAAGTCTTCTATTGATGTTGTAGCTTTAACTTCTATAGTCGAAGTAAATGTTGATTCACAACCATTGCTTTCAACTGTTAATGTAATCGTGTAAGTACCCGGTGCACTATAAGTATGCGATGGATTTTCATCAAAACTAATATTCCCATCACCAAAATCCCAAGAATAGTTATCGCCTGTAGAATTATTTTGTGGAGTAATTGTGGCGTTATCATCAAGATAAATAGTAGCGCTATTAAGTTCAAAACTTGCAATAACTTCCTGCGGATTAGTAATCGTGATATTTAAACTATTATATCCACATGCAGAGCTTTGAGATGAAGTTACCGTATAATCTCCACTAGGAAGATCTTCAAAAGAAATTTGACTACCAGTAGCAACAACAGAGGTAATCACTCCAGAACTGTTAGCTAATGTAAATGTGTTACCGTTAACGTTAGCTCCTTCTATTTCAATAGAACCATCAGTTAGGTTAGCACATGAAGGAGATAATACAGTAGACTCAAAAGGCGAGGTAATATGAATTAAGAAACGATCTTGTGGAGAACTTGCAGTTGTAACAAAACTATAAGCTGGAGTTGTCTTCAAGTCTGTAATGATACCTGTTTCTAAGTCTTCTAGGGTTACACATGAGTTGATTAAGGTGTTTTCCGGGAAATCAAATTCAATGGTATAATTCCCATGAGCACTGTCACCAGCATAAGCTTTCAGAGGAATTGTTGTGCTCATAAATTCATTAACCCCAGCAATTGATAAATTATAGTTGTCCGTTGTAGTGATAGCTAAACTTGGCGCTGCCTGGGTAAGTTCGGTAAATAACTTATTTTGATCAATCCCAGCATCATATTGTGCTGTTGCATTTTGATTAAACGTAAGGATTGCTTCATCAGAGTATGAGTTAACTGCTCCAGATAACTTTATTCTTACAAATTCATCATTGTTACTACTTTTAACAAATGCTTTATCATTTCTTACTTTACTCGTTTCAGAAAAAATTAAGAAACCACTTGCTGCTGATGCATGTACCCAAAACGCTTGACTATGTGCAATATGATTGTCAACTCCATTAGTACCTGATCCAGCTCCAGTTTGATAGACTCCATAATTTCCAGCAGTTGCATTCCAAATCCAATAAGCAGCATCTACACTTACAGGTGTTAGTGTATTCCAGTCAATAGTACATGGGTAGGGGTTACCAATAAGGTTCCAACCATTTTGATCATCTCCAGAACCACTTCCTCCATTGGTTACATTAGCCAATGTAAAGCCATTATTAGGAGCTCCTTTCACTGATAAAGTCGTGTTTCCAGTTCCGATATATATTCGATGACCGTTAGTAAAAGCAGTAGGATTGGTATTGCTAGTCGCAGCAGTCCAACCATTATCCTTTGTTCCAGAAGCACTTGGTTCGCTATAGGTCCAAGAGTTAATCCACCCATACCAATTTGAAGCATCATAATCGGCTCCTGTAAAACCTGTTAAAATGACTCCATCGTCTTGCCAGTTAGCTAAAGTTGTACTTGTTACAGGAGAGGTAAGCTCTCTCCATCCATCATTGCCCATCGCTAAAAAACGTTGTACGACTAGATCTCCAGTATATGTAGCACCTGCTTCAATGACATCTAATTGCGCAGTACCACTAGCACTACTCAATAGGGTTACATTAGCTCCAGCAGAAACGTTAAAAGTTCCAGCATCTAAATCTAATATACTTGTAATATCTTGGTTACCAGAAGGAACACTAACAGTCTGCCCTGATTTATTAATCACTAATTCATAAAAATTGTTGTTACCGATAATTGAAGCGCCAGCGCTAGTTCCATCTAGTGTTACAATATCTCCACTTTGATGAGTATATGTTCCTGTATTATTCCAATCACCTTCTAAATTAATATTAGATCCAGAAGAAGTAAATGTACCGCTTGAAATAAAATCTCCAGCTAAATCTATATTAGCATTCGCATTGATTGTTCCTGCATTATTGATGTCTCCAGGAACAGCAATGTCAAAGTTGTTCAAATTAAAAATTCCACTTCCTATTGTACTAATACTCCCATTGAAATTAGAAGCCGTTAATTGTGCATTGATGGAAGCACCTGTGGTATTCGAAATTTCAATGTTATCAAAAACAAAAGTTGTCGTAGCAGCAGGAATTGTAATGGCAGCAGTACCAGCGAACCTAACAACACTACCAGCACTTCCTCCTGTCAGCGTAAGGTCATTACCCGAAAAAGAGTTTGAAGTTTCAAATACCCCTGTCCCTGATGATAGATCGATGATGGTATTTGCAGCTGCTGTATTATTTGTGGTGAATGTACTTGTGGTATAAGTCCCCCCTGAATTAATGGTTAAATTGGCTGTACCAGTAGCTTCATTAAATACAGATTGCGTAGTTGTTATTGCTCCATTATTCGTCAATGTTGCTAATGCTGCAGCATTAGAAGTGTTAAGCTCAACTTTAGAAGTATTAATTGTCCCATCATTATCAAGAGAAGAGTTTCCATCACCAGTTGGATATAAATATAAACTGTCGGTAGTTAACGTTACACCTGAATTTAAAATAAGTTTAGCTGGTGTAAGTGTAGAGGTGGAATATACCGTTACGGATGCTGCGTTAGCATTGGCTGCTGCAGTTACCGTGTGCCCATCATTAATCGATACATAATCTGTAGCAGTAGGAGGGGTTGTTGCTGGAGCAGTAACCGGTACGAAATGTGGAAAAGGAGTCGGTACAAAAATATAAGTGGTAATCTGCCATGTAGCAGCGACATTCCAGTTTCCTGTATTGGCACTATTATAGACTGTTTGAGCACTTGTTTGAGCACTGATTAAAAATAATAATGAGACAATTATAAGTGTAATATTTTTTATCATAGTCGTAGGTATTAGTTCTCTTGTGGGGTAAAATCTATCTAATAAGTAAAAATAAAAGAATTTATTCTAAAACTTGTTAAGTTTTTGATAAAAATACTATTATTAAGAATAAATTAGGAAGAAATAAGGATAATTACTGTAACATAAACCTTAATGCAAATCCAGCTTTTGTATTTGCTGTAGGGAATGACGTAGAAATTACAGGGGTATTTACTACTCGATCATAATAGGCTCTAATCATTAAGTTTTTACTAAGATTATATTGTCCATTAAATTTGATCGAAATCATATTTTGTCCAGCAGTTGCTTGGTTTTGATTCTCTATAATTTTACGAGTTATAGTCTTATTATCCCTAATAGAAATACTTAAATCTAAATTAAGGTCACTAGGGTCAATTTTCTTTCCGTTAAATTTAAACGGCAATTGTAATTTCTTAAAAATATATCCTGAACCAATAACCAATTCACTTCCTTTAATTTCTGTAATTTGATTGTTGGATAAGCTCAATGCAATATTTCTATCTTTCTTTATTTCAAGTTTTCCTTTTACTCCATTTTTTAAGGTTAAATTGGCTCCTAATAATGGTTGGAATTGTTCTGTAATAGCAACATTTAGTATTTGTTTTTCACTGATGAAATTTCCAGCCATATCTAGTTCTGTTGCTCCAAGCTGATCACTTTCAAAACCTAAATTTGTAGTATAGTTCCCCATATTAAAGTTAGAACGATAAGCATGTGTAAAAGATAGTGTTCTGACATACTTCTTAACCCATTTAATCTTAGATAATCCATCATACGAGATTCTCCAGTTTGGCAATGGCATTTTTCTAAATGGATTGGTACTCTTTTCATTAACATTTTGACCAGTATAAGCTGCTAAAAACGCTCCAATGACAACATCTTGCTGAGCACCATTGTACCCCCCTGCATAACTGCTTTCAGCTGAAGTTGTGTCTGAATGTGCATTAGTTCCTGCTATAAGGTGAGAAACTTCTGGTCTGATCGCTCTTAAATTGTCAAAGGTTATATTTTGTAAATCATCGCTATTGTCTCCTTTGTCTCTAACAAATGCAGTATTCCATGTAATGATTGAACGGCTATATGAACCATTAAACTGTTGATTTAAATGTCTAAATTCATTGCCATTAACACCAAGATTAGAAGTATTTCTGGTTGCAATATTGTAATTGGCTGTTAAATCAATTCTAAATCCTTTAATAGGTTTTAAAGTAGCTTTTAAATTTAACTTCTCTGAATGGGTTACAAGGTGTTGAGTGTTAATTAATCCAAACTTAGTCGTATCTACTAACCAACCATTTGTATAAGCTGTTTCTGCATAATTAAAAGATGTTGGTCTCCCAAAAATATCCATCTCTTGGAAGCCTCCTGTTACAAATTCCCAAGATTGGCCTTGAAAATTTTCATCTAATCCTAAAATATCCGTTCGATTAGCAAATCCAGGAAGTAATATTCCATCATTAGTTGCGTAGGTTCCTGAGACATTCTTTAGCGACATTAAAATTTTGGCAGTTTCTTCTAAGATGTTAAATTTATTTTGTTCTTTATCCTCTTTCTTTTTGCCTTTATCGTCCTCTTCTGTTTTTTTCTTTTGGCCAACACTTCTTCTAGAAGTAGGACGTCTTCTGTTCGACTTTTGATTGATTTTTTTGAAATAAGGAACTTTATTGTACAAATTGGTCATGTTCAATTTCCCATTCCATTGTATTTGCCTTGAGTTTTGGACAACATTTCCAACATCACTAAAAGCTAGAGGTGCTTGGGTCCAATCAAAATCAGCCGAATATCTTGTGTTTAATGAAATCCAGTCGGTAATTGGGAATTTATTTAAAGGCCATTTATAAGACACTTTAATAGAATGACCGTAATTCATCGTTTCTCCAAAATTTCTTAAACTTGTTTGAACGGAATCGGTAGCAGATTCTCTATTATAACCAAAAGCTCCATAATCTACTTTACCATAGGGATCATTAATAAATGCTCTATTGGATGCTGTAAAATCAAATTTTAAACTTTTGGTTAGATCATATTTAAAGTCGTAGTTTCTATCCCAATTAAAGGTTTTTGTATAGTTAGGAATAGTTAAACCACCTTCAATATTACTACGAATTTCATACTCATTGTAAGTACGGTCCATCGTTGTTCTAAATCCTAGCTTTTTAGGCGCAAAATAAAGGTTGAAATCTTTAATGGGTCTTAGCCATTTCGATTTTCTAAAAAGCTTATTCCTTTTAAATGGTTCCCAAGGCTTAGGAGAATTACTAAATCCATAAGTCAGCCCTCCAAGATAACTTACTTTTCGATCTAATTGAGTATTAATGTCTACGTGTGTAATCTCATTGTATGAATAAGATGCCGAAATGTTTTTCACATCATAAAAACGAGGTTTTTTCACTTTTTTAGGATCTTTTTCTTTCTTGGCTGAAGGGTCAAGACGAACATTGGTGAAGTTTAAAGATTTACGTTCAGTGATATTACTTCCATTTCTAAAGCGTTCTTGCCACTCTTCGTCAGTTTCTTCTGGATTTTTTTCAAAATTCAAATCTGGATTTAATGGATCGTACAGCGGTTTGATGGTATTGTTGGAATAGCCCATATACATTGGAAGTTGTAAACCAGTTTTGTTTCCAAAAAACTTACCTAGCTGAACAGTGGTAGAGGCATCAACTCCATAAACATATTCCTGTTGCCTTTCTCCTACACGTTGTTCTATACTTCCAAAGTATGGAGTAGAATAATTTCCTGAAAGGGAAACATCAGCAAAGTCAGCTAATTGCGCATTCAACCTACCAATAGTAGCCCATCCTCCTTGTTGGTTAAAATCAGTCAGTCTTAATTCATTTACCCAAACTTCAATACATTTTTCTAACCCATCATCATTCGTTCCTAAATTTGTAGGGTCATCTTTTTTAGGGTTTCTAACCCCAATCATAATGGTTTTTAGGTTTTGAAGATTAGGATTACCTATTACAGAAATATTTCTTGTATTATCAGATGGGTCACGCTCCGTATAACGCGTAAAGGTAGAGAAATTAGCAGCATTTCTATTCTTTTTTACTTGTTTGATGTTAGCCAAGTTAATCACCATGTTGTTCTCAGTTGGCCAAACAGATTCAGGAGTATGATTATTCCATGGACTTAATTTTAGTGGCATTTCATACTCATAGTAATTATTTACAAAATCCGTCCCTAACCGGACAAAAACTGTAGCATCACCATCTTTGACATCATCGAATTCATTGTTCTTTTCACCATGAACAAACATTTCAATTTTATTATAATTTCTTACATCAAAACCAACATTTTTAAATGCAGCCCTAGCATCACCATCTTGTAAACCACAAACGTCTAAAACTAAAGATTGCTCGTTCAATTGAGCTAAGTTTGCTGTTTGATAATTCACTTGTCTTTGAATTCCATCAGGTAAAACATAATGAATAGGCTCACGACTACCATTTTGCTCAATGTTTACAGCATTAATAACAAATGAAGTGTTCGATTCTTCTCCTTGGATATATTCTCCTGGAGAAAGCATATTCCCTTGATAAGTTCGCCACTGACCTCTAATTAAGTCTAATCGTGCAAAACGTAAAACAGCTTCTTGCGACCAGCCATGCATAAACATTCTCATAAAACGAATTGCTCTAAAGTCCTGAATATCGTTTACTTTTTTCTGGTACTCTCTAATTGGAATTCTAAATTGGTACCAATAAACTTGTTTGTTACTGTTGTTGTCTGTAGCTAAAATTCTATCTGTAATAAAGTTCTTTCCAACAACCATATCCTGGGGACGCATACTTACTTTATATTGAAAATAGCTTTCTGTTTCATTCAAGTTATTGTCCCTATTTATATCTTCAACATTTGGTAGGGTAGTGGCAGAAGTTGGATAACCATCAGCATTTAAAGTTGCAGACGTTTCAGAAGATGGAGAATTACCTTCAGGGTTGTTAAACTTCTTATAACGTTCTAAAATATCTACTTGTTGCGCGTCATAATCATCGTCTAAGAAATAGTTATAATCATCAGAAGAGGGATCATCTAAAATTTCTTGTAAAGCTGTTGGATTAGTTACAATTCCACTAATTTCATTAATAAAATCTGAAAAGAAATTACTTTCTTCTGCATCGATAAGTCCATCTAATCCAACATCTTGGTTAACACGATTATTAGGGTCGTTATCGAAAGCATTCACAATAACTTGAGTTGTTGGTATCCTTCCCCATTCTGTAGTGGTGAGCGTTTGTGGATCATATACACCATCTGCTGGAAGTCCATTTTCAAAAGATTTTTGTCCATCTTTTAAGATATCTTCTGAAATATTACCTAAGTTAAAATAGAGATCTCCACCTGTAGTATTAGGAGAATCTTCATTCGACGCTGGTTCACCCTCACTGTTAGAAGTTGTACTACTAAAAGGATCCATCATCCAAAATTGAATAAACTCTACATTAGCTGCTTCAAAATCATTTGTTGTTAGTGGACGCATAATTCCTCCCCATCTAGAAGCTGGATCATTCAATCCCCCTGTACTAGGGTTTGCCCCGGCAGAAATTGCGTTTGGAGTTGCATCAAAGTTATATGGACCACGCTCTGAAGGGTAGTAATTTAAGTCAAATACTGGGATGTTGGTTAGCTGCCCTGTTCCTAACTGTTGGTTAGGAAAAACCTCACTTACAAGTACTTGTCTTGTTCTGTTGTCTTTTTGGATATCACTATCCTTAATATAATCGGGAGTTTGACTATTATTATTTAGAAACAAAGGATCAACGACATGCCAAGCAATTCGAGCTCTATTTTTTCCGTATATTAAGTCATTATAGGCCTCACCTTCTGGAAATAAATCTTGTTGTCCTTGCGGAGTCGAAGCTAAAACCCATGTGTTGTATGAACGAATATCAATTGCAGATTGACTCCCCTCAAAGGCGTCTATGTAGGAGTTCCCTTCGTCTCCAATAGCTCTATTGTGCCCAGGAATAAGAGCTGCAACTTCTCCACTAAAGCTGATGCTTGATTTTTCTTTTGTATTAATCAAAGGGATTTTATCGACTAGTTTGGTTAATATTGGTGCTTCTCGTTTAAAACCTCCATCAAGCCCTAACATGGTATTAGAAATAGGTTCATCTCCAATATTTACTTTTTGGGTTAGCGGTTTTTCAGTAAGGTGCATGACTGTAGCACCTATATTTGCATTCTTATTAATTCTATAGTCAAAATGCGTTCCTATCAATGATTTGGTTTGAATACTGAATAAAGAGTTACTTTCTAAAGCAATTTTTATTGGAGTACCAGAGCTTAAAATTCCATCATCAAGAATTTTGACACGTCCAAGGTTGTAATCAACAGTATAGTGTGTCCCTTCTTGTAAAACTCTACCTCCTGCAGTTACAACAACAGAACCTTCTGGTATATTAAGGGCATTTAATGAAATCTCAGAACTAACAGAAGATTGATAAGTTCCCTTTATTTTAAATCGGTTAAGTTCAGGTATTTGTCGAGCAGCTGTTACAGTACTGTCATATAGCGGACTAAAAACAATGGTGTTCCTCACATTTTGGGATACTCCAGCATTTGCCAGTTGTGTGTCTAAAGTCTTACCAAAAGGTTCTACAGTAGTAAAATAAACCCTACCATTCCTAGGGTTGATAGTTCCTGCGTTACTGATTACGCCATTACTTGAACTTACAGGAACAAAGTCAAATACACCATCGGAGTATGGACGTTGTTGCTGATCCAAACGATCCAATTGAATGAGTTGAGTTAACAACTTGGTCTCTACTTGTTGTTTAGGAATATAATTGATATCAATACCATTACTAGGGTTAGTGTATACGATATCCAGTCTGAAATTTTCTTGATCCACTTGATAGGCTCCTAATGAATAAACATTTTTCATCATCAAGTCCCATAGTTTCTTTTTAGGGTTCCTAACTGTCGACTTTAGAAGTTTTAGATAAAGAGCATCTTGTCCAGCAATACCATCTGTTGAAAATTCTCCTACTTGATAGGTGTTACCATTATAGGTATATTGATAAGCAACGGCTAGTACTTCATCGTTATTGAGTGACTGATTTAAGGAAATGAATCCCAGTAGCGCATTGTATGAATATTCGTTAGAGGTTAATAGTCGTGCATTTTGAAGCTTTTCATATTCTACACTTTGACTCATATTGTATTGTGGCCCAGATAATATATTTGAAGCAGAAGCATAGTCTCTTATTCCTTGGTTAGAATTCACACTGTTGTATAGTGCATTATGAGAATTGTCTGGTATTGATGGAGAATTGGTATTCCAAGAAGGATTTTCCATATTCGTTTGGTTACTTTCTCCTAAATCGGTAAATGCGATGATATTTCTTGTTTCATCGTAGTCATTTGTTCTATTGGTAATCCAAACCTCCATTCTTTGGATTTGTATTCCAGATGTAACTACAGGGAGAGTGGTTAAAGAAGCATCATAATTATCATAAAAATGATAGTTTAAAAAGTAATGTCTGTTTTCTTCATAATTGTCAGCGAATAGCTCAAATTCATTTACTTGAGCTCCTCCAGCAACTTCGATTTCTTTCTTTTCACCTTTTTGCTGAGACAATACTGTAGTAGTGGTTAATCGACCGAATTTTAACTCCGTTTTAATTCCAAATAAACTTTGTGATCCTGTAATTAAAGAGCTATTTAGTGGCATACTAACATTACCAGCTTCAATTTTTTGGATAATATCATCTTCTTCTCCAGAGTAGTCTAATTTTAATTTATTATCAAAATCAAAGGTTGCTTCTGTATTATAGTTAAACCCAATTTGCATTAAGTCTCCTATCTTTCCTGTTAAATTCATTTGAATCTGTTGATCAAAATCAAATGTTGTAATTCTTCTTTGTTTTACAGGAATAATAGGGTTTTCGGTTTTAGAGATATTCAATCCAAAACTTAGCTCAGCACTACCTTGTGGTCTAATCTCAATAAAATCACTTCCAAAGATTTTACGAACACCTTTACCCGCATTAATTTTAGGTCTAAAATTACTGTTGTCACTATTCTGTTCTCTAGCTTCTTGCACCTGTTCATCCACACGATCTTTCCAATATTTATCCATGGATTGATTGTTTTGGTATTGTAGATACTCCTCAAGTGTCATTGAACTGGTTGGACGATAGTTAATGTCTTCCCCAACTTTAGATGTAAATACATATTTACCTGTTACTGGGTCATATTGTACATCATAATTAAGGTTAAGAGGATCGTCGAAGTCAATTAAACTTCCACCAGATTGAGTAGGATCGTAACCATCTTGCATGGGGTAAATAAGATTAGTACTATCTTCTTGAGCTACAACAGATTGAACAGTTATACACAAAAGTAATACTACAATCCAGTTGGTTGTGGTCAATAATATGTGATTGGATTCTCTCAAAAAATGTTAAAAATTATAAAGTATAAACGGCAAAAATAAAATAAATTGTCTATTCTACTATTTTATTTGTTTTTATATCCCTTTAAGAGTTGATTTTATTACTTCTTCTACAGTAATATCGCTTCCAGCTTTAGCTAAAATTTTATCAATACTAGTCTCAGCTTTCTTTTTATCAATTCCTAAAACGACTAGGGCAGATAACGCCTCAATTTTAATAGTATTGTTTTGAGGAGTAATATTTTCAATATCAAGCCCTGTTTTTTCTACTTTATCTTTTAAGTCAACAATGATTCTTTGAGCAGATTTAGCACCTATTCCTTTTACGCGTTTAAATGCATTAACATCTTCTGAAAGTATAGCTTGTGCTGCCTCATCAGAGGTAAGAGATGATAGTATCATTCTTGCAGTACTTGGACCAACTCCAGATACACTAATTAATAAACGGTACATCTCTCGTTCTTTTTTGGTTCCAAATCCAAATAGAGTATGAGCATCTTCTCTTATAGACAAATGAGTGAATAGTCGAACACGTCCTTTATCTGGTAAATTCGAAAATGTAGTTAAGGTAATGTGTAAGAAATAACCTACTCCATTAACATCAATTACTGCATAAGCAGGATTTTTTTCTTCTAATATACCGTCTATATGTGTAATCATAGTTTTTATTTTCTAGTTTGAACATCTGCTACTGCCACAGTAACCATGTTTAATATTTCTCTAACAGAAGAACCTATTTGCAGTACGTGAACAGGTTTTTTCATTCCCATTAAGATAGGCCCTATTGCCTCGGCCTCGGCCATTTCTTGAACCATCTTATAGGCAATGTTTCCTGCCGATAGATTAGGGAAAATAAATGTATTGGTACTTCTATTAGCTAGTTGAGAAAAAGAAAAGTAATCATTCATTAACTCTTTATTAAGCGCAAAATTGGCTTGTATTTCTCCATCTACAATCAAGTTAGGATGACGCTCGTGAAGTAGCTTGGTTGCATTTCTCATTTTTATAGAATCTTCTCCCTCCGAAGAGCCAAAGTTGGAGTAGGAAAGCATAGCTATTCTAGGTTGAACCTTAAAGCGTCTTACTATTTTAGCGGTTAACAATGTAATGTCTGCTATTTCTTCTGCTGTAGGATTAGGGTTTACTGTTGTATCTGCAAAAAAGTAAGGCCCTTTTTTGGTCATTAAAATATACATTCCTGCTATTTTGTTGATGCCCTCATCAACTCCAATGACTTGCAATGCTGGTCGGATAGTATCTCGATAATTTCTTGTTAAACCTGAGATTAATGCATCTGCTTCTCCCATTTCGACCATAGCAGAACCAAAATAGTTTCTTTCTTTCATTGCTTTACGACATTCGTATAATGTCATCCCTCTTCTTTGGCGATGTTCAAACAAAAGATCGGCATATCTATTTCTACGTTCTAACTCAGCATCTTCTCTTGGGTCAATAATTTCACAATTTGAAAGCTCAAGTCCAAACTCTTCAATCATTTGTTCAATACGCTCTCGTTTTCCTAATAAAACAGGTAAAGCTATGCCCTCATCTCTAGCTATTTGAGCAGCTTTTAAAATTTTGTAATGATCAGCTTCAGCAAAAACCACCTTTTTAGGATTTCTTTTGGCACGTTCAGTAATGTTTTTAATCAGCTTGTTATCGAGCCCTAATCTGACCATTAATTTTTCTTTGTAAGCTTCAATATCCTCTATTGGAGCTTGAGCAATCCCCGAATCCATTGCAGCTTGAGCAACCGCAGGAGAAACCCAATAGATTAAACGAGGGTCAACAGGCTTAGGTATAATATGCTCTTTTCCAAAAGAAAGGTTCTTTTCGTCATAAGCTTCATTAACCTCTTCAGGAATAGGTTCTTTAGCTAGGTCGGCAATCGCTCTAACAGCGGCTAATTTCATCTCTTCATTGATACCTGTAGCTCTAACATCTAAAGCTCCTCTAAAAATATAAGGGAATCCAAGGACATTATTCACCTGGTTAGGATTATCCGATCGTCCAGTAGCCATAATAATATCTTCACGAACACTGGTTGCATCTTTATACGAAATTTCTGGATTTGGATTCGCTAAAGCAAAAACAATTGGATTTGGAGGCATCGAAGCAATCATTTCTTTATTCACAATATCTCCTTTGGATAATCCTAAAAAGACATCAGTTTGCTTAAAAGCCTCCTCAAGTGTTTCGATACTTGTATCTATTGCAAAGTATTGTTTTTGTTGATCTAAATTCTTACGCTTTGTTGTTATAGGACCTTTGGAGTCAAATAATAAAATGTTTTCTTTCTTAACTCCAAGTGAGATGTATAACTTAGCACATGAGATTGCTGCTGCTCCAGCTCCACTAACTAATACTTGAATATCTGCTATGTTTTTACCGCAGAGTTCTAAAGCATTTAATAAAGCCGCTGAAGAAATAATTGCTGTACCGTGTTGGTCGTCGTGCATGATCGGAATATTCAATTCCTTCTTTAAACGCTCTTCAATTTCAAAAGCTTCTGGTGCTTTAATATCTTCTAAGTTTATTCCCCCAAAAGTTGGTGAAATAGCTTTCACTGTATCTACAAATTTATCAATGTCAGTGGCATCTACTTCTATATCAAAAACATCAAGATCGGCATATATTTTGAATAGAAGACCTTTACCTTCCATTACTGGTTTGGAGGCTTCAGGTCCTATGTTCCCTAACCCTAAAACAGCCGTTCCGTTCGAGATTACTGCAACTAAATTGCCTTTAGCTGTATAATCATAAACTTTACTCCTGTCTTTTTCAATTTCGATACACGGTTCTGCTACTCCTGGAGAATATGCTAATGATAAATCTCTTTGAGTACTGTACGGTTTAGTAGGTGTTACCTCTATTTTTCCTTTTTTACCATTACTATGATAATCTAACGCCTCTTTTCTTCTTATTTTCATAATCTTGTGTAGTGTGCTAATTTAGTGCTTCAAAGATATAAAAATAGACTCAACAGCCTCTCACTCCTCTTGATTTCTTTTTCTGTTAGCCCATCCTGTTAATTGATCTTTTTTCTATGCAAGGGGGGATGGGTACTAAAAAAGAGGGAAGAAGTTCGCTTGTTGGTTGATGGAAAAATAATAGCTTAGGAATCTTCCAGTTTTTCTAAAGAAACATATTCTATTTTTGCTTGAGAAACTTCTAGAATGGTGATTTCATAATTATCTACTTTTATCACATCTCCTTGTTCTGGGATTTCTTCTATTTGTTTGATGATATACCCCGCTAACGTTTCATACTCTTCGTTCTCTGGTATGTTAAGAGGGTAGTTGTCGTTGATGAAATCGATTTCTGTTCTTCCTGAGAATTCAAATTTGTTTTTGGTTAATTGTTGGTGAGAGATGTCTCCTAAATCATGTTCATCTATAATTTCTCCAAAAATCTCCTCAATAACATCCTCCATGGTAATCATCCCAGCTGTTCCACCATATTCATCAATAACGATGGCAATACTTCTATTTTTTTGTATTAATTCTTCAAGAATGTTATTAGCAGTAATAGATTCGGGAACGATATTAACAGGGAGTAAAGCCGATTTAATATTTTCAGGGTGTTTAAACATCTCATAAGAGTGGATGTATCCAATGATGTTGTCGATGGTATCGCGATAAATTAAAATTTTAGAAAGTCCAGTTTCGATAAACTTTTCTTTTAATTCATTAAGGTCATCCTCTAGTTCAAATGCTATAATTTCATTACGAGGAATCATGCAATCTCTAGCTATAACTTCAGAAAAGTTTAAAGCATTGTGAAATATTTTTACTTCATGATCTAACTCTTCTTGATCGTCAGTTTTGTTTAAACTTTCTTCTAAATAACTATCTAAATCAGTTTTTTCAAAAGCAATAACTTCTACATCTTCATCAATGTCTTTAATAAATATTTTTAGAATGAGGTTGGCTAAACCTACTGTGAAAAAAGTAAAAGGTAAAAGAATGATACTTATGATTTGTAAGGGGATCGCGAATATAGATATGATTCTATTGGGATTTATCCTAAAAATAGCTTTGGGCAAAAACTCAGCAAAAACAAGCACTAATAATGTAGATATAATTGTTTGTAATAGGAGGATTAACACCGCACTATCTGTATATTGGGCAATCACCGGATCTAATACAATGGCCATTAGCATACCATAAACAACAATTGCTACATTGTTACCGAGCAACATTGTTCCAATAAATCTTGAGGGTTGTTTGGCAAATTTAGCTAAGATGTTCGCACGGATCCCACCTTGGTTTTCATCAAGAGCAATTTTAAGCCTGTTAGCAGATATAAAAGCGATTTCCATTCCTGAAAAGAAAGCTGAAAATGCTAGGGTAATGATAATTAATATTAAGTAAATGACGGAGTCTTCGTCCATAATTCAATTTATAATGATAAGGGCAAATATAATTATTTTTTGTTTTCTTGTTTTTGCTCGTTTTCAAATTTATCCATTCTTTTTCTAATTCCTCTTCTCACAAGAAACATTCCCCAGACAAGACCAGTTATTAAGATGTAAAATTTAGCGCCATTAAAGCCATCTTTTACAATAAGGTAGAGGGTTAATAAAGTGGTTAGAATGGCTACTCCAAACCAGAATTTCTCTAATAGTATATGAATTTTCATCGCTTTATTTTTCAGGGTCTTTAAAGTTATAGTGACTATCTGTTATTTTATGTAGTTGATATTTCGAAAAACTGGTATTCGAAGTTAATCCTTCTCCCATAATAATACCATCCTTGGTTGTTATTTTAACAACTTCATCTGTGGTGATACTGTCTTTATTGAAAAAGATATGTAATAACTCTGTTTCTAATTTCTCTTTTTTAGGGTTAGTGAAAACAACACTATCTCTAACAAGTAAATATTGGTCCTCTGAAAGTAATTTTCCATACTTGGAAAAAAGTTGAGACTCTTCAGTTCCAACAGAATCATAAAAGGTAACAAGCATCCCTTTAGGGCAAATTAGATTTGTATTAATGTTTTCTTCTTGCTCATCACTGTAGACCGAAATCTTTTTGAGTATGGGTGCTTCTAACTTTATTTTAGTGACACCTTTATCAGAAAAATAAAGGGTAACATTTTCAGAGATTTCACCTAAGTTGGTATTGTTTTCTACCATCTCGTTGACTTCTTCCAAAGAGTTACTACAAGAAAAAAGCATTCCTGTCATCACAACAAGAATGCTTTTAAAAATATTAAGATTGTTTAGTTGCATTTGATATGCTTAGTCAATAGCTCTAACTTTGGTGCTTTCTCCCCAACATGGAACTTTAACCGTTTGACCTGGGGTGATTTCAACTAAGAATAATTCAGATTTACTAGCTAGTCTATTTTTCCAAGCTGAAATTGTAGATGAACTTACACAACCTTTAGCCTTGTTAGCATAGTCAATAGCTAAACAGTAAACATAGCTAACTTCTACTTTAGAATTTCCACAAGAGTTTGCAGACATTGCAATAGCTCTAGCTATAATTCCATTTGCTTTGCATTTATCTTCCATCTTTCTAGCGTATGAAGCTGCAGATTTATAACTTCTTCTTGAAAGTTCAATTTGAGCTAATCTTTCATATAGCTTAGCTTTTTCTGTAGCATCTTCTGTTAATGATAATCCTTCTTCATAAAAGCTAGCAGCTTTTTTATAATCTTTTTGTGCATACCAATAGTTACCAATGCTTATAGCCGATTCTGCCGATGGAGACCAAGTATGAATTTTAGTCGCTAATTCAATGTAGAAGTCACTCGAGTTACATTTTCTACCGTCTAACATTTTAACTGCTTTTTTTATTAAAGCGGTGTCATTAGGAGCTGCTTCTACTTTTGGTTTAAATAGTTCTTCTAATTTATCACAGCTAGCGCATGGTGCAACGTTTTTGTCTAAGTAAGCTTGTGTTTTTTGGTAATATCCTTTTTTCTTTTCATTATCAGCATATTGAGCGATGTTAACATCACAGATCTTAGACAGTTTATCATACTGGTTTAATAAAACATCACACTCAGCTTTTTCATTTTTAACCATATAAAAAGCGGATAAAATAGAAGCATTGATCCATTTTGTTTTTACTTTTTTATCATCACAAGTTTCTAATCCCTTATTAATTGAATTATAAGCAGCTTCATATTCTTTTTTTCCTTTATACTTCATTAAGTCAGCTCCTCGGTCTAGTTGTATTTTATTACAATCTCCAAAGTTTTCAACCCATAAGTCGTAAATCATAAAAACCGTATCAGCCAAAGCAGCTTTTTTCACTTTGTCTTTCTCATTTTTGATCGCATCTTTATAGATGTATATTCCATGAGAATATAAAATTGGTTTATACTTTGGTGCTTTCTTTTGTGCATCCCACCAAAATAATTTAGCGTCAGCATAGTTCTTTTGTTTAAACGGTTCAGAATATAATGAGACAGCTGCTTTTCCAGCATTTTCATCTTCTCCCCAGTTGGGTTCAGTTTGTTTTGCACAATCTTGTCCAAAAGAAAGACCTCCAACTAAAATACCTAGTAATGTAATTATATTTTTCATCTTGTTTAAGCTTTAATTTTATTAATCATATTTACGTTTTCTAAACCATCTATCGTAGTTTGATGGAGCTAAAGAAAAACCTAAATAAAATCTAAAGTAATTATCTTCTATTAAGTTATTGTCTGTTGTTCCTAATTTTCCTAAATCTATTCCTAAATCAACTGAAGAAAAAGATCTCGAACTTAGTAACGGTGTAGATATACCAAAACTTATGCCATAATCTTTAATAACCGTGCTATTGATTGCAATATTAGTGTTTACAGTTTTTAGACCTAAGCGATAAGTTGATTTTTGGAAGATGCTTCTACTTTTGCTGTTCCAATCTTTCATTAATGTTGGAGTATAGGCAACTCCTAAGGATAATTTACTCGAATTGTTTAATTCAGAAGGTGTATTTTCTATCCCATCGTATAGTTCGCTATAGTCATTCCAGTTTGATTGCTCATATTGGAGTGACGTCGTTAATTTTTGGTTGAACGTAGCGGCTATCCCAACTTTAATACCTGTTGGTAAGTTTATTTTTCCAGTGATGTTTTCTTGAAAATCAACAGTATCTTTTTCTGTTTCAATCACACTAAATGTAGAGTATTTATAATTATAGGCATAATAATCTTTACTCACATTTAATTGGTTATTCATTGTATAGTCTATACCGAAAGCAAGGGTTAAACCTTTATTGATTTGCTGGCTATATTGAAGTCCAAAATCAAGGTTTACGCCATTGATGGTTTTAAAGTCATTGATTCTTGAGTTATAAAAAGTAGTGTTATCAAAAATAACAGAACGTGAATGATCAATGGTTCCAAATAAATAAGAAGCATTGGCACCAATAGATAATTTTAAACTATCACCTTTATTAATAAGCGTTCTTCCAACTCCAACAAATACTTTATTAATACCACCATTTCCCTCATAATTGTATCGAACAGAGTCTCCCTCATTTAGTGTATATGAATTAATATCATAACCAACAGTAGAGTAGGGCATTAATCCAAATGCGACCCCTGTTTTAGAACCAATTGGCATCCCTAATGAAAAGTTTCTTAATGCAAAATTACTCTGTGTAGAGTTGTCATTGGTAGTTTTTAAGTTTTGGACTTTTCCAAAAATTCCCACATCAAATATTGGTTTATACTTAATCAATGAACTATAAGATGCTGGGTTGGCGATGTTGAGGTGATTAAATTCAGCCAAAGCAACATTTGCACCACTCATACCAAAGTAGGTAGCTGTTGTTGGTTCAGAAAGTTCTCCCAACCCGTATCTTGTGTAAGGAGAGTTGTTTAATTTTTGTCCATAACCAATCAGGCTGAAAAAAGCAGTACAAGCTATGATAATTGATTTGTTTATTTTATTCATTGTAATCTAAAATTACTTTCAGCCCTTTTAACGTTAGTAATGGGTCTGCAAATATGCTATTTTTTTGTGATAATTCCTCGTTTTTGAAATAAGATAAATCTCCTCCAGTTAAAAAAATATTGAGTTGTTTATATTTAGACTCATAGTCTTGAATAAATTGCTTGATTTCGGAGAGCATTCCTTTGTATGTTCCAGAAACCATCGAAGACTTTGTATCGTTACCTATCAGTTGATTTGTTATTTCGTTTTCAAATAACGGTAAATTATCAGTAAAAGTATGTAGGGATTTATATCGCATTGAAAAACCCAATGAAATACTGCCTCCAAGATATTCATTGTTGCGATTGATAAAGTCAAACTTTAAACATGTGCCAATATCAATGATGAGGTTGTTTTGGTTGGGCTTTAAGTGGTATGCTGCTACTGCATTAGCTAAGCGATCCTGTCCTAAGGTAGCAGGAGTTTTATATTGGTTTGTGATTGGAGTTTTGGTGGTCTCAGCAAGTACAAGGACTGATGAAAATAAAGAAACAATCGAAGCAGTGTTTTTAGGATTCCTTACAGAACTAACAATTACTTTAGTATTGTGCTGTAGTTGACGTTCTTTAATGTATGTAGAAAATAAATTGTCGTCCTCAAATATCTTTAACGAGCCAAAGCTTCCGTTAGAATAAGAGAGCATCTTTATTCTTGTATTGCCTATATCTATGATTAGTTGAGTCATATTTTCAAAGTTTCTATTATAACTCAAAAATATTGAAATTTAAAGTTCTATGACTTCATTTTTTGAATTTACAAATTGATATTGTAATAAAGTGAAGTCAGCAACTCCTTTAACAGGAACCCATTTTTTCTGATTTAGAAACCAAGTACGTTGAATACTTTTTAAGCCTCGTTTAAGGTAAGCCTCTATAAAAGGATGTACTTGTAATGTTAAATCACTTCCTTTATATTCCTCAAGATGGTAGCGTAAGCTATTCTCGATTTCATCAATAATTAAAATAGAGGATTCAACTTCTCCTGTTCCTTTACATGTAGGGCAAGTTTCTGCTGTTTTAATGTCAGTTACAGGTCTTACTCGTTGTCTAGTTAACTCTATTACACCAAAACGAGTAGGAGGAATAATGTTGTGTTTAGCACGGTCAGAACGCATTGCTTCTCTAAGCGTCTCATAAAGCTTATGGTTGTTTTCTTTTTTGTGCATATCGATGAAGTCGATAGCTACAATTCCTCCCATATCTCTTAAACGCAATATTCTTGCAATCTCATGAGCAACTTCTATATTGGTTTCAAAAGCGTTTTGCTCTTGATTCTGAACAGAAGCTTTTCTATTACCAGAGTTGACGTCTATAACATGCATCGCCTCAGTATGCTCTATAATTAAATAGGCACCAGAAGATAACATCACTTTTTTCCCAAAAGAAGCTTTAATTTGTTTGGTAATCCCTAGTTGTTCATAGATGTTTACCTTTCCTGTATAATGTTTTACTATCCCTACTTTTTTAGGGGCAATAGTCTGAACATAAGACTTAATCTCTTCAAAAAGCGCTCCATCATTGACTTTGATACTGGTAAATTCTTCAGTTAAAATATCTCTCAGAACAGTTGATGTTCTGTTCATTTCACCTAATATCCTTTTTACAGGAACAGCATTTCTCAAAGATTTATGCATAGATTCCCATTTAGACATTAAGTCACTCATGTCTTGATCTAGGTCTGCTACTTTTCTGTTTTGAGCAACAGTTCGTATAATTACCCCAAAGTTTTTAGGTTTTATACTAGAAATTAAACGTTTTAAACGCTCTTTCTCAGCAGGATCTTTTATTTTTTGAGAAATTGATATCTTATCAGAAAATGGAACTAAAACAATGTACCTACCTGCTAATGTAACTTCTGCACTAAGTCGAGGCCCTTTTGATGAAATGGGCTCTTTAGCTATTTGTACAGTTATTAATTGGTTAGCGGATAAGATGTCTGCAATTTTACCATCCTTTTCTATGTCTTTTGAAATCTTATTGTAGGATAAGTTGGATGTTTTTTGAGCACCATTGATTGATCCGTCAAAGTATTTCTTCATTGAAAGAAACTGTGGACCTAAATCTAAATAGTGAAGAAAAGCATCTTTTTCATACCCTACATCAACAAACGCAGCATTTAAACTCGGTACAACCTTTCGGATTTTACCAAGATAAATATCACCTACACTAAAGTCTTTATTGTGTTTTTCTTTATGAAGTTCAATTAGTTTTTTATCCTTCAATAAAGCAATGTCGACTTCGTTAGGTTTAGAATTAATGATTAATTCGAAACTCACGCGTTTTGTTTATTTTATAATATTAAAAATGACATCTCGAAAAGATATATCTAACTTTATTATTCAGAAAATATAAAGCACAAAATAACAAGCTACTGTAAAAACAATAACTTGCTATTTAAAATATCTGATCGAACCTAATCTTAGATTAGATTATTTCTTCTTCTTGTGACGGTTTTTTCTCAAACGTTTTTTACGTTTGTGAGTTGCTATCTTATGTCTTTTTCTTTTTTTACCACTTGGCATAACAATATAGTTTTAATAATGATTATTACTCTAATTAACTTACTTTTACTTTGTTCTTTACTCCTTCAACAAAGGTTTTTGCTGGTTTGAAAGAAGGAATGTTGTGTGCTGGAATAATAATAGTAGTGTTTTTAGAAATGTTTCTTCCTGTTTTTTCCGCACGTTCTTTAATGATAAAACTACCAAAACCTCTTAAGTAAACGTTGTCTCCACCTTCTAAAGCGTCTTTGATCTCTCCCATAAAGGCCTCTACAGTTGCTTGAACTGCAATTTTTTCAACCCCTGTCTTCTCCGCAATATTTGCTACAATATCTGCTTTTGTCATTTAATTCTAAATTTTAATCTTTCCTTACTCAGTTTATCTTTTTGGGGGTGCGAAGATAAGTATTCTTTTTATAAGTATGAAAGAATATTTTATATTTTATTATTAATTCATGTAAAAAATAGTGTGGATTAGGTATTTTTGTTGTGATAAAAGCAAAAAAATAGATGAGTTTTGGTGAGAAAATAATTGAATGGTATGGCGTTTATAAAAGAGATTTGCCTTGGAGAGGAGTAAATGATCCCTACAAGATTTGGTTGTCTGAAGTTTTGTTACAACAAACTAGGGTAGATCAAGGGTTGTCATATTATTTAGCGTTTGTTGAAGCTTTTCCTACAGTTCAAGATCTGGCTAGTGCATCAGAAGAAGAGGTGCTCAATCTTTGGCAAGGGTTGGGGTATTATTCAAGAGCTAGAAATTTACATTTTGCTGCTCAACAAGTAGTCAATGATTTTAATGGTGCCTTTCCGACAACCTATAAAACAATTAAAATGCTAAAAGGTGTAGGGGATTATACGGCAGCGGCGATAGCTTCAATTAGTTTTGGGGAGTCAGAAGCTGTTGTTGATGGAAATGTCTATAGAGTCTTGTCTCGTAATTTTAAGATTGATACTCCTATTGATTCTACGAAAGGAAAACATGAGTTTAAAAAAGTGGCACAAGAGCTTTTAGGGACTAATGATCCAAGTTTGTTTAATCAAGGGGTGATGGAGCTAGGAGCAATGGTTTGTAGTCCCAAAAAACCAAATTGTAACGAGTGTCCTGTGAATAGCAGCTGTCTAGCATTTGCTGATAATAGTCCATTAGATTATCCTATAAAATCAAAGAAAATTAAACAACAAACTCGCTATTTTAATTATTTAGTGATTAAAAGTGATGATCGTTTCTATATAGAGCAACGAAAAGGAAAAGGAATATGGGAGAATATGTATCAGTTTCCTTTGATAGAGACTCCAAAAGAAATGGAGAATTGGAATAATGAGGTGGAGGGGATAAGGTTATTGTCTATAAGCTTGCCCGTTAAACATGTGCTTTCTCATCAAAAGATTTATGCCAAATTTTGGGAGTTTGAAGTGGAACAAAAACATTTTTCTGAAAATAAAAATTGGAGATTAACCAATAAAGAAAATATAGCTAATAAACCAATTCCTAAGCTGATAGAAAATTATATTGTCAAAAGTAGTTGGCTATAGTTAGGTGATAATGTTGAACCTTGTTTTTTTAGTAAGAGATAATGTTTTATCTTTGACTTTTTAAACAGATAAGTAAATATGGCAAGAAGTTTAAACAAAGTAATGCTAATAGGTAATCTGGGAAGAGATCCTGAAGTTCGTCATTTAGAAAATGGAACAGCTGTGGCTAATTTTTCTATAGCAACATCTGAAAGTTATAGAGATAGAAATACAGGTGAAACCATTACCAATACAGACTGGCATAATGTAGTGCTTTGGAGAGGACTTGCTGATGTAGCAGAGAAGTACCTAAAAAAAGGTGATAAGGTTTATTTAGAAGGGAAATTGAGAAGTCGATCGTATCAAGATCAGCAAGGTGTAACAAAGTACATCACTGAAGTTGTTGTTGATGATATGGTAATGCTAGGGAATAGAAATTCTGGTGAAATGGGAGGAGGGCAAATGCCTCAACAGTCATCACCATCACCTAAAGCACCAGATTTGAAGTTGGAAGAGGAAGACGATGATTTACCGTTTTAATTAATTGAAAATGGAAGTAGCCCAGAGGTTCACTTTTGATGTTATCTTGTCGATTTTTAATCCAATAACAGGAGAGGTTTTGGTTGTGCTAATTTTAATGTTGGTGTTTATTGTAATGTCGGCATTAATATCAGGATCAGAAGTTGCTTATTTTTCTATTTCATCAAAAGATAAAACAGATTTAGAATCAGAAAAAGATAAGGGAGGAGTAAGGGTGCTATCCCTTTTGGAACGGCCTAAAAAATTATTGGCGACGATTTTAATAGCCAACAATTTTATTAATGTAGCCATTGTGATGTTTTCTACTTATGTCATGAATGAAGTGCTCAATGAAGAGGCGTTGTCTAAAGAACTCAAGTTTGGAATTCAGGTTATTTTAGTAACATTTATCATTCTTTTATTGGGAGAGGTAATGCCAAAAGTTTATGCAACTCGTTATAAGCTTAAACTTGCTAAAATAATGTCATCACCTTTGGTTGTTATTCAAGGTATGGTTGGAGGGCTAAGTAATTTGTTGGTTGCGAGTACATCAATCATTGATAAAAGAATTAAGAAGAAACGAGAAAATATTTCAGTTGATGATCTGGGATATGCTTTAGATTTAACGGGAGGAATTTCAAATAATAAAGAAGAAAAAAAGATTTTAGAAGGGATTGTTAAGTTTGGGCAAACTGATGTTAAGCAGATTATGACGCCAAGAATGGATGTCAAGGCAATTGAGTATGATAGTAATTATAAGGAGGTTCTCGCTTCTGTGTTAGAGGCTAAATATTCTAGAATACCAGTCTACGAGGATACTTTTGATACGATAAAGGGCGTCTTGTATATTAAAGATTTATTGCCTTATCTAGAGGAAAAAGAATTTTTTGATTGGAAAAGGCTTGTCCGTGAGGCGAAATTTGTTCCTGAAAATAAAAAGTTGGATGATTTGCTGAGAGATTTCCAAGAGCAAAAAAGGCATATTGCTATTGTTGTAGACGAATATGGTGGCTCTTCGGGAATTGTAACATTGGAAGATATTCTAGAAGAAATTGTAGGGGATATTACTGATGAATTTGATGATGATGATGTCGTGTTTTCTAAATTAGATGAGCATGTATATGTTTTTGAGGGGAAAACAGCTTTAATGGATGTGTATAGAGTGCTATCAATTGATGGGGAAGAGTTTGAAAACGCTAAGGGAGAAGCAGATACAATCGCTGGATTTTGTATTGAACAGGCAGGGAAGATTTTGTTAAAAAATGAGCGTATTCAGTTCAGAAATTACACCTTTGTGATTGAGGCTGCTGACAAAAGAAGAATAAAACAAGTTAAAATAATCATAGATCAAACAAAAGAGGATGAATAAGATCGCTTATTTTATGGTGTTGATAGTGGTTGGTTTTTTGTCTAGCTGTAGAGAACCAGAGGTATTTCCTAAACCCAAAAGTTATTTGCGTATTGAGCTTCCAGAACATCAGTATCAGTTGTTTGAAGATAGCTGCAATTATACTTTTGAGTATTCTACTTTAGCAAAGGTTATTGATAAGCCCAATTCTCCAGAGTCTAATTGTTTTAAAAATATTGTTTATCCTCAATTTAAAGCATCGTTATATTGTACGTATGCAGCTTTGGATTCTAATTTATTTCAATACTCAGAGTATTCAAGAAAGTTAGCTTATGAGCATACTATAAAGTCTAATGGGATTGAGGAAATAAATTTAATGAATAAAGAAAGAAAAGTTTACGGAACCAGTTTTGAAATAAAAGGAGATGTGGCGTGTAACTATTTGTTTTATTTAACAGATAGTACAGCTCATTATTTTGCGGGGTCTCTATATTTTGAAACTGTACCTAACTATGATTCACTGCAACCTGTGCTAAATTATGTAGTGAAAGATATAGAACATATGATTAACACTTTTGAATGGAAATAAAAAAAGCACTTGTTAAAGTGCTTTTTTAGTTAATTAGGAGTGTGAATACTTTCTGGAATGACAACAGGTTTGTTTAACATTTTCCATAATTTATATCCCCCTGCTAAACTTGAAACTTGATTGAATCCGTTGTGTTTTAAGATGAGGCGAGCAATGTAGCCTCTAAGTCCTTTTTGGCAATAGAGAATAATTGGTTTGGTTTTGTCCAAAATATCAAGATTTTCTCTCAATTTAGGAAGTGAGATATTAAGCGCTTCTGGAAGATGTCCATCAAGAAATTCATGCTCGTTTCTAACGTCTAGTAAAGTGTAGGAATCGCTTTTATTGTTAGAGATGTAATCGTCGAAAGTTGCTACGCTAATTTGGTTACAATTATCAGAAGAGATATTTTCTGATACAAAACCACTTACAACAAGCGGGTCTTTTGCAGGAGAGAAAGGAGGGGCGTAAGCTAAATCTAATTGAGCTAAGTCATGGACTTTTAGTTTAGCAAATATAGCAGTACTCAATACGTCAATCCTTTTGTCAACTCCTATTTCACCAAATAGTTCAGCTCCTAAAATTTCGTTAGTATCTGCATGATAATAAATTTCCGTAATCAAATCGGTTTGTCCTGGGTAGTAACTCGGTGTAGATCCAGTGATGGTTAGAACGGTTTTAAAAGGAATCTCTGCTTTAGTTAGAGCACTGGAGTTCATCCCTGTTCTAGCTAAGGTATAATCAAACACTTTTATGATAGCAGTTTTGTAAGCGCCTTTGAAACTTAGATTAAGCCCTGAAGCATTGGCCCCGGCAGTTCTTCCTCCTTTATTCGAATGCGTTCCTAAAGGGAAGTAGTCATGTTCATTGGTTTGTAAGTTTTTTATGGAAACGTTATCGCCAGCAGCATAAATATCTTTGAGACTGGTTTCCATTCTTTCATTGACAATTAAAGCTCCATTAGCAATATGTTGAGCCCCTTCATTAATCAGTAATTCTGTGTTAGGTTTTATCCCTATACTCATAATTACATAATCTGTTTTGATGTGTTTGGTGTCACTAATCTTAATGCTTTTTATTTTGTTATTAGTGGTTTCAAATGTATTGACAAGTGTATTGGTAATGACTTCAATACCTTTCTCTTCAAGGGCACTTTTAGCAAAGTATCCAAACTTATTTTCCCACATTGGTAAAATTTCGTTAGCACCTTCAATTAATGTAACTTTTTTTCCTGCTTCAATCAAGTTTTCAGCAACTTCAACTCCAATTAAGCCAGCTCCAATAACAGTAATGTGTTGAGCTTCTTCAGGTAAGGCTTCTTTCGATATTTTGTCGAAATCTCCCATGGTTCTACAAGTTGACCAGTTGTCCGACTCTTGAATTCCTTTTATCGGAGGAACGATTGAACGTGCGCCAGTAGCAAAAATTAAACTGTCGTACTCATAGTCTCCCTTTGAACTATAAACAACTTTATTTTTGCTATCTACCTTGATAATTTCTTCATTTAATTTAACATTGATGTTAAAGCGTTCTCTCATTAAGTCTGGTTTAACAACGATGAGTTTTTCTCTGTTTTCAATAACTCCAGAAAGTGCGTATGGCATTCCACATGTTGCATAGCTAATGTTTGCTCCTTTTTCAAACAAAATAATCTCAGCTTCTTCATTCTCTCGTCTTGCTTTGGCCGCCGCCGATGGTCCAGCAGATAGTCCTCCTATTACAATTATTCTTTTCATTCGTTTACATATTGTTCTTCAGCAAAAGTAAGAAGGACTATTGGTTTGTACTGTAACCAATATATCCAAAATCTAAGAGGGAAAAAGCCTTTTGTGTAACTTTTGTAACAGCGATCTTCTATTGCTTTCCATAAATTGGGTGTTCTAACTAAAACATAAAAACACATTTTAATATGTCTAAACATCACCAAGTTTTAATAATAGGAGGAGGGTCAGGAGGATTAATGACTGCTTCTAAATTGATAAAAGAGCGTTCATCAGTAGATGTAGCAGTAGTTGAACCTTCAGAAAAACATGTTTACCAGCCTGCTTGGACTTTAGTGGGGGCAAATGCTTATGATTACGATAAAACAATAAGAAGTGAAGCGTCAGTAATACCCAAGGGAGTGAACTGGATTAAAGATAAAGCAGTGACTTTTAACCCCGAAGAAAATGAAGTTACTTTAGGTAGTGGAGAAAAGGTTACTTACGATTATTTGGTCTTATCGCCAGGTATTCAAATTGATTTAGATGGAATAGAGGGATTAAAAGAAAATATAGGTAGAAATGGAGTCTGTAGTAATTATGTAGATCCTAAATACACTTGGGAAGTACTTAAAAACTTTAAAGGAGGAAATGCTTTGTTTACACAGCCAACAACGCCAATTAAATGTGGTGGAGCTCCGCAAAAGATCATGTATTTAGCGGAGGAGCACTTTGTAAAGTCAAAAGTAAGGGAGCAGACCAATGTTATTTTTGCTTCACCAGGGAGTGTTATTTTTGGAGTGCATCCATTTAAAGAAGAGTTAGAAAGAATTGTTCAAAAGAAACAAATTGTTACAAAATTTCATTATGCGATTACAAAAATTGATGGGGAGAAAAAAGAAGCACATTTTAAATTAGCAGCTACAGGAGATAATCAATGTGTCGTTAATGAGGACCCTGAAATAGATGAAAAAGTGACAGGTGATATGCATGTGGTTATTCCTTTTGATATGTTACATTTAGCACCGCCACAATCGGCTCCTGATTTTATTAAAGCATCGCCGTTTAGTAATGAAGCAGGGTGGATAGATGTTGATATTAATACTTTGCAACATAAAAAATACAAGAATGTTTTTGGTGTAGGAGATGCAGCGGCTCTTCCAACTGCAAAAACAGGGGCAGCATTGAGAAAACAAGCTCCTGTAGTCGTGGGAAATATCTTGCACCTTATGGATAATAAAGGGTTAGGGAATAAAAAATATAAAGGTTATTCTTCTTGTCCTTTAGTTACAGGATACGGAAAAATGTTGTTGGCAGAATTTGGCTATAATAATGTAAGAATGAGTGATCCTGTATTAACCAAATTTGTAGATACATCTAAAGAGAAAAAGAGTATGTGGTATTTGAAAAAATACGGGTTGCCTTATTTGTATTGGAACAAAATGCTAAAAGGGAAAATGATGGATTAATTGTTAGGGTTGATAAGTAAAAAGTGGTTGCAGGTTTATGTCGCCACTTTTTTTATTTAAAAGCTTTTACTAAACTGTTTTCTGATTAAGTATTTTACCGGAAGATAGGAAGAAACTACACCAATAATGATAATCGTAGAGAAAACAAGTAGAAGATCCTTTGCTTCAATTTCAACAGGCCAGTAGTCAATTACTGAGTTTTGAAGTTTGACCAAATGAAATTTAATTTGAAGAAAGCAAATGCCTAATCCAACAATAATTCCTAAGATTCCACCTAGAAAGTTGATAAATAATCCTTCTAAAAAGAAAATTTGTTGAATAAATCGTTGGGTTGCTCCCATGCTTATTAAGGTCTTGATATCCTTTTGTTTGTCAAATAGTAACATGCTTATTGAAGCAATAATGTTAAATGTAGAGAGGATTAAAATGAATCCTAGAATTAAAAAGACCATCCATTTTTCTGTCTGATTGGTTTTAAAAATGAGTTCGTTTTGTTCATATCTAGTTTTAACCACAAAGTTATCGTCTAAGGTAGCAGTGATTTGCTCTTTAACTTCTTTTGACGAGGCATCTTTATGGAGTCCAATTTCGACTGCGGTAATAGAATGATCGTACTCTAAAAGTTTTTTTGTGAAGTCAAGTGAGGTGATAATGTATTGATTATCAAATTCAGGATTAATAGAAAAAACACCGCTTACATTTAACATTAAAGGCTTAAAAGCTTTTCGATTATTCTTCGATAGTTTTTTGTTTCGAAGTAGTCCATAAGCAGTGAGTGTATTGCTGTAGCGAGGGTCACTTGAAACCTGTAGTTGATTTTGAATTCCTAACCCAATAATGGTGTTTTCAAAACCATTACTTTTCAAAGTGGTCTCCCCCTCAATTAGAGCCGAAGAAATATTACAAACATCAAAAAAAATAGAGTCAACACCTTTGATAGTTGCAGTGATCCATTGATCTCCATGTTTAAGCATTGTGATTTCTTCAATTACTTTTGAAACAGAAGAGATGCCTTCTATTTTGTTAAGTTGATTAATATTTATTTGATTTTCATCAAAGGTTTTTCCCTCTTTAATAGTGATCTTTAAGGCAGGGTCAAAAGAGCTAAATAGGTTTTCAACAAGCCCCTCAATACCATTGAAAGCACTAAGTACAATAATCATTGCTGTGGTACTGATAAAGATTCCCAAAACAGAGATAAGGGAAATGATGTTGATTGCACTATGCGATTTTTTAGAAAAAATGTACCGTTTAGCTATGTATAGTGCTGTATTCAAAATAAGATTTTATTTAAGTTGTTTTAAAGCCTCTTGAATGTCTTTGTCAAAAGGGATGTTGATTAAAGAACGAGTACTTACATCAAATAGATAAGTTGCAATTTCAGCTTTTAAATTAATTTTTATCCGTTCTTTAGAGTGCTGAAATTCAGTTATAATTTTTGGAATATCGTATTCTTTTTCAGCAAAATCAGTAAATTGATTTAACAACTCTTCTGTTATTTTAAAGTTCTTATTAAAGTTTTCAACGTCGTTAAAACGTAATTGTTTTCTGTTTTTATCAATGTAATTGAAGCAGAAATTTCTGAATGCAGAAGAGTAGAGTAAGCTCGTTAAATAAAGCGAAGAACCAGTGGTGTCAATAGGAACAAAGATGTCTGGCATAATTCCTCCTCCTCCATATACAATTTTACCTTTTGGGGTCGTAAATTGTTCTAGGTTTTCAAAGTGAGAACTATCCAATTCCTGTAGTTCTCCATTTTCATACCTTTCCATAATATCAGAGTGGTAATCGATACCATCTCCATAAGCTTTTTGAATACATCTTCCTGTAGGAGTGTAGTAACGAGAGACAGTTAAGCGCATCTCAGAGCCATCTTCTAAAATCATTGGTTGTTGAACCAAACCTTTTCCAAATGAACGTCTTCCAATAATTGTTGCACGATCGTTGTCTTGTAAGGCTCCGCTTACAATTTCACTGGCAGAAGCAGAAGAGCTGTTAATGAGAACAACTACAGCATTGTTTTCAAAATTTCCATAGGCACTGGCAAAGGTTTCGTTTTTGTCTAAGTGTAGTCCTTGGGTATAGACAATGAGTTTTCCATCTGGTAAGAATTCATCAACTACATTTACTGCCGTATGCATGTATCCGCCTCCATTATGTCTAAGGTCAAGGATTAATTTGGTCATTCCTTTTCGTTTTAACTTTCCTAATGCTTGAGCAAACTCTACGCCTGTTTTGTTAGAAAAATTATCGATTTTAATATATCCAATGTCATCTGTAATTTGGTAAGAAGCGTTGATTGAAGGAAGAGGGATTTGACCTCGGATAATATCAATCTCTTTTTCAGTTCCTTCTCTAAGAATCGTAAGGTGTACTGGGGTGCCGCTTTTACCTTTGAGTTTTTTATGTACATTTTCGATTGCCAAACCAACTCCAGCAATTACAGAGTCATCAACGGCTATAATTCGGTCAGAAGCCAATAGCCCTGCTTTATCTGATGGACCTCCTTTGATAATGTTAGTAACCATTAAGGTGTCGCGTAGAACAATAAAGCGAATTCCAACACCACCAAAATGACCTTGTAACCTTTCATTTTCAACTTCAGTATTGACGGCTGAAATGTATGCTGAATGTGGATCTAGTTCAGCAAGCATATTTTTTATTGTTAATTCAATAAGTTCATTTTTCTTTACCGAGTCAACATATCTGTTTTCAATAAGTTCTAATACATGGTTTAATTTTGAAACTTCTTCCTGTTGGATGACTTTTTTTTGAGAAATAAATTTTCCTGAGCCAACATAGTAAGCTAATGCAGAGCAAAGTGCTATAAGTAAAGGTGTGATAATTAAATAAGACTTCATGAAATAGTACGTTTGGTATAGGTTAGTCTTCTACAGGGTTTTGAATTTGAACAACTTCTACATCAACTTTTTCTAAGAATTCTATCCCCTCTGTATTTTTATATCTGTCAATAAACACAACACGTTTAATACCTGACTGGTGAATTAGTTTTGAGCAGTCTTTACATGGTGACAAAGTAACATATAGTGTAGCTCCTTCACAGCTGTTAGTGCTTGAAGCTACTTTTAAAATGGCATTTGCTTCAGCATGTAATACAGACCATTTGGTGTAGCCCTCGTCATCTTCACAGCAATTATCCATCCCTGTTGGCGTACCATTAAAACCATCTGAAATAATTCTTCTTCCACTAACAATTAATGCTCCAACCTGTTTACGTTCACAATGCGATAGTTTAGACCATTCTTTAGCCATTCTTAAGTAGGCTTTGTCGAATTTTTCTTGCTTTTTTTTGTCTTCTCCTTTTTTCACGCGATAAAAATAGATAAAAAAAGCCAATCATGTTAGATGATTGGCTTTCAGTAAGTTTTAAAAAACGTTAATATTAGTGCGCTTCTTTGTGAGCACATGCTTTTTTAGCGTCACCTTTTTTGCATTCTGTTTTCCCAGTGCAAGCTTTTTTAGATTCTCCTTTTTTACACTCAGTTTTCCCAGTGCATGCTTTTTTTGAAGCACTTTTACTACAACAAGACTTTGTCGCTGCTGTATCTCCTTTGCTACATTTTTTTGCACAATCCTTTTTCCCTTTACAATCTTTTTTCTTGCATTTATCTCCGTCTCCATCTTGGTCAGAAGAAACAGCAGTTTCATGCGATTGATTGAAGTTTGAAGTTGCAGCTGTTACTGTAAATGCTAATGCTAGGATGATACCAAATGCTAATAAGAACTTTTTCATAGTGGTTATTTTTGTTTGTAAATAATATACGCTTTATACGGCGAAAATAATAAAAAGTTGGAAATATTATTGTTAATTTATTACAAAAGTGTTTCTTAGTTGTTAATTAATTGTAGATAAACTAACTGTAAATAGGCCAATACAAAGGGAGCAGAGAATAACACCCCATCAAATCGATCAAGAATTCCTCCATGTCCTGGTAATAAGTTTCCTGAATCTTTAACTCCACAACTTCTTTTGATTTGAGATTCTGTTAAATCACCTAAAGTCCCAAATATTACAATAATTAAAGCAACAATAATCCAGTGAATGGTTTTGCCATCAAAGAATTGTCCAAAGATAATACCTGTGATAACTGCTAATATAGCACCTCCATAAAACCCTTCCCATGTTTTGTTGGGAGAAATTCTTTCAAATAATTTGTATTTTCCCAATAACGAGCCAAATAAATATGCACCAGAGTCATTAGCCCATTGAATAACAAAGAAACCGACTAATAACAAACTTGAATAGTTATTAGTATTAATGTCCATTTCATTGTAGTAAGTCGGATCGTAAGCAAAAAAATTAAGGATAGCTAGTGGGATTACTACATATAAAATGCCCATCACCGAAAAAGCGATGTTAGTAACAGGATCTTTACTTTTTCTAAATAATTCTAGAGCAACTAAAGTAACTAATAAAGGAAAGATAAATAATAAATAGGCAAAGTTAAACTCCCCAAAACTATACATTACAATGATCCCATAGATGATAGAGCCTACTATCATAGCGGCACTTTTTTTAGGTTTAAAGCTAACTTGTTCCATTAACATGTAAAACTCATAGAGGCCTGCCATAGAAACAATGTAGAATAAACCTGCCAAGGTGTATTTATTGGTAGTTATTGCGAGTAATAAAACAACAACAAATAAAATTCCCGTTATAATACGTTTCGTTAAATCGTTCAAAATAATTGATTTAGGTTTAATAAAAGCCGCAAATGTACATAAAAAAATAAACTTGTTTTGGAGTACTTGGTTTACAGGTTGCTATTTACTGTTATTACTTCTGTAATTAAAGTACTTAATTTGATGTCCTCCAATGCTGCCATTTGTGGGATTAAACTTTCGGCTGCCATCCCAGGAACAGTATTGACTTCAATCAAAAAAGGTAAGTCGTTAACAATAATATAATCAATTCGAGCAATACCTTTAAGGTGCAGTATTTCGGCTACTTTTTTGGTGGTTTGCTTAATTTTTTTTGTGAGCTCTTCTGATATTGGAGCAGGAGTGATTTCCTGAGATTCACCTTTGTATTTGGCATCGAAATCAAAAAAATCATTATTCGTTACAATTTCTGTAATAGGTAGTGTTTGATAACCTTTTTGAGATAGGAAAATTCCATTGGTAACTTCTCGTCCTGAGAGGAAAGACTCTATAATGACTTGAGTGCCATGAATCATCCCTTTTTTTATCGCCTCATCTAATTGATCCTCTTTTGTTACTTTGGTAATCCCAAAACTGCTACCTCCGTCAGCTGGTTTTACAAAGCAAGGAAGTCCTAAATCATTAATGATTGCTGTCTTGTTGTAACTCTCATTTTTTCTCACGAGTTTAGCTTGAGCTACATTTATTCCAAAGTTTTGTAAGAATTGATTGCAGACAAACTTGTTAAATGTTAGCGTTGATATGAGTTGCGATGAGGTGTTGTAAGGAATATTCAGTAAGTCAAAATAAGCCTGAAGTTTTCCATCTTCCCCTGGTGTTCCGTGAATAACAATGAAGGCAAAATCAAAATGTTGCTTTTGATGATTAACTGTGAATGAAAAGTCGTTCTTATCGATGGGGTATTCTTTTTGATCTAGAATAGCAAACCATCCTTTTTCATCAATGGAAACTCTGATTGGTGAAAAATGTTTACGGTCAATGTTTTTAAAGATTGTTTGGGCACTTTTTCTCGATATGATCTCTTCGTGACTATGGCCTCCCTCAATAATCGCAACTGTTTTCATTTTAATGTCATTTTTGGCAATAACCAAAAATATAAAACAGGGAAAACTTAATTACATAAGGTGAACTGATTTTATGAACAGTTAACTGTGTTAAGAATTGTACAATTATTTAAAAGATTTAGATACTATAGGGAATAAGAATGCTAAAAATAAATATCTTTGTTCGTTTAGATTTTGAAAAATTAATCAATTATAATGTTAAAGTTTTTATCGATAGGTGTAGTTGTAGTTGTGTTGCTTTTGATTGTACTATTCAGAAAAAGTATTAAGCCTTTTTTCCGTTTTGTATTTAGTAAAACGTTTTTAATTAATTTGGTGCTAGCGCTTTTAGTATTGTTTTTAGTGCCCTATTTCACATTGAAATATTTAGATTCATATACGAATCATGGTGTTAAATTACCCGTACCTAATTTTGTAGGAACAAGTGTGAACGATATTGAACAATTAGCAAAAGATAATCAGATTCAAGTGGTGATTAGTGACTCGGTATATTCAGATGATTTCCCTAGAGGAACAGTGTTGAGGCAAGATCCATTGCCTAATTCTGAGAGTTACTCTTCTTTTGTAAAGCCCAATAGAAAAATATATGTCACTATTGTTAAGCAATCTGGTGAGTATAAAGAAATTCCTGATTTAACAGGAGATTTTAGAGTTTCAAAGAAAATTGCTAAGGTGCGTCTGGAGATGCTAGGGTTTAAACCATTTTTTACACCAAAAGCAAGTAAGGATGACTATGTCTTAGAATTGCGTCATAATGGAAAAATAGTAAAGAAAGGAGATCGAGTTTTAAAAGGAGAAAGAATAGAAGTGATCCATGGTAATGGAGGTGGGGGAGTTCCAATTACTTTACCAAATGTGGTGAATAAAACGGTCGCTGATGCAAGTCAAGTTCTTTCTTTAGCTGGTTTAAATGTAGAAGTGAAGTATGATGGAGACAATATTACTGCAGAAGATTCTTTAAATTTTGTGGTGTCGATTCAAAATCCTCATCCAAGAAATCTGGTTCAAGGTATGATTCAAACAGGTTCTACCATCTATTTAATTGCAGAGAAAGGAGTGCCAGCACAAGATACTACCAAGACAGAATAATAAAAATAGATCTTTAGCGTTTCTATAGTTTAAAACTAATTTTTAATGAAATTATTAAGTAGTATAATCCTGATATTCATAATTCTTTTCGCTGTAGCGCAGGAAGAATTAGCTCCCTTGAGATATAATAGCGCCCTATTAGAGCCTTTGGATGAGAAAACAGGAGCAATTCACAATGACTTTATTTATGCTATAGATACGATTAAACTGCCTTTAATTGATGATTTTTCAAAAGATAAATTCAAAAAATATACGGCAGATACCGCTGATGCTCATGTGTCTGATACTACTTGGTATAGATTGAATGTTGGTGGGGTAGCGGAACCAATGGGGACAACATACATGACTGATACAACCTTTACCTATACCTATGATACTGTTCCTGGTTCTGGGTTTGATTCCATTATTTTAGTTTCGAAAACACCTTTTCCATCAACATTTGTAGATGTGTACGATATTGATAATTATGAAATAACGATTCAAAATACAGAGGTTTGGCCTGCACACAATTATTATGACTCCTTATGGACAGGAAGCGCTCCTGATCTAATTTTAGTTGAGCAAGCTCCAGATTTATTTCAAGATTCGTCAACCGTTTATTTTGTAGCACCTTTACCAGAAGATTCTTTCGATATATGGATTGATAGTTATGTCTATAGAAACAATACTTATCCGATTAATCCACTGTCAATAGGCGTTGCTACCTTTGATGGACTAAATGCCAATGGGTATCCTTATGATTGGTCATCACCATCAGCGGAAGGTATTGCAGATTATTTAACTTCCAAACCTATACAGCTTGGGACTAAAGTTGGTGGAGGAAATTATACCGATGCTGATTCTATTTATTTAAGTTTTGCATTTCAGACGACTGGGCTAGGAGAGGCTCCTGAAGAAGAGGATTCTTTAGTGTTGGAATTTTGGTCACCTGTATTTGCTTCATGGACTTCAGTTTGGGTATCCCCAGGAGTTCCACAAGATGATTTTGAGGTTGTGATGATTCCTATTACTGAATCTTTTTACCTACAAAATGGGTTTCAATTCCGTTTTAAAAATTACGGAACATTAACAGGAAGTTTGGATCATTGGCATATTGATTATGTTATTCTGGATGACTTTAGAACCATAGATGATAATAAAATGAATGATTGGGCTTTTCAATATCCTGCCCCGTCCTTATTAAAAAACTACACTTCCATGCCTTGGTATCACTACGAAACGGATCCTTATGGACTGCTGAAAACATCTGTAGAAGTAGAAACGTTTAATTCATTAAATCAAGCTAAAATTATTCAGCCAAGTGGTATGGATCTGCTGTATGAATCAACACTCGTTGATAATGTTCCCTATGTGAATACAGCTGGTAATGTTGGAGCTTTTAGTAATTTTGATATGTCTTATGATTTACCATCAACATTTTATTTTGATACAATTTTAGCACATGCTGATACGAGTTTGATCTTTAATGTTCAATATACATTGAGTACCAATACAACTCCTGAACGATTAACGGATAATGATACTATTGTCACGGATCAAATTTTTCATGATTATTATGCTTATGATGATGGTTCTGCTGAAGCAGCTTTCGGATTGGTTACTAATGGGGCTGAATTGGCTTATAAGTTTACATTACCCAATGGAATTCAGGATACATTAAAATCAATCGATATGCATTTCGTTTCATCAGTTAATGATGTGAGTAATAGTTTATTCTTTTTACAGATTTGGGACGACAATAATGGTCAGCCGGGTGAGTTGATTTATACAACAGATGATGAAAATTTACCAGTAACATTCAGGCCGCATTATAATTGGGGGAATAATAGTTTTTATGAATATATTTTGCCAGAGGGAGTTGTTGTCTCAGGAACTTACTACATTGGTTGGAAACAGTCCTCTTCAGATCGTTTAAACATAGGGTTTGATAAAAATATAGATAATAGTGCTAAAATATTTTACAATTTAGGAACCAACTGGTCCAATACAAGTTTTTCTGGTTCTTTAATGATGAGACCAGTTTTTAAAACATCTTATGATTCTTTCTTGTCAATGAATGAAAAAGTAGAAGCATCAAATGTAAGAGTATATCCTAATCCTTCTTCAAGCCATGTGACTTTTGAAATAGATAAAGAGATTAATGGAAGTATCGAATTATATGATATGTATGGCAGAGTGGTTTATAATGCACAATTTATAGGAGCTAGTCAACAAATTCAAGTCAATACTTTGGCTGAGGGGAACTACATTGGTGTGCTCAAAGATGAACAAGGTGTAGTTTTAACCAAAAAGAAGCTGCTAATTTTAAGATAGTATTACCTAGAGATTAAATAACAATATAAAAAGCCACTCTTATTAGCGAGGGCTTTTTTTTTGTGCAACCTTTTCAGTATTTTTGCAGTCTCAAAATAAAAATAAGAATGAAGTCAATTATTGCTATAGTTAGTGTGTTACTATTTGCTAATCTATTTATTGGACAAAATTTAGTCCCCAATTCAGATTTTGAAACGTTTACAGGTTGTCCTATTGGTCCAGGTCAAATAACAAATGCGACAGGTTGGACTAATCCTGATACTTCATCTGCAGATTATTTTCACTCATGTAACACTGGAGGTTTTCCTTTACCATCTTTAAGTGTGCCATCTAATATCATGGGGTATCAACAAGCAAGATCTGGTAACGCTTATGGAGGGATTATTTGTAATGAAGTGATTAACTTTCCTCCCTTACCTGCTTTTGAAGATGATTATAGAGAATATTTGCAAGTTCAATTAACAGCTCCATTGGTTGCTGGGACAGAGTATGAAGTAGAGTTTTATTGGAGTTTATCAAACGCTTCTACACATTATGTGGAGGAGTTAGGAGCCTATTTTTCTAATACATTTACTAATTTACAACAAAGTACAGCTTTAAGTTTTGTTCCTCAAGTTTCAGTTAGTGGAACGCCTTTGAATGATACTTCAAATTGGGTTTTGTTCAGACAATCTTTTGTCGCTAGTGGAGGGGAACAGTATATGATTATTGGTAATTTTAATGATCCAAATAATACAACTTCTGGTACAACTGGTGTTGCTTCTAATATACAAACTGGTGGAGATCATGCTTATTACTATATAGAGGATGTTAGCGTACAAGAAGCAACATGTTTCGAAATAGAAAAGATTTTAGTTGATGCTTGTGGAACCCCTGAGGGGCAAAATGAAATGGTTACTTTTAGAGTAGGAAGCCAGGATTTAAATGTGGCAGATTTAACCGTAAATTGGCCAAGTAATTCTTATGGAGGTATTATTCAAAATACTCAAACAGCTCAACAAGTTGCAACTGTTAACTCAACAATACAAGGATGTGGTCATTTAATTGAGCCTACAGGAGGTGTGTTGCCTGCTGGTAGTGAAGTGTTACTGATAACCAGTTATAATTTTGATCCAACAGCACATTCGTTTGCGAATTTAAATGATACTTTAGTTGTGATCTTTCAAAATTCGACAGCAACAGGAGGACATTTTGCGAATTATAATTCATCAGGAGGAACAAGAACATTAAGTATGTCTTTTTCAAACCCATCTGGTTGTTCTGATGTGGTTTCTTATGAGCGAGATCAATTGGTGAACCAGAATGGAACAACAGGTGGTAGTTCTGCTGATAGAGATGGAGCATTCGTCGTTTTTTCAGCAGATGGAACACCTACTTATGATAACTTAGGTTGCCAAGTTCCAGCGGGAATTTTATCCATAGATATTTCAAGTAATGTTAATTCGGTTTGCGGAGGTGAGACGATTGATTTAACAGCAACTGTTGAGGGGGATTACCAAAGTATAGTTTGGAATTCTAGTGAGGGAACTTTCTCGAGTCAAGGAACAACAACTACGACAATGACCGTTAGTAACTCCGTTTCAAGTGCCTTTTATATTTATGGAGGAGTCGTTTCGAGTTGTAATGATACTATTTATGATAGTTTGTTAATCAATATCAATGGAACTCCTAATGTGTCGATCAATGTTTCAGATGATACCTTATGTACAGGTCAGAATGTGGTATTAACTGCTAGTGGGGCTAGTTCTTATGTTTGGAATGGAGGAGTTTCAACCAATAACCCTTTAACCATCACTTCGGGTGGAAATTATACAGTGGTTGGAACTTCAGGGTGTGGTACTGATTCAGCAACAGTAATTATTTATGAAATGGCCGCTCCTCAACCAGTTAGTGTGCCGTCTCCATTGAATAGTTGTGATAGTAATGAAGTGCATAGCGTAGATTTAACTAGCCATGTTTGTGAAAGTTGCACTTATACATGGAGTGATGGGAGTAACGGACAAACATATACTGGAAATACGCCTAATTTTTCAGTGTCAATTCAAAACTATTGTGGTACAGAAACAGTCAATTATAATTATAATGTCGTTACTGTTTCAGCAGACATCTTCGTTCAAGATTCTATTGGTGATTCTCCTTTTGAGGTTGCTTTTACTTCCAATAGCCAAGGTGTTGCTTATACATGGGATTTTGATAATGGAAATAATAGTTCTCTTGAGAACCCAACAGAAACATTTTTACTTCCAGGAGAATATAATGTGTTATTAACTGTTACAGAGCAAGGGTGTACTGCTATGGCTACTCAAACTATTATCGTCAATGGAGAGTTGCCAACAGCAGCGGTTATACCTAATGTCTTCACTCCAAATGGAGATGGTGTAAACGAGGTCTTCAAAATCGCAACAATTAATGGAAAAGATTTGAGAGGCGCAATCTTTAATAGATGGGGAAGAAAAGTAACAGAGTTAAATGGATTAAGTGCGACATGGGATGGTGGAAATCATAATTCAGGAACTTATTATTATGTTATTGAAGTGGATTATGTTAACGATTCCACCCAAACGTATGAGGGGGCTATTCAGTTGATAAAATAAAGCCTGGTTCTCTATACAAAAAGAATGAAAATCCCCTCTCCTCTACATCCATTACGACATCCTTTGTTTGAGAAGAAAGGTATTGAGGTTTGGGTGAAAAGAGATGACTTAATTCATGATGAGGTTTCGGGGAATAAATGGCGTAAATTGAAATACAATATCCAAGCTTTTAAAGAAGGGAATTATCGTTCAATTTTAACGTTTGGAGGAGCATATTCTAATCATATTTTAGCTACAGCTAAGGTAGGTTTTGATTTTGGAATACCGACTTTTGGAGTGATAAGAGGTGAGGAACAGCAGGTATTAAACCCTACACTATCTAGAGCAAAAGAGCTGGGAATGCAACTGCATTATATTTCTAGAACAGCTTATAGGGAAAAACATTCAGAGTCATTTATAAAGCGTATAAAAGAGCAGTTTAATGGTGCTTATATTATTCCAGAGGGAGGAGGAAATATTGAAGGTGTTTTAGGTTGTAAAGATATTGTTGATGAGATAACATTGGATTTTGATGTGATTCTAACCGACTGTGGGACTGGAGCAACTTTAGCAGGAATCAGTTTAGCATTATCTCCTTATCAAAAAGCTATAGGTATTCCCGTATTAAAAGGAGGAAGTTTTATAGAGGAAGAAGTAAACAGTTTTTATAAACTAATGGGAGAAGATGTCGCTCATACTCATAGAATAGAGTTGCATACAGATTACCATTTTGGAGGTTATGCTAAGTATCAACCTGAGTTGATAACGTTTATGCAAGATTTTTATAAGCAGACAGCAATAAAAACTGACCCAGTATATACAGGTAAGCTGTTCTATGCCTTAATGGATCTTGTCCAAAAAGATTATTTCCCGAAACAATCAAAAATTGTAGTTGTGCATACAGGTGGACTACAAGGGATTGCTGGTTTTGAAAAAAGATATAAGCGCTCAATCTATGATGCATAAGGAATAAGTCGTTGTTGAAAACGAGTCTTATCTTAAAATTTGAATTCCTATTGCACAGTTTAAACATTCTTTACGCTGACAGTAGTTAGCATATAGTTCAATTAAACTTTGTGATTGCATTGCAGATTTAGCCAAAAGGCCAATGTTTTCCCAGTTTTGGATAATAGCGTTGCTTTCTGCTGGTAGATTGGTAGTTAATTCTGTAGCATAGTTACAGTACCGCTCATCATTAATAGATTTTCCATAGGTAAAACTAATGGGGCTTATAACGTTGATAATAAGATGGTGTATAAACATTTTACCCACCGTACTTTTGGTTGTTTTACTTTCTTTCTTAAATGTATAATGCGTAGACCAAAAGCTACTTGGTGTCACTTTTAAGAGTTTAGTGTAGGTCTCTACACTAGCAAATGCTCTGATGTGTTCAAATAGTTCATGGTTTAAGTATAGTAATTGTGCTAATTGTGCAATTCTGATTGTAGGAAAGTTGGGTGGCCTAAGTTTTGAATACTTCCAATTGGTAAGTTTCATTGAATTAAGTTGATATTTTTGTTTAATAAAAAGGTATTCTTTTCTTAGTGAAAGAAAGTAAGGGGCTTTGATCTCAGAAGTATTTAGCATACCTGCTTGTCCAAATAATAGCGCTTCAAGGTTTAGTAGGTTGTATCGTTCTTTGTTGATGTATAATAAAGGAGTTTTGGTAGACAAATCAGCCATGGCATCTCCATTTACTTTCATCCCAAAATAACGCATTAAAAAATGAATTAAGGTTTGGTTCCAATCACCTTTATATTGATTTAGTTTTTTTCGTATCAAATGCGTTTTTTGAGCCAGTCTATTTATCGCAAGACGCTCAAGCCAGCTATTAGTTATGAACGGATCTATGGTGTTGATTTGTCGTTGGCATGGAATGGATAAGCCGTTATTAATAAAGTGTTTATATTGGAGAAAATGTTTGGGGTCAAGTATCGAGTTTAGGATTAGGGTTGGGATCTTTTCTCCATTTTCATTTTTGATTAATAAATCATTTTCAAAAACCACATGGAGAATAACATTGTTATAAGCTTTGTCGTTTTGATGTTGATGTTTATTCCAATCAGAAGCTTTTACATGGATTTCTATATTTCCAAACCATTCAGTATCTCCAATAATGAGGTTGCTTTCTAAAAAATCAGGTCCTGCATTTGCATTATGATATCCTGTTTTTTTGATAATGATGGTTTCATTCTCTGATGTTTTTAAATAGCTGGGGTTAAACTTTTGGAATTTCCAAATGTAGTGGAGATAGTCTTCTTTCATGGTGGGGGATTTTTTCAATAAAAAAGGAGGATACATAAGCATCCTCCTTCCAAAAGTATAATAAATTTATTGAATTTTATAATTCTAATAAACCATTTGTTTTCTTCACACCTTCGGCACTTTCTTGCATTTTAGCTTTTTCAGCATCTGAAAGTTCGATAGAAACAACTTTCTCAATACCGTTCTTTCCTAATAATACAGGAACACCAATACATAAGTCATTTAATCCGTATTCTCCTTCTAATAACGTAGAACAAGGGAACATCTTTTTAGAGTCTAGTGCAATTGCTTTAACTAATTCAGATACAGCTGCTCCAGGAGCATACCAAGCAGAAGTTCCTAATAAACCTGTTAATGTAGCACCTCCAACTTTAGTATCTGCTGCAACTTGCTCTAAACGCTCGTTGGTTAAGAATTCAGAAACTGAAACACCATTTCTAGTAGCTTTAGCAGTTAATGGAACCATACCTTTATCAGAGTGTCCACCTATAACCATTCCGTCAACATCAGAAATAGGACATTCTAAAGCTTCTGCTAAACGATATTTAAAACGTGCACTATCTAAAGCTCCACCCATTCCAATAATTTTGTTCTTAGGTAAATCCGTTGTTTTATGAACTAAGTAGGTCATTGTGTCCATAGGATTAGAAACAACAATGATAATTGTATTAGGAGAATGTTCGATTAAACTTGCAGAAACAGATTTTACAATACCTGCATTGATTCCGATTAATTCTTCTCTTGTCATTCCTGGTTTTCTAGGAATACCAGATGTAATTACACAAACATCACTTCCAGCAGTTTTAGAATAATCGTTTGTACTTCCAATAATTTTAGTGTCAAACCCGTTTAAAGAAGCTGTTTGCATTAAGTCCATAGCTTTCCCCTCAGCAAATCCCTCTTTAATATCAAGGATAACTACCTCAGAAGCAAAATTTTTCATCGCGATATACTCTGCGCAACTAGCACCTACAGCTCCAGCACCTACAACCGTTACTTTCATAATTATATTTTTTGTTTTTTATGGTTAAAAATTTCTGGCACTAAGGTAATAAATCTTTGCCTAATTATAGGTATCTATTTCATTATTAATCTGTCTGTGAATGTGTTTACTGGATGATCGGCTCAAGTCCTCTTAACCCCATATCTACAACCGTATCTCCTGCAGCAGGTTCATAAACACCATTAGCATTGACATCACTCCACTCAAAACTGTTGTTGGTTGATAGAGAGATAATTAATTCAATGTCTTCAGTCTCAGTTCCAGTAATTGTAAAAGGAATGTCAAAATCACCAGTTACCACGCAGGAACCTGGTGGTACTGGAGAGGTGGCAGAAAGAGGGTTAGGAACTGTAGTTGAAGGAGATTGCCCTTCTAGCACTTGTCCTACACTTTCAAATCCCCAATACCCCTGAAGCTTATTGCCATTTACAACAACATTTTGGTTGTCAATGGTATAAGAACTGATATAGGTGTTGAAGCCTACAAAGGAAGCTAATCTTCCTGTTAAGTTCATACTGTTATAACGGTATTTAATGTCGTAATTTTGATAGGTTAATGAGACTCTCAACCATTGATAAGTATTAGGTGTGATTTCGCTTAATGGAATTGAAGTGAAAACTTCATTATTTCCTTTAGTAATAGCTTTACTAAAATCAACAGCATTACTTCCTCCAGTTGTTGTTTCTTCTCCTTTATAGATGATATCTCCGTCTCCTAGCTGAGTATATTGATTGGGGGCTAATTCAATATAGTGAGCGCTCATTCCATGGAATATCGGTGATTGAGCGGAGTTGCCATTGGGAATAGTAGCAGGTTGTCCAAAGTTGTCTAAACGTGCCTGAGTAGAATCAAATCGAAGTTTGATGATAAGCTGTGGAACAGCTTCTTCGATAGGGTATACGCAAGAATTATCATCTTTTTGAGCTGCATTGTCGTAGTTGGTTGCAGCAGCGTCAGTACAACCTTTCTTTTTACATCCCGTAATCAAAAGAGGGAGGCAAATTAGTGAATACAATATGGTGTTTTTCATAGTCAGTGTTTTAATCTTTAACGTGTTAGTGTTTTGTTTATTGGTCTAAAGTATAAATAAATTAAGCAATATACTATTTGTTGTTAGAGGGTTTATTGTTCAATTAATGAGTTAATTAACATAACTTATATATATTTGGCAAGTTTTTTAATAAAAACAAGCAACCCCCTAAAGATAGCTTCGTCATTAAAGCAACTAAGATGAAACTTGAGCAAGAAGAGTTAGAGAAAATAATAGAAGGATGCAAAAAGAGACATAGACTGAGCCAGCAAAAGGTTTATGAAATGTTTTATGGTAGGATGTTACCAGTTTGTAAGCGTTATGCTAAAAACTCTGAAGAAGCAAAAGATATCTTGCAAAATGGTTTTATCAAGGTTTTTGAAAAAATAGATAAATATGATTTTAATGGTTCATTTGGTGGCTGGGTCAGAAGATTAATTGTAAATACGGCAATAGATCATTATAGAAAGCACAAAAATGAATTTTTAATTGAGGATGAGTCTAGAATAGAAGATAATGAACATTGGTATGAAGAAGAGCCAACAACTAAATATGAGGGAATCAGTACAAAAGATATCCAAGAGGCTATAGGAAGTTTATCGCCTGCATATAAGATGGTTTTTAGTTTATACATTATGGAAGGGTTTTCTCATCAAGAGATTGCAGATGAACTTGGAATAAGTGTTGGTACATCAAAATCGAACTTAGCTAAAGCTAAAGCCAATGTAAAGAAATTATTAATGAAGAAGTTAAAAAATGGAAACAAACAAATTAGATAGCTTTGAACAATTTGTGAAAGAAACGCTTTCTACAGAAGAAGTTGCTTACAACTCTTCTGATTGGAATGATTTGTCAAAGCGATTGGATGCGCTCTCGCCAAAACCTTTCTATAAAAGTAAGTGGTTTTTAGGTGGGGCTGCTGTGGCTGTTTTAGGACTGAGTACATACGCTTTTTACCCTTCTTCAAATAATGTTGTTGAAGAGGATAGAAAGCTTGTAGAACTGGTTGAAAAAAATACAGAAGTGTCTGGGTCTACTGTTGAAGAAAAATCAAGTACTTCTGTAATAACAACTAAAGAGGTAGCATCTGAAGTTGTAAAAAATGAATTAAAAGAGAATAAAAATATAGCAAGTGAAACCATAAGTAAGAAGAACAAAGCAGGTAATGAAGTGGATAATAACCACCAACCACCACAGAATGCTTCATTACCTGAATATTCTTCTTCAAACACTCAAAAGAACGACTTGAATCAAGTTAATGAAGTAATCATTGATAGGCCAATAGCAGACTTCAAAGTTACTTCTGGTTTAACGGGTTGTAAAGGATTAATGGTCGATTTTGAGGCCAACGAGCAACCGAATGTAAAGTATTTATGGAGCTTTGGAGATGGAACTTACAGTTCAGAGCTTAAGCCTACTCACAAATATACACAATCAGGTAAATTCAAGGTTGATTTGATTGTGCAGTCTACATTGGACGACAAGATTATGGAAAAATCTTCAGGATCAGTTTTGGTTACGGTCTATGATGACCCAACTTTGGAAATTGTTGCTGACAAAGAAATAAATAAAGGGATTACCACAATTTCCTATACTGCTGTAGGAGATGAAGTCGGTGAGGTTTTTTGGAGTTTTGGTAACGGAAAAACGTCAAATCAATTAGAAGCCTCAACAGTTTACAAGAAAAGAGGGAACTATAAAGTGATGTTAGAAGTAGCGAATGAACATGGCTGTAAGTCAATTGTAGAAAAGAGTGTTTTTGTAGAAGATGATTATAATTTATTAGCGCCTAATGCGTTTACTCCTGATGGAGATGGATTAAATGATTTGTTCATCCCAGAAGCGTTAAAATCTATGAATTGTAATTTTACAATGGTGATTAGAAGTCGAACTGAGGGAATAGTCTTTGAGTCAACAAGTTTAGATAGACCATGGGATGGTAAGAATCAAAAAACTGGTATGGACTGCCCTGAAACGAATTATGTTTGGATTGTTAACCTTATTAATGAAGCTGGGGAGAAAGAACAATATACCGGAACAATTTTAATTAGAAGATAACTGTTTTAGGCTACATTTATAGCTTCTTAAATGCCAATCTAATGATTGGCATTTTTTGTTTATATTTACTCAAATATTTTTTGATATGAATAAGTGGAGCTTAATTGTGCTTACTCAACTGATTACATTGGTCGGTGTGTGCCAGGTAAAATATACTGTAAAATCTGAGCAAAAAACAGTTTTTCAACCAGAAAACGTCGAGCAAGACTTCTTTGTGAATTTATATAATTTAGAAGAGCCATCTCCTGATGGAGCTAGTTATCGATCATTTTTATTACGACAAAAAGAGCATGCTAAAACGTATTTTAAGCAAAAAGCGGTGGTTAAAAAAGCTGTCAATAAAAACAGTGCTCAGTTAAGCTTTGGACAAGATTTTGATTTAATTCGTTATACGAATAGCGGGGTTGCTTATCATTTATATGGAGGAATTCCGAATGATAATACTGTTGCCGTTTCAAATGAGGGGGTAGTTGTGGCATCAATTAATTCTTTTGTGTATGCCTATGATTTGAATACGGATACAGCAATTTTTTCTAATTATAGAATTTCATTGTCTCAATTTTCTAACGGAGTAACTGGAGGGCATTATTTTGACCCGAAAGTGATATATGACCCCTTAGCTGATCGATTTATATTGGCTTTGTTGAAGAATTCAGATCCAGAAACCAATCGTATTATTTTATGCTTTTCTACAACAAATAATCCTAATGATCCTTGGAATGTTTATGATCTACCCGGGAATCCATTGGATAACAATAGATGGACAGATTTTCCAACAATAGCAATTACCAAAGATAAGTTATATTTTACAGGGAATTTGATTGTTCCAGATGAACCTTGGCAAACTGGATTTGATGGTTCAATTATTTGGGAAGTACCAACTGCGCAAGGATATGAGGGAGTTGATAGTTTAACTTCTAATTTGTATAGTGATATCAAGTATGAGGGGCAGTATATTCGAAATTTACATGCTGTTCAAGGGGCAGAAGGGATTGCAGATAAAATGTATTTTCTGTCCAATAGAAATTTTGATGTGTTGAATGATTCTATTTTTGTTTTAGCGCTTGAAAGTACTTCGGATTCTAGTTATTTAGATATCAATGTTTATCAATCTAATACAAGCTATGGAGTGCCACCTAATGCTAGACAACAAGATACCGATACTTCAGATGTAACAAGTGGACTGCAAACCAATGATGCGAGAGTCTTGGGAGCAATAAAGATCAACGATGAAATTCAGTTTGTAGGAAATACTCGAAATCCTGAAACTGGCTTTTGCGGTGTGTACCATGGGGTGGTTTCTTCATTGTCAACGTCCCCTCAAGTGACAGGGAGTATTATAGGTGATTCTATTAAGGATTATGGCTATCCCAATATTGCTTTTAGTGGAAATGAAGCCTGTGACAAAGAGGTGATTATAGGCTTTAATTATTCCTCATTTACAGATTTTCCAGGAATGGCTGCTGTCTATTGTGATAATAATTTAACCTATTCGGATGTAATAACCTTGAAAGAAGGAGAAAATTATGTGAATAGGTTGAGTGGTACCTATGAACGTTGGGGGGATTATTATGGTTTACAGAGGATGTATCATAAGCCAGGACATGTGTTGGCTTTTGGCTATGTTGCAAAATCAAATAAGCTGAATACAGGTTATGGAATTGAACTCATGAGTCCTGATACTTCAAGTTTACAAGTTAGCTATAAAATCAATTCAGATCAGGGGCTTTGTGAACAAGTGATTGATTTATCTGTTGAGGGAGGTCTTGCCCCATATGTTATAATGTGGAATGGAGAAGAGGGAGAGCTATCTAAAGATAAAGTATGTGTGGGGGACTCGATTATGTTAATAGTTTCAGATAGTAGAGGTTGCCAAAAGGAAGTTAAAATTATCATTCCCTTTGCCGATAATAATGAAGAGCTACTTGTGTATCCTAACCCATCTTCAGATTGGGTAGCACTACAATTTGAATTAAAAAAAGAAAGTCATTTAGAAGCATATTTATATGATGACAAAGGAGCTTTAGTTGCTTTAATATTGGAAAGAGATGGAAAGGCAGGTACTAATGAATTAGTATTCTCCTTAGAAAATCTAGCTATAGGCAATTATGTGCTTACGTTATTGGTTGATGGTAAAGTCTATAAATCTTCTAATATTATTAAGAATTAACTAGTTTTAATTCTATTTTTGCGTTTTTAGAATTCAAGGTCATGCAAGAGGATATTAATAAAGAGGGAAATGGTGTTTCAGAAGAATTATTTGAGCATCATAAGGTACAAGCAGATAAAGGGCAAGAGCCTGTAAGAATCGACAAGTTTTTGATGGATCGAATTCCTAATACATCTAGGAATAAATTACAGATTGCTGCTAAAAACGGAAATATCTTAGTTAATAATTTGGCTGTTAAATCCAACTATAAGGTAAAGCCTAATGATGAAATATCAATAGTATTACCGTACCCCATTCGAAATATTGAATTAATCCCTGAAGATTTGCCGCTTGATATTGTTTATGAAGATGATGAGTTAATTGTAATTAATAAAAAAGCAGGAATGGTTGTCCATCCAGGTTTTGGAAATTATACAGGGACCCTAGTAAATGCTTTAGTGTATCATTTTGATAATTTACCATCTTTACCTAATAATTATTTTGGTCGACCAGGCCTAGTTCACCGATTAGATAAAAATACTTCTGGTATTATGGTGGTAGCGAAGACTGAAGATGCATTAACACATTTAGCTAAACAGTTTTTTGATCGTACAACCCATAGAAGATACCATGCGTTGGTGTGGGGAGACTTTGAAGAAGAAGAGGGAACAGTTACAGGTAATTTAGCAAGATCGTTGAGTAATAGAAAAATAATGGCGGTGTATGAAGATCCTGAAATCGGAAAACATGCAGTGACTCATTATAAGGTCTTGGAGCGATTTGGGTATGTGAGTTTAATAGAGTGTCGTTTAGAAACAGGAAGAACGCACCAGATTAGAATTCATATGAAACATATTGGTCATACGCTGTTTAACGATGAAGAATATGGTGGGAATAGGATATTAAAAGGTACAATGTTTAATAAATATAAGCAGTTTGTGGAAAATTGTTTCGATTTGTTGCCTCGCCAAGCTTTACATGCGAAATCGCTTGGGTTTACGCATCCTAAAACAGGAGAATGGATGCAGTTTGAGTCCGAATTACCAGAAGATATGACATTAGGGATAGATAAGTGGAGAAAATATGGAAACACAGTAAAGTAATCCTTTACTTGTCCCTTTTGATAAGGGTGGTAAATCTAAAATATTTAAAACTAGCACATCAATCAGGAGGATCAGTACATACTATTGAAGAGGACCTAGACAGTCTATATAAATTAAAAGAAAACGAATGTTTTACTTTTATGGGTAAAAGATATATGATAAAAAATGGAGCGCTAATGCCATTAATTCTTGATTGATTTTGGAGAAGAAAGGATTCCCATTATTATAGATAATACGACATAGCTAAAAAAGAAGTAAAGACCAACAAGTGTTTTACTTTCTGTATCAATGCCTACATTCATATTAGAAAAAGAGAGGTATGCCAAGAAGCAACTTGCAACAAAAACATCTGCCATGCTCCACTTTCCAACGTAAGAAAGTATTTTAGAAAGTGTATGATAGCTCTTTGAACTTAATGCTAAAAAGAGGGTTAGGGAGAGCTTTAAAATTGGTAAAATAATACTGAAAAGTAAGATTGAGATTCCAACAAGAAAATTTTTGTCATCAAACAATATTGTAATTAGTTGAGCGATGGATTTACTTTGGTAGTAGTAGTACATCTTTCCTTCAAAAATGATGTTTGTTTCTAGTTTATCTGGAATTACTGATTCCGAAGTGTGTAGTCCTGTCCATTCGTCCAAGTATTCTAACCCCTTTTCAATTGGAGAAGTTAAAGCGCTTAAATCTAATCCTATAGGAATTGTCAAGTCATTATTTGACGCGCTAATAGACAGCATAGGAGTGGTGATTCCCAGGTAGAGAAATACAGTACAGATAACAAATAAAGGAAGTATTAGTTGTTGTTGAAGGTTTTTTCTAAAGTAAATTAATCCTAAGAATAGAAGTAGCGCAAAAGCAGCGGCTCCAATTTCAGTACTCTTTTCTTGCATCAAATTATAGTCATTTTCAGCTTCTAAAAGCAAATGAACAGCAGCTTGTTCTTTGGCGCTCCATTCAGTGTCGTCAACAAAGTGGAATGCTTTTTCAATGAGTAGCAGACTCCATTCTTTAGCATTGAAAAGCCTGTCTTCAAATTTTAAGACTTCCACATGTTGTTGCATGTGAGCTTGATAGTCGACATTGTGTTGGACGATTTCTAGTGTTCTGTAGACGGAGAATCCTAAAAAGACAATGCTAAAAATAAAGCTGTAAAAATAGGTTTTGAATATGTGCATAGACCTTAAATCTAAACAAACAATTTCCTAAAAAGCAATTCTATCTGTTAAAATAAATTAACACCTGTATAATTACTTGGCGTGATTAATTTTAATTCAGCCTTAATCGTTTCTGAAACATCCAATCCATCAACAAATGTAGCAATGGAGTTGGCATCAATTTTTGCATTTGTTCTGGTAAGTGCTTTAAGAGCTTCATAAGGGTTAGGATAGTTTTCTCTTCTAAGTACTGTTTGAATAGCTTCTGCAACAACTGCCCAGTTATTTTCTAAATCTTCTGCTATTTTTCCTTCGTTTAACAACAATTTATTTAAACCTTTATTTAATGAAGTAAGAGCAAGGATAGAATGTGCGATAGGAACTCCGATGTTTCTTAAAACGGTACTGTCTGTTAAGTCCCTTTGAAGTCTAGATACAGGAAGTTTTGCAGCAAGGTGCTCAAAAAGAGCGTTGGCAATACCAAGATTACCTTCAGAATTTTCAAAGTCAATAGGGTTTACTTTATGCGGCATTGCAGAAGAACCTACTTCTCCTTTTTTTATTTTTTGTTTAAAATAATCCATTGATACATAAGTCCAGATATCACGATCTAGATCAATAAGTATGGTGTTGATTCGTTTAAGCGCATCAAATAAAGATGCAATATTGTCGTAATGTTCTATTTGAGTAGTGGTTTGGCTTCTGTTAATGCCAAGCTTATTGTTTACTAAATCATTGGCGAAATCAACCCAGTTAAACTCAGGGTAAGCCACATTGTGAGCATTAAAGTTTCCTGTTGCACCTCCAAATTTAGCAGAAAAAGGAATGGCAAGTAATTGTTGTTTTTGAATGTTTAAACGTTCTATAAAAACATAAATCTCTTTACCAAGTTTGGTTGGAGAAGCAGGTTGTCCATGTGTTCTTGCTAATAAAGGGATTTCTTTCCATTCATTAGCTTTTTCAGTTAATAGTTCAATTGATTGTTCAAGTAAAGGAAGATAGCTGTCTAAAATCGCATCTTTCAAAGACTTAGGAATCGCTGTATTGTTGATGTCTTGTGAGGTAAGACCAAAGTGAATGAACTCTTTGCTGTCTTTAAGACCTAAGGCATCAAATTTTTCTTTAATGAAATATTCTACAGCTTTTACGTCATGGTTGGTTGTTTTTTCAATCTCCTTTATTCTTAATGCATCTTCCAAAGTAAATTCTGAGTAGATAGCTCTCAAAGCTGGAGTTTTAGTCAAATCAAAATCCTTAAGTTGAGGAAGAGGGAGTTCACATAATGCAATAAAGTATTCAATTTCAACAAAAACCCTGTATTTTATTAAAGCAAATTCAGAAAAATAGTTTTCTAGGTTTGAAGTTACTCTTCTATATCTACCGTCTATTGGGCTAATTGCTGTTAATGTGCTTAAGTTCATGGTTTTGTTTTGCTATTGAAATTGATTATTTTAGCGCAAAAATACAAAGAACTTGTTAAAGATTAGTGAATTCTAAGTTGTATTTTTTTATGTTTTTAATATCGATATTAGGAAAGAGTTTTACGAACTATGTTTAAGGATTTGTTATTAGGCTATAGAAGCTATTTAAACGCTTTGAAGTTTATAAAAGAGCATAAGCTCTATTTGTATTTTTTATTGCCCATTTTGTTGTTTGTTGGAATTTATTATTTGGGATTTGCGTTTGAGTCATGGAAAAATGAAGCTGCTCAAAGCTCAGAATCAGCAGGCTTTTGGTCAAAGATTTGGAGCGCCATTGTGTATGGTTTTTATACTGCTATGGCTTATTTGGTCTTTAAGTTTATGCGTTATATTTTGATCATCTGTTTATCTCCTATTTTATCTATTGTTTCAGAAAGAGTTGAAAGAATTATTACGGGTAATGTTTATAAATTTAATTTAAAGCAGTTAATAAAAGATGTTAAGCGAACCATTAATTTATCGATCAGAAATTTAATTTGGGAATTTGGTATCGTTTATTCTATTTGGCTGGTGATTATGATTTTGGGGTGGATATTTCAACTACCATCGGTAATTACAGGTTATATTCAAACAGCTGTTGCGATGCTGATCGGTTTTTATTATTATGGCTTTAGTTTTATTGATTACATGAATGAGAGGAGGCGATTGACCATTTCAGAAAGTGTCAGCTTTGTTAAAAAACATCGTGGATTTGCTTTTGCTTTAGGATCAGTCTTTACTATTTTGTTTCATTATACCAATAAGTATTTTGTAGGAGCAAAAGATGATTTCTCAACAAATGCATTTCTGGTTATTGTAATTGTATCATCAATTATCATGTCGATTATACCTATTGTTACAATAGTCGCTGCTACTTTAGGGGTTCATGAAATTGTAGATTTAAGCCAGAATACTACAGCAAAAGAGCTTGAAAATCACGATGATGTTAAAAAAACAGATGAGTTATAAACAATTGTAAAGGTAAAGTTAGCTTTTTTCAAGAAATCAATATATTTGTTTATTTTAACGGATAATTTTTATTCTAAGTTATGATAAAATATATACTTTTTATACTTGTTTTTATATCTGGAAATTTAGCGATTGCCAATGGTTATATCGCCTTAACAGATACTAATAAGAACATCATTCAGCGCGCTAAAATTGATTTTAAAGTAGCCGAGGGAACGCGTAAGTTTTATGAGCATAATTACAGAGGAGCATTAAATTTGTTTAGAGAAATATTGTCAATTGATGAAAACAATGCAAAAGCAAATTATGGTATTGCTCAATGTCAATATGCCTTGAATAAATACGATTTGTCTAAAGAGTATTTAGATAAGTCTTATAGTCTTAATAAGGAAGTTGATAGAGATGTGTTGTTGTTGAAAGGGAAAATCGAACATCGTTTAGGGAATTTAGATGAAGCAATAGCTAATTTCGAAGCCTATAAGTTAACACTTAATGGAAATGAGCGTAAGATTCAAGATTCTGACGTTGATTTATTTGTGGCTCAATGTAATTATGCTAAAAAGCAAATGCAAGCTCCTAAAGATGTTACAATTACGAATTTAGGAGACAAGATCAATACCTTTGCTCCTGAATTTGCGCCATGTATCTCCCAAGATGGTAAAACATTAGTGTTTACTTCAAGAAGATCAGATACTAAAGGGGGGAATTTAGATCGAAATTTTGATTATTTATATTATACAGATATTTACATTTCAACATTAGATACTGTTACAGGAGAATGGACAAAAGGAAAGTCTGTAAATGGTAGAGTGAATACAGAGTTTCATGATGGAGCTCTTGGTTTTACTCCTGATGGAAAGATGTTGGTTTATAGAAATATCACCAATGTAACAGGAAGTGGGGATATTTATATTGCTAAACAGAGTAAGTCTGGAAAATGGGGTGAACCTAAACCTTTACTAGAAAAAGAAGATAAAAAGATCAGTAAAAAGATAAATTCTAGTTATTTCGAATCTTCAGCTAGTATGACGGGAGATGGAAAAGCGATCTATTTTGTTTCTGAAAGACCTGGAGGTGAGGGGAGAGCTGATATCTATGTCGTAAAAAAAGAGGGAGGTTCGTGGACTGAACCAAGAAACTTGGGGGCAAGTATCAATACAACAGGAGATGAAAAATGTGTGTTTATTTCTTTAGATGGTAAGCGTTTGTTTTATTCTTCAAATGGATTTGAAAACAGTTTAGGATCTTATGATATTTACATGTCTGAGATGGATGAGCAAGGAGTTTGGAGTGCACCAATGAATATGGGATATCCAATAAATACAGTTAAAGAAGAGAAAACAATATCTGTAAGCCCTGATGGTAAGACAGCTTATGTAAGTGCATACTATAAAAAAGACTCTAAAGGAGGAGCAGATATCTTTTCGATAGATATTTCCAAGTTAAAATAAGAAAATGAGACTTTGGTTTTCATTGTGTTTTTTATCTTTTTTATCCTTTACAGCTTGTAAGAAACAAAAAGAAACAGAGCTTCGTTTAAGTCTTTCATCTTTTGTTAATGATAATGCAATCGTAGATGCTGATGTAGCATTTTATGTAAAGAGCGTTTCTGGTAGTACTTTTTCCAATTCATTTGAACTGATAAACTCTGGAAAAACAGATTGGAAAGGAGAGTACTTGGTTGGCTTGTCTAAAACTTCTTCAGATATAGCCTATCAATTTAGAATAACTAAAGCTGGTTTTTTGACTAAAGTTGTTGAGCTAAGTCCAGATTTGATTGATGCCGCGACAATCAACGATGTCAAGGTGGCTTATAAGCCTATTGCTGAAATAGTATTTAAATTAGTCTGGGGGGCGGGAGCAATGCCTGGTGATCAAGTGTATTTCAGTTTTAACAATGACCAAGAGGTTGGTGAGTCCTATAATAGTTTAAGTTTTTCAGCTAGCCAAATAGATACTTTGTTAACAACAAGAGTGCTTGCAGATCAGTATAACCATTATTCTTATGTTTTAAACAGAAATGGTGTGTTAACACAAGTGAATGATTCAGTATATTGCTCAATTGGGGGAAGTGTATTTCAGTTCGTGGAGTTTTAATTTGCTAACGAATTGATATACAACCTTTTTTTTTACCTTTTTTCTTAAAAAGAGGTGCTAAATATTGGAATTAAAAAAAAATAGATTACCTTTGCAGACCCTAAATGTAATTTTAGGATAAAAATCAATTAGAAAGAATTAAATATTATTATGCCAACTATTCAACAGTTAGTAAGAAAAGGAAGGACTAGTAAAGTACAGGTAAGTAAATCTGCAGCTTTAGATTCATGTCCACAAAGAAGAGGAGTTTGTGTTAGGGTTTATACTACAACACCTAAGAAACCTAACTCTGCAATGAGAAAAGTAGCAAGGGTGAGATTAACCAATGGAAAAGAGGTTAATGCTTACATCGGTGGTGAAGGTCACAACTTACAAGAACACAGTATTGTTTTGGTAAGAGGTGGAAGAGTTAAAGATTTACCAGGTGTAAGATATCATATTGTACGTGGTGCTTTAGATACTGCAGGTGTGGAAGGAAGAACACAAAGAAGATCAAAATACGGGGCGAAAAGACCTAAGAAATAATAAATTAAAAGTAAAGACAAGTTAAGTCATGAGAAGAAGAAAGGCCAAAAAGCATATTATCTTACCAGATCCTAAGTTTAATGACGTTCAGGTAACAAAGTTTGTAAATAATTTAATGTTAGACGGAAAGAAAAGTGTTGCGTTTAAGATTTTTTACGATGCTATTGATATTTTAGATGAGCGTTCTGAGGAGAATGAAGGGTTAGAAATATGGAAGAAAGCTTTAGTAAATGTCACTCCAGGCGTTGAAGTAAGAAGTAGAAGAGTAGGTGGTGCTACATATCAAATTCCATCTCCAGTTAGAGATTCAAGAAAGCATTCATTGGCAATGAAATGGTTGATTGGTTTCGCTAGAAAAAGAAATGAAAAGTCAATGAGTCAAAAGTTGGCTGCGGAAATTTCTGCTGCTGCAAAAGAAGAAGGGGCGGCATTTAAAAAGAAAGAGGATATGCACAGAATGGCTGAGGCTAATAAAGCATTTTCTCATTTTAGATTCTAATTAAGATTTTTATAAAGTATAATAAGATAGCAAAATGGCTAAAAGAGATTTAAAGTACACAAGAAACATTGGGATTATGGCCCATGTTGACGCTGGTAAAACAACTACTACTGAGCGTATCCTTTATTACACTGGAGTTTCTCACAAGATAGGTGAGGTACACGATGGTGCAGCTACAATGGACTGGATGGAGCAAGAGCAAGAAAGAGGTATTACAATTACTTCTGCTGCGACAACAGTTTTTTGGAACTACTTAGATGAAGAGTACAAGATTAATATTATTGATACTCCAGGACACGTTGATTTTACAGTAGAAGTAGAGCGTTCTTTACGTGTATTAGATGGAGCAGTAGCTTTATTCTGTGCTTCAAGTGGAGTAGAGCCTCAATCTGAAACGGTTTGGAGACAAGCTGATAAATATAATGTTCCTAGAATTGGATTCATTAACAAAATGGATAGAATTGGAGCTGATTTCTTTGGTACTATAGATCAAATTAAAGAGCGTTTAGGAGCGAATCCTATTCCTTTGACTATTCCTATTGGAGCAGAAGATGATTTCAAAGGTTTAGTTGATTTAATTAAAATGAAAGCTTTTGTTTGGGCAGGAGATGATAACGGAATGTCTTTTGATGTTCTTGATATTCCTGAAGATTTAAAAGAAGAAGCTGAAGAGTGGAGAAATGTATTGATTGAAGCTGTTGCTGAAAGTGATGATGAATTAATGGAGAAGTTTTTCGAAGATCCAGATTCAATCACTGAAGAAGAAATCATGAATGCAATTCGTGTAGCTACAATTAATATGTCTATTAATCCTATTATTTGTGGTTCAGCATTTAAAAACAAAGGGGTTCAAACATTATTAGATTATGTAATGGCGTTTTTACCATCTCCAGTTGATATTGATGCAATTGAAGGTACAGATGTAGAAGGAAATGAAACATTAACAAGAAAGCCTAATAACGATGAACCAATGTCGGCATTAGCGTTTAAAATTGCAACAGATCCTTTCGTAGGTAGATTGTGTTTCTTTAGAATGTATTCAGGAGTTTTAGATGCAGGTTCGTATGTTTTAAATACTAGAACAAACAAGAAGGAGCGTATCTCTAGAATTTTCCAAATGCACTCTAATAAACAAAATGCTTTAGATAGAATCGAAGCAGGAGATATTGGTGCTGGAGTTGGATTTAAAGACATTAGAACTGGTGATACATTGTGTGCTGAAAAACACCCAATCGTATTAGAATCAATGGAATTCCCTGATCCAGTAATTGGTATTGCTATCGAGCCTAAAACTAAGGCAGATGTTGATAAGTTAGGTGTTGCATTATCTAAGTTAGGAGAAGAGGATCCAACGTTCCAAATTAAAACGGATGAAGATTCAGGTCAAACGATTATCTCAGGAATGGGTGAGTTACACTTAGAGGTATTAATTGATCGTTTAAAAAGAGAATTTAAAGTAGAGGTTAACGAAGGTGCTCCTCAAGTAAACTATAAAGAGGCAATTAAAAGAGCTGCAAACCATAGAGAGGTTTATAAGAAACAATCAGGTGGTCGTGGTAAATTTGCTGATATTGTAGTTGAAATTAAGCCTCGTGAAGATGGAAAAGAAGGATTAGAATTTATCAATGAAGTAAAAGGTGGTAATATTCCTAGAGAATTTATTCCTAACGTTGAGAAAGGATTTACTGAAGCTATGAAGAATGGTGTATTAGCAGGGTTCTCAATGGATAGTATGACCGTTACTTTAAAAGATGGATCTTTCCACGCTGTAGATTCAGATGGTTTATCATTTGAGTTGTGTGCTAAGTTAGCATACAAAGCTGCAGCACCAGCATGTGGAGCTGTTCTTTTAGAGCCAATCATGAAATTGGAAGTTGTAACTCCAGAAGAAAACATGGGAGATATCGTTGGAGATTTGAACAGAAGAAGAGGTCAAATCGAAGGAATGGACGATAGAAATGGAGCTAAAGTTGTTAAAGCGTTAGTGCCATTATCAGAAATGTTTGGATACGTTACAGCATTAAGAACAATGTCTTCAGGTAGAGCAACTTCTACAATGGAGTTCAATAACTATGCAGAATGTCCAAAAGGAATTGCTGATGCAGTAATTGCTAAATCTAAAGGAGAAGTAGAGGCTTAATTAACAAATAAGATAAAAGACAAAATGAGTCAAAAAATAAGAATAAAATTAAAATCTTACGATTACAACTTAGTAGATAAGTCTGCTGAGAAGATTGTAAAAACAGTAAAAACTACTGGTGCAGTTGTTAGCGGTCCTATTCCGCTACCAACGCACAAAAGAATTTACACCGTGTTAAAGTCACCACACGTAAATAAGAAAGCTCGTGAGCAGTTTCAATTATGCTCTTACAAAAGATTAATGGATATTTATAGCTCTTCATCAAAGACTATTGATGCATTAATGAAGTTAGAGTTACCAAGTGGTGTAGAAGTAGAAATTAAAGTATAATTATAAATAAAGTAAAATGGCTGGTATCATAGGCAAAAAAGTAGGGATGACTAGCGTATTCAGTACCGATGGTAAAAACATACCATGTACGATTATTGAGGCAGGACCTTGTGTTGTAACACAAATCAAGTCTCAAGAAAAAGATGGATACGAAGCAGTTCAAATTGGTTACGGAGAGCGCAAAGAAAAAAACACTTCAAGCGCTTTGAAAGGACACTTCAAAAAAGCTAGTACAACTCCAAAAAGTAAATTAGTAGAGTTTAGATCTTTTGATTCTGATTTAAACTTAGGAGATGAAATTACTGTTGAATTATTCCAAGAAGGAGAATTCGTAGATGCAGTAGGAACTTCAAAAGGTAAAGGATTCCAAGGTGTTGTTAAACGTCACAACTTTAGAGGAGTAGGTGATGCAACACATGGTCAGCACAACAGATTAAGAGCTCCAGGTTCTATCGGTGCTGCATCTTACCCAGCGAGAGTTTTTAAAGGAATGAAAATGGCAGGAAGAACTGGTGGTGATAGAGTTAAAGTTTCTAATCTAGAAGTATTAAAAGTTTTAGCTGATAAAAACATCATCGTTATTAAAGGTTCTGTGCCAGGAGCTAAAGGATCATACGTAATACTTGAGAAATAATGGAATTAGCAGTTTATAATAAAGAAGGTAAAGCAACAGCAAAGAAAGTTACTTTAGCAGATTCAATCTTTGGTTTAGAGCCAAATGAGCATGCTGTTTATTTGGATGTTAAACTTTACCTAGCTAATCAGCGTCAAGGAACGCATAAAGCTAAAGAAAGAGGAGAAATTACTGGAAGTACTAAGAAAATCAAAAAACAAAAAGGAACAGGTACTGCCAGAGCAGGTAGTATTAAGAACCCATTGTTTAGAGGTGGAGGACGTGTTTTTGGACCAAGACCAAGAAACTATAGCTTCAAGTTAAATAAGAAGTTAAGAAAGTTAGCTCGTGCTACAGCTCTATCGCATAAAGCTATCGAAAACCAAATCACAATTTTAGAAGATCAAAAGTTTGATACACCTAAAACAAGTGAATTTGTTTCGCTATTAGAAAATTTAAAAGTTTCTGATAAAAAAACATTATTTGTGGTTGCAAATGAAGAAAGAAATGTATATTTGTCGTCTCGAAATTTGAAAAAGAGTAAAGTCGTTTCTGCCGACAAGTTAAATACATTCGATATTCTTAATGCTGATGCATTAGTTTTAGCTGAAGGAGCCGTAGAGAAAATTGAAAACTTATTTAACGCGTAAGAGAAATGCAAGATATTATTAAAAGACCAGTCTTGACTGAAAAGTCTAACACATTAAGTGAAAAGTCAAATACTTACACTTTTATTGTGAATAAGGATTCAAACAAGATTGAGATAAAGAATGCCATCGAGAAATTGTACAATGTTGCTGTTGACTCTGTGAACACAATGAATTATGGTGGTGGAAAAAGAAAAATGAAGCACACAAGTCGTGGGATTTCTTTTCAACGTAACAAGCTTTACAAGAAAGCTGTAGTTACAGTAGCGGAAGGAGATATCATTGATTTGTATGAAAACATTTAACAACAGAAATTAATTAGAAATGGGATTAAGAAAATTAAAACCAATGACACCAGGTCAACGACACAAGATTGTCGATGACTTTTCTAATATTACAGCTTCAAAGCCAGAGAAATCTTTAGTAAAAGGTTTAAATAAATCTGGAGGAAGAAATAATACAGGGAAAATGACGATGAGATACATCGGTGGTGGTCATAAGAGAAAGTACAGAGCTATCGATTTTAAAAGGAATAAACAAGATATTCCAGCTACTGTAAAAACTATCGAGTATGATCCAAATAGATCTGCTAGAATTGCATTATTATACTATGCTGATGGAGAAAAGAGATATATTATCGCTCCTGAAGGATTAGAAGTAGGTCAGACAGTGATGTCTGGTAAAAATGCAACTCCAGATGTTGGAAATACACTTTATTTAAGTGATATTCCTTTAGGAACAGTAATTCACAACATTGAATTATACCCTGGTAAAGGAGGTTCATTAGTGAGAAGTGCAGGTGCTTACGCACAATTAAACGCTAGAGATGGTAAATATGCAATTGTTAAATTACCTTCTGGTGAAGTAAGAATGATCTTATTGACATGTACTGCAACAATCGGTGTGGTTTCAAATTCAGAGCATAGTTTAACTAGATCTGGTAAAGCGGGACGTTCTAGATGGTTAGGAAGAAGACCTCGTGTAAGAGGTGTTGTAATGAATCCAGTTGATCACCCAATGGGTGGTGGTGAAGGTAAGTCTTCAGGAGGACACCCAAGATCAAGAACTGGATTACCAGCTAAAGGATACAAAACAAGAAGTAAAACTAAAGCTTCAAACCGCTTTATAATTTCAAAAAGAAAATAATTTAAGAAATGGCTAGATCGTTAAAAAAACCACCATTTGTACATTATAAACTAATTAAGAGAGTTGACGAAGCACAAGAATCTGGATCTAAAAGTGTAATTAAGACTTGGTCTAGAGCTTCAACTATTACTCCTGAATTTGTAGGTTTAACTATTGCAGTTTACAACGGGAAAAAATTTATCCCTGTATATGTAACTGAGAATATGGTTGGACATAAGTTAGGCGAATTTGCACCAACTCGTACTTTTAGAGGACATGGTGGAAAGAAAGATAAAGGTAAAAGATAACCACTCTAAAAGTTTATTGAAATGGGAAAAAGAAAAAGAGAAACTGCGGAACTTAAGAAAGAGCTTAAGAGCAGTACAGCAATAGCAAAATTAAATAACTGTCCTACTTCACCTAGAAAAATGCGTTTAGTTGCAGATATCATTAGAGGGGAGAACGTTTATACAGCATTAAATATTTTAAAATTTAATCCTAAAGAAGCGTCAAATAGAATGGAAAAGTTATTAGTTTCTGCAATTAATAACTGGGAGCAGAAAAATGAAGGAGAAGATCCTTCAACTGCTAACCTAATAGTAAAGGATGTTTACGTTGATAGTGCTAGAATGTTGAAAAGAATTCAGCCAGCACCACAAGGTAGAGCACACAGAATTAGAAAAAGATCAAATCACGTTACACTTGTAATTGATAAAACGAAGTAAAAGACAATATTAATGGGACAAAAAACTAATCCAATAGGAAATAGATTAGGATTCATCAGAGGATGGGATTCTAACTGGTACGGTGGAAAAGATTATTCTGCTAAGATTGTTGAAGATGATAAAATACGTAAGTATATCTCTACTCGTCTTAGAAAAGCAAGTGTATCTAAAGTAATTATTGAGAGAACTTTAAAATTAGTTACAATTACTATCAATACTGCAAGACCAGGTGTTATTATCGGGAAAGGTGGTGCTGAAGTTGATAAACTAAAAGAAGAGTTAAAGAAAATTACTGGTAAAGAGATTCAAATCAATATTTTTGAAATCAAAAGACCAGAGTTAGACGCTCAATTAGTTGCTGATAGTATCGCAAGACAAATCGAAGGAAGAATTTCTTTTAGACGTGCTATTAAAATGGCTATTGCTTCTACAATGAGAATGGGAGCTGAAGGAATAAAAGTTAAGATTTCTGGAAGATTGAACGGAGCTGAAATGGCGCGTTCTGAACAATATAAAGATGGTAGAACACCATTACATACTTTCAGAGCTGATATTGATTATGCTTTAGCTGAAGCACATACAACGTACGGAAGAATCGGTGTAAAAGTATGGATTTGTAAAGGTGAAGTTTACGGTAAAAGAGATTTAAGTCCTAATTTTGGAATGGCTAAAGGTGGTTCTAAAAGAGGTTCTGGAGCCGGAAAGAGAAAGAGAAATTAATTTGAAGCACTAAAAGAATTAAGTAATGTTACAACCAAAAAGAACAAAGTTTAGAAGAGTTCAGAAAGGAAGAATGAAAGGTTTGGCGCAAAGAGGAAGCCAAATTTCATTCGGATCTTTTGCAATCAAATCTTTAGATGAAGGATTTATTACTTCTAGACAAATTGAGGCTGCACGTATCGCGGTAACTCGTTATATGAAAAGGGAAGGAAAAGTTTGGATTAGAATTTTTCCAGACAAGCCTTTAACAGCTAAGCCAGCAGAGGTAAGGATGGGTAAAGGTAAAGGTGCTCCAAGTCACTGGGTTGCTCCAGTTAAACCTGGAAGAATCATGTTCGAATGTGATGGAGTTCCATTTGAGGTAGCTAAAGAGGCAATGAGATTAGCAGCACAAAAGTTACCTGTTAAAACCAAATTTGTAGTGCGTAGAGATTACGCATAAATTAAAAGAAGTTATGAAGGCAACAGAATTAAAAGAACTAAGTGTCGCTGATTTGCAAGAGCTTTTAGTAGAAAATAAAGCTACATTATCAAAGCTAATGATCAATCACAAAATCGCTGAGTTGGAGAATCCAATTCAAATTAAAAATTATAGAAGAACTATAGCTCGAATTAAAACCGAATTAACTAGTAGAAATCTTGAAGTAGCAAAATAGTTATGAGAAATTTAAGAAAGGAAAGAGTTGGGGTGGTTACAAGTAATAAGATGGAGAAATCTATCGTAGTAACAGTAGAAAGAAAAGTAAAACATCCAATGTATGGTAAGTTTATGAAAAAATCTACTAAATTTGTAGCGCACGACGAGAAAAATGATTGTAACGAAGGTGATACAGTTAGAATAATGGAGACTCGTCCATTAAGTAAAAGAAAGAATTGGAGACTAGTAGAAATAGTTGAAAGAGCTAAATAATTAATTACAATGATACAGCAAGAAAGTAGACTTTCAGTAGCAGACAATAGTGGTGCTAAAGAAGTGCTTTGTATAAGAGTTTTAGGTGGAACAAAAAGAAGATATGCTTCTGTTGGTGATAAAATAGTTGTGACTATTAAAAATGCATTACCATCAGGAAGTGTTAAAAAAGGACAAGTTTCACAAGCTGTTATAGTTAGAACAAAGAAAGAAGTAAGAAGAGCAGACGGATCTTATATTAGATTCGACGATAATGCAGTAGTATTGTTAAATACAGGTGGAGAAATGAGAGGTACTCGTATTTTTGGACCTGTTGCAAGAGAGTTAAGAGATAAACAATTTATGAAAATTGTATCTTTGGCTCCTGAAGTATTATAGTCATTTAAAAGATATGAAGACGAATTATAGAATAAAAAAGGGTGATACTGTAAAAGTAATTGCCGGAGCGGCAAAAGGTCAGCAAGGAGAAATCCTAGATATCGACGCAAAGAAGAACCGCGTATTTATTGAAGGTTTGACGAAAAAAGTAAAAAAACACGTTAAGCCACAAACAGATAAAGCAAATCCTGAAGGCGGGATTGTAGAATTAGATTACGGAGTACACGTATCTAATGTGATGTTAGTTGATCCTGTATCTGGAGATACTACTAAAGTTGGTTATAAATTCGACGAAAACAACAAAAAAGTTCGTTTCGCTAAAAAATCAGGGGAGGTAATTAAGTAATGAGCTATTCACCAAGATTAAAAGGTGTTTATGAGAACGAAGTCGTTCCAGCACTAAAGGAAAAGTTTGGGTACAACACAATCATGCAAGTACCAAAAATTGAGAAGATAGTATTAAGCCAAGGAATTGGTGAAGCTGTAGCAGATAAGAAGATTGCTGAATCAGCAGTTAAAGAATTAACTGAAATCGCTGGTCAGAAAGCTCAAATTTGTTTGTCTAAAAAGGATGTTTCTAACTTTAAATTAAGAAAAGGAATGCCTGTAGGAACTAAAGTTACATTGAGAAGAGAAAAAATGTACGAGTTCTTAGACAGATTAATTACAGTATCATTACCAAGAACTAGAGATTTTAGAGGAGTTCAATCTAAAGGAGATGGAAGCGGAAACTTCACTATTGGAGTAAAAGAACACATCATATTCCCAGAAATCAATATTGATAAGGTAAACAGAATTTTAGGAATGGATATAACAATCGTTACATCTGCAAATACGAACGAAGAAGGGAGAGCTTTATTAGAGCAATTTGGTTTTCCTTTTGCAAAAAAATAAGAAGATGGCAAAAGAATCAATGAAAGCTAAAGAGCTTAAAAGAGCTCGTTTAACAGATCGTTACGCTGAAAAAAGAGCTGCTTTAAGAAAAGCTGCTGCAGAAGGAGATTGGGATGCTATGTTAGCATTACAAAAACTTCCTAAGAATTCAATGTATATTAGAAAACACAATCGTTGTCAGTTAACAGGTCGTCCAAGAGGATATATGAGACAATTTGGAATCTCTCGTGTGACGTTTAGAGAAATGGCGTTAGCTGGTAAAATACCAGGAGTAAGAAAAGCTAGCTGGTAATTAGAAATATAAGAAATAAAGAATATGAAAATTACTGATCCAATAGCTGATTACTTAACTAGATTGAGAAACGCAATTAAAGCAAATCATAAAGTAGTTGAAATACCAGCTTCGAATATAAAGAAAGAAATGACGAAGATTTTATTCGAAAAAGGGTATATCTTAAATTATAAATTCATTGATGATAATAAACAAGGAGTTATTAAAATTGCTTTAAAATATCATCCACAAACAAAAGAATCTGCAATCTCTAACTTAACGAGAATTAGTAAGTCAGGTTTAAGAAAATATGCTAGTGCAGATAACTTGCCACGTGTATTAAATGGTTTAGGAATTGCTATTATCTCAACTTCAAAAGGAGTAATTACAGATAAAGAAGCAAGAAAGGAGAATGTAGGTGGTGAAGTACTTTGCTACGTTCATTAAAATTAAAGATTTAAAGAAATGTCAAGAATAGGAAAAGCACCAATTAGCATACCAGAAGGTGTTGAAATAAATATCTCAGAAGATAACGTTGTTACTGTAAAAGGTAAGTTAGGAGAGTTAACTCAAACAATTGATAAATCAATTTCATTATCTGTAAGTGATGGTGAAGTTGTTGTAGAAAGAAGTTCTGAAGCTAAAGATGTTAAAGCTAAGCACGGTTTATACCGTTCATTAGTTAACAATATGGTTGAAGGCGTATCTAAAGGATTCTCTACAGTGCAAGAATTGGTAGGGGTTGGATATAGAGCATCTTCACAAGGTCAAAGATTAGAATTAGCATTAGGATTTTCTCATCCAATAGTTTTTGAAATCCCATCAGAGGTGAAATTAGAAACTGTATCTGAGAAAGGGAAAAATCCTTTAATTAAGCTTACTTCACATGACAAGCAATTAGTTGGTCAAGTAGCTGCTAAAATTAGATCACTTAGAAAGCCAGAGCCTTACAAAGGAAAGGGAGTACGTTTTCAAGGTGAAGAAATTAGAAGAAAGGCTGGTAAAACTGCTGGGTAATTCTTGAATTTAATACATTAAGAAAATGGCTTTATCGAAATTAGAAAAAAGAAAAAGAATAAAAAGAAGAATCCGTAAAAATATAAACGGTTCTGAGCAAAAACCAAGATTATCTGTTTTTAGAAGCAACAGACAAATGTATGCTCAATTAATTGATGATGTTACTGGTAGAACTTTATTATCAGCTTCATCACTTAAAAATGAAAAAGCTCAAAATATTAACAAAATTGAGCAAGCTAAAATTGTAGGTACTGAGATCGCTGAAAAAGCATTAAGTGCAGGAATTGAAGCATGCGTTTTTGATAGAAATGGGTTTTTATACCACGGAAGAGTTCAAGCATTAGCTGAAGCAGCTAGAGAAAAAGGATTAAAATTTTAAAATACGATGTCTAAGGTGAATACAAAAAAAATGAACTCTAGTGAAATAGAGTTGAAAGATAAATTAGTAGCAATTAATCGTGTTACTAAAGTTACTAAAGGAGGACGTAACTTCAGCTTCTCTGCAATAGTAGTAGTAGGAGATGAAAATGGTCTTGTAGGACATGGACTTGGTAAAGCAAATGAGGTAACTGAAGCTATTTCTAAAGCAATTGATGATGCTAAGAAAAATGTAGTTAGAGTAGCGTTAGTGAACAACACTGTTCCTCATGAAATTTTAATCAAATCTGACGGAGCTAAGGTTTTCTTAAAACCAGCTTCTGAAGGTACAGGAGTAATTGCAGGTGGTGCGATGCGTGCTGTGTTAGAAAGCGCAGGGATTCATAACGTATTAGCAAAATCTCAAGGATCATCTAACCCACACAACGTAGTTAAAGCTACTATCAAAGCGTTAGGAGAAATGAGAGATGCCAATGCTGTTGCAAGAAAAAGAGGAATCTCTTTAGAGAAAGTGTTTAACGGGTAATACAATAACCATGGCAACTATTAAAGTAAAAAAAGTACGTAGCATTATAAATAGACCTAAAAATCAAAAGCTTACTATGCAAGCTTTAGGTCTTAACAAAATGAACAGAGTTGTAGAGCACGAAGCTACACCTCAAATTTTGGGAATGATTAAAAAAGTAGAACATTTAGTTGAAGTAGTTAAATAATTAACTCCACTAAGTTTACTATTAATTTGATAAAAAAAATTGAAATGAAATTAAATAATTTAACACCAGCAAAGGGTTCTACAAAAAACAAAAAGAGAATTGGTAGAGGTCAAGGATCTGGATATGGTGGAACTTCTACAAGAGGTCATAAAGGTGCTAAATCTCGTTCAGGGTACAGCAGTAAAATTGGTTTCGAAGGTGGACAAATGCCACTTCAAAGAAGAGTTCCTAAATTTGGATTTAAAAATATTAATCGAGTTGAATACAAAGGGATTAATTTAGATTCTATCCAAAGTTTAGTTGATAATAAAAATATTACAGAAATCACCCCTGAAGTATTAGTTGCAAATGGTTTAGCTTCTAAGAAAGATTTAGTTAAAATCTTAAATAGAGGTGAATTAAATGCGAAAGTTACTATAAAAGCAAATGCTTTTTCAGCTTCAGCTAAAGCAGCAATTGAAGCAAAAGGTGGGGTTGCAGAAGTAATTAAATAATTACAACAAATTGATTAATGAAAAGGTTTTTAACAACATTAAAACACATTTGGAGTGTTGAAGATTTAAGAAAGCGTATTATATATACGCTTCTTTTAATATTGGTATATAGAATAGGATCATATATCATTTTACCTGGTATTAATTCGTCCATAATGGATGCAAAATCAACTCAAGGAGGAATTCTTTCTTTGATTGATATGTTTGCTGGAGGGTCTTTTTCAAGAGCCTCTATTATGGCTTTAGGTATAATGCCTTATATCTCAGCTTCAATTGTGATGCAGTTAATGGGAATGGCGGTGCCAGCTGTTCAAAAAATGCAAAAAGAAGGAGAAAGTGGACGTAAGAAAATTACACGTTATACACGTTTACTAACAATCGTAATTTGTTTATTCCAAGGTCCTACTTATATCGCAGCTTATGCCAAGGATTATTTACCAGCTAATGCTGACTTCTTATGGTGGACGCAAACGGTAGCTATTTTAACTGCAGGAACAATGTTCGTTACATGGCTTGGAGAGAGAATTACAGATAGAGGATTAGGAAACGGAGTTTCTTTAATTATTACAATTGGTATTATTGCCAACTTACCAGGAGCATTTTTTGCCGAATTAGGTTCTAAATTGACTGGAGGTGGTATGGTATTATTACTAGTTGAAATCGTAGTCTTACTATTTGTTATCTTATTAACGATACTATTAGTTCAAGGAACCAGAAGAATACCAGTTCAAACAGCAAAAAGAGTTATCGGTAGAGGTAATAGACAAGCTGTAGCAGGTGGACAAAGAAGTTATATTCCATTAAAAGTCAATCAATCAGGAGTAATGCCAATTATCTTTGCTCAAGCATTGATGTTTATTCCTGCTTTGTTTGGAGGTTCTGTTGGTAACGCTTTCAGTGATGTCTCAGGACTTTGGTACAATTTGTTATTCTTTGCATTAATTGTTGTATTTACTTACTTCTATACTGCAATAACAATGAACCCTAATCAAATGGCTGATGAGCTGAAAAGAAATGGATCTTTTATTCCAGGTGTTAAACCAGGAAGATCAACAGCAGAGTTTATTGATAACCTCATTTCAAAGCTTGTATTCCCTGGATCAATATTCTTAGGAATTATAGCCATCTTACCAGCCTTTGCAATGAACGCAGGGATTAGTACAGGTTTCGCTTACTTCTATGGAGGAACATCTTTACTAATTATGGTAGGAGTAGTGTTAGATACATTACAACAAATAGAAAGCCACTTGTTAAATCGTCATTATGATGGTTTAATGAAAGGAACAAGAATAAAAGGTAGAACAAATACTCAGTCTGCAGTTTCAATGACGCAATCTTTATAATAGAATGATTTATTATAAAACGAAAGAAGAAATTGAAATCCAAAGAGAGAGTTGCCTTTTAGTAGGTAAGACCTTAGCAGAAGTCGCTAAACTAATTCAACCAGGAGTAACTACAGCTTATTTAGATAAAATTGCAGAAGAGTTTATCAGAGATAATGGAGCTGTTCCTGGGTTTAAAGGCTTATACGATTGTCCAAGTACACTGCTGACTTCTGTTAATGATGCAGTCGTTCATGGATTGCCATCAGACAAACCATTAGAAGATGGAGATATCGTTTCAGTCGATTGTGGAGTTTTGATGAATGAGTTCTATGGAGACTCCGCTTATACCTTTGAAATAGGGGAAGTTTCACAAGAAATTAAAAAATTACTTGAAGTTACGAAAGAAAGTCTTACCTTTGCAATCCAAAATGCCGTAGCAGGTAAAAGAATTGGTGACATTGGTTATGCGGTTCAATCGCATGCTGAGGCCAATGGATATGGAGTTGTTAGAGAAATGGTTGGTCATGGATTAGGAAAGAAATTACATGAAAAACCTGAAGTACCTAACTATGGTAGAAGAGGGAAAGGTCTCTTATTAAAAGAAGGTTTGGTTATCGCAATTGAACCAATGATTAATATGGGGACTAAAGACATTAGACAAGATAAGGACGGTTGGACGATCAGAACAAAAGATGGAAAACCCTCTGCTCATTTTGAGCATGATGTAGTAGTAATGAAAGGTAAGGCAGATGTCTTATCTACATTTGATTATATAGAAGAAGTATTAAATAATAAATAGTATGGCTAAACAAGCAGCTATAGAACAAGACGGAACAATTTTAGAGGCATTACCAAATGCCATTTTTCGTGTAGAATTAGAAAATGGACATACAATCATTGCCCATATTTCTGGTAAGATGAGAAAGTTTTATATTCGTATTCTACCAGGAGATCGTGTTAAGGTTGAAATGTCGCCATACGACTTAACAAAAGGAAGAATAACTTTTAGATATAAATAAAAAGTACAATGAAAACAAGAGCTTCAGTAAAGAAACGTTCTGCCGATTGTAAAATCGTTAGAAGGAAAGGAAGATTGTATGTAATCAACAAAAAGAACCCGAAGTTTAAACAACGTCAGGGCTAAAAAAACAATTTAAACTAGAATATGGCAAGGATTGCAGGTATTGATATACCAAAAAACAAAAGAGGCGTAATCGCTTTAACTTATGTTTATGGTATTGGAAGAAGCACCGCTAAGAAAATTTTAGACAAAGCAGGTGTAGATGAGAACATTAAAGTTCAAGACTGGAATGATGAACAAACAGGAACCATTCGTAATATCATCAGTGAAGAAATCACTGTTGAGGGAGCATTACGTTCGGAAATCCAATTGAACATCAAGCGTTTAATGGATATTGGATGTCAAAGAGGTATACGTCACCGTATGGGATTACCTTTGAGAGGACAAAGAACAAAGAATAACGCAAGAACAAGAAAAGGAAGAAAGAAAACTGTTGCTAACAAGAAAAAAGCAACTAAATAAAAGATAATCTTTTTTAATTATGGCTAAGTCACAAAAAAAGAAAAAAAAGGTTGTTGTAGAACCTGTAGGACAAGCGCACATTAAAGCTAGTTTTAACAATATAATTATTTCATTAACTAACGCATCAGGGCAAGTTATTTCTTGGTCTTCTGCTGGTAAAATGGGATTCAGAGGTTCTAAGAAGAACACACCTTACGCTGCTCAAGTTGCAGCAGAAGAATGCGCTAGAGAAGCTCACGAATTTGGATTAAGAAAAGTAAAAGTTTACGTTAAAGGACCTGGTTCTGGACGTGAATCAGCAATAAGAAGTATTCATAACAGCGGAATCGAAGTAACTGAAATTATCGATGTTACTCCATTACCACACAATGGATGTCGTCCTCCAAAAAGACGTAGAGTTTAATTTAATTTATAGAAATTACTATTTAAAATGGCTAGATATAGAGGTCCAAAATCGAAGATTGCTCGTAAATTCAATGAACCAATTTTTGGAGCAGATAAAGTTCTAGAGAAAAAGAACTATCCTCCAGGAATGCACGGGAATAACAGAAGAAGAAAGAAGCAGTCAGAATATGCAATTCAATTAGCAGAAAAGCAAAAAGCTAAATATACTTACGGTATCTTAGAGCGTCAATTCTCTAATTTATTTAAGAAAGCAAATGCTAAGTCAGGAATTACAGGTGAGGTATTGTTACAATTATGTGAAACTAGATTAGATAACATCGTTTATCGTTTAGGTATCGCTAATTCTCGTAATGCTGCTCGTCAGTTAGTTTCTCATAGACACATAACTATTAACGGAAAAGTTTTAAATATCCCTTCTTACAGTGTTAAAATTGGAGATGTAGTAGGAGTAAGAGAAAAGTCTAAATCTTTAGAGGTTATTAACAATTCTTTAGCAGCTACAAATACAAAGCACGAATGGTTAGATTGGGATGCATCTACTATGTCAGGACAAATTAATACTGTCCCTAATAGAGATCAAATTCCTGAGAATATAAAAGAACAACTTATCGTTGAGTTATATTCTAAATAATAGTTGAACGAATAATAAAACAATTAAAATGGCAATTTTAGATTTCCAAAAACCAGATAAAGTTATCATGCTAGATTCAACTGACACTTTTGGTCAGTTCGAATTCAGACCACTAGAGCCAGGTTATGGTATTACAGTGGGAAATGCTTTAAGAAGAATTTTATTAAATTCTCTTGAAGGGCATGCAATATCTTCTGTTAGAATTGAAGGAGTAGAACACGAATTTGATACTATTAAAGGAGTTGTTGAAGATGTAACTGAAATTATCTTAAACTTAAAACAAGTTCGTTTTAAGAAACAAATCGAAGATACAGATTCAGAAAAAATAGTTATCAATATTTCTGGTCAAGATACATTTACTGCTGGAGACATCGGTAAATTTACTTCATCTTTTCAGATCTTAAATCCTGAGCAAGTAATTTGTAAAATGGAATCTTCTGTTAAGTTGAACATTGAAATGACTATTGCTTCTGGTAGAGGTTACGTTCCTTCTGAAGAGAATAAAACTTCTAACGCACCTGTAGGTACAATCTTTATTGATTCAATCTTTACTCCAATTAAAAACGTTAAGTATTCTATTGCTAACTTTCGTGTTGAGCAAAAAACAGATTACGAAAAGTTATTAATGGATATTACAACTGATGGATCAATTAATCCTAAAGATGCATTAAAAGAAGCTGCTAAAATCTTAATCCATCACTTTATGTTATTCTCTGATGAAAGAATTACATTGGATGATGCTGATAGAGCTGAAGCAGAAGAGTTCGATGAAACTTCTCTACATATGCGTCAACTATTGAAAACTAGATTAGTTGATATGGATTTATCTGTAAGAGCTTTAAACTGTTTAAAGGCTGCAGATGTGGAAACATTAGGAGAGTTAGTATCTTTCAAAAAGAACGATTTATTGAAGTTCAGAAACTTTGGTAAAAAATCACTTACTGAATTAGAAGACCTTATCGAATCTAAAGGACTTTCATTTGGTATGGATATCTCAAAATATAAATTGGATAGAGAATAAATATATTCAAATCCTATAAAGAAAAGTTTGAAAAATGAGACACGGTAAGAAATTTAATCATTTAGGACGTAAGTCTGCACATAGAAAAGCAATGCTTTCTAATATGGCTTGTTCTTTAATTGAGCATAAAAGAATAGTTACAACTTTAGCTAAAGCTAAAGCTTTAAGAGTATACGTAGAACCTTTAGTTACAAAATCTAAAACGGATACGACTCACTCTAGAAGAACTGTATTTAGCTACTTAAAGAACAAAGATGCTGCAGCAGAATTGTTTAGAACAGTTGCTCCTAAAGTACAAGAAAGACAAGGTGGGTATACTAGAATTATTAAGTTACCAAACCGTTTAGGTGATAATGCAGAAATGGCAATGATAGAGTTAGTTGATTTCAACGATTTATTATTGGCTGATGCAGCTCCTAAGAAAAAGACAAGAAGAAGATCTAAAAAATCAGCAGCTCCAAAAACTGAAGCTCCTGCTCCTAAAGCAGAAGATTCAGCTGCAGCTGAAGAAGAATAAGATTTACTTATTATTTATAGTAAAAGGGATAATTCATACGAGTTATCCCTTTTCTTTTGGTAAAATATTTGAATCATGAATAATTTAATTTCATTGCTCATTAACGAAATAAATGCACAAAACCTTTGGGAAAATAGGTTAACCATTAAAAGAAATGAATACCTAAATAAAAAGGGCATTATTAATTCTAATTTATACTTTATTAAGAAAGGTACCTTTAGAATATATACAGTTGATGGTGAAACTGAATATACCATCCGTTTTGGTTATCAAAACAACATGATAACAGCAATTGATTCTTTTATTACTAATCAACCATCTCAATTCTATATTCAAGCTTTAAAAGAAAGCCAGGTTTATTCAATTTCAAAACAACGTTTTAAGTGTTTAATTGAGGAAAAGAAAGAATATCAGCAAGCTTATGAAGCTATTTTAGAACAGTTGATTTTACAACAAATGGAAAGAGAAATGGATTTGTTAATTGCTAATCCTAAAGAACGTTATGAAAGAGTGCTTAAACGAAGCCCTCTATTATTTCAAGAAATCCCGCTGAAGTATATAGCATCTTATTTAAGAATGGCTCCAGAAACTTTGTCAAGAATGTAAGTTAGCTGAATAAGCTAAAACATTGACTTCAATCAAGGATAATTAAAAAGCAACGCCTTTACTTTGCAATAAAAAATGAATAGCAATCAATTATTAGACGAGTTAATAAGCCTATCAGAAGAGTTAAGCAAAAAAGTAGCCGATTTACAACAGCTGCCAATTAAACAGTTAAATAATAGACCAGATAGTGCCTCTTGGAGTGCATTAGAATGTATTGAACACCTTAATTTATATTTTGCCTTTTATATCCCAGAGATAAGCAAAAGAATGGCAAAACAAAAAGGTATTAATGCCTCAGTTACTTTCCGCCCAGGTTGGTTAGGTAATTATTTTGCAAATGCAATGAAAATAAAAGAGGGAAAGTTCAAAAAAATGAAAACATTTCAAGACAAGAATCCTATTGGAAGTAAACTTGATAATAAGACTATAGAGCAGTTTATAGCCTATCAAAACGAATTAATAAAATTATTAACCGAAGCAAAAGCATCGAACTTAAACCAGATCAGAACCAGTATTACAATCTCTAAGTTAATCAAATTAAAATTAGGAGATACCTTTCGCTTTTTAATTTATCACAATGAAAGACATGTTGTACAAGCTATAAATGCGTTAAACTGATTCTTAGTTAGAACTATAGTTCTATTTCTTTAAAGATGAATATAAAGTAAATTAGCATTGGAGGGGATAAGGAAGAATGGGGGGATGAATAAGATTGTAGCGGATTAGTTTCTGCATAAATAATTTAATTTTTATATGAAACCTAGCATAATTTTGTTTTTGGTAATATTATTAGCAAAAGTTACTTATTGTCAGTTTAATTACACACCGAAAGATTCATTAAGGCTATTAAAAACGGAGTTTGGAAAAAAAATAAAATTAACAAGGTGCTCTTCTTGTTTTTATAGAAAGTTCAGTGATAGCAGTGTTATTTTGATTAAAGGTTTTGATAAAACATTATTAAATAAGAAAATGCTCTTACATTCTGATGTAAATACACATGAGAAGAATATCGATTTACAGGCAGGGTCACCAACGTTTGGTATGGAAAAAGCTGGAGGAAGACCTACAACAAGCACTTCTGTAACGTACAATATAGAATTTGAGGGGACTCAAACATATGTTTCTTTTGATAATTTACTAGTTCTTGAAAGTTATTTTAGACAGTACCCGCAATCAAAGAGAAAATATAAAACCTATAAAAGGTCTATTTATGCAGCAAGTTCTAGTGTTATGCTTTTCCTAACAGGTGGAGTGTTAGGTATAGTCGGATTATCGAAAGAAAAAAAAGCATTAGCAACCACAGGTGGTGCGCTTTTTGGAGTAGGAACGTTAGGTATGTATATTTCACTCCCTTTGTATACAAGGGGATTAAATAGAGCAATTGAATCCTATAACAATAATGTGGAGTAAGCCAAATTTAATTATTTATGTTGGTTAAAAGTTGTGGTGACCAAACTGTGATTTATCTCAAAATAATTTAGGGAAACAAATATAGGGCTTAAACCAGTTTTTTAATAAACTTTCGTTTTTATAAGGTATCTAGTTCTAAAGATTAGAGACATTATTTTAAATCTATTTCATAAGAAGTTACCTTACGGCAATTGAGTATATGAGTATACATAGATAGAGTATATTATTATACTATTTTGTTCAACCCCTAAAAGTTTATTCACTAACCCCATGAAAAAACTACTTTTCACGCTACTATCCTTTTTCTATGTCATCACAACGACAGCAGGGATTTATCCTCAGCATAGCCGTGTAACAGGAAATCAAATCAGTGTCAATAGTACAATAGAAGTAGAAGATGCCGATTATAGCTGCCTTACAAGCCCAAGTTGTACCAGTGTAGAACTCGCTTCATCGACGCTCTATTTAAAACTGTGGTTAGAAGAAAGCGTGGCTATACCAACCACACCATTTGAACTTAGAATAGATTACACCGTGACCCTCAACCCAGGGAATGTAACTCAAACAGGAAGTTTAACCATCGACTATAGCAACTTTGGGAGTTATACCGACATTGATTACCAACAATTCATCAGTAGCAATACTAGTTCACCCTACACGAAAGCTAAAGTCACCATCACCAACGTAAGCGGATCAGTTCCCGTTAATGTCCATTTAGACCTAAACCTCAGTACAGAAAAATACCAACCCCTATCAACCAACTATCCCATCGTAAAATGGGATGGAGTAGGGCAGCTCCCCACCAACGAACTCCAGATCTATTGGCCACACATAGAAGGAGCGGAGAGTTACGACGTAGAATGGCTTTTTATCGATGCCCCAGGCTCATCAATGCTCCCCCACAATAAAAGCTATGATTATAACTTTAAAAACGCCACCCGCATCAATACCAGTCAACTCCATTATAACATATCACTCGCCTACCCAGAAGGCCTCTTAATCTTCAGAGCAAGAGCCGTACAAAACAAACAAAACGGCGATCGAACAGAAGGAAAATGGTCCAGTGCCACCACCGGAACCCTTATCCCCCACAATACCTTTCAATATACCCAACACCAAACCACGACCACCACAGTAGCCACCCCATCTTATTCCTATCCAGGTCTAGAACAAGGCCGAAACTGGCAATACAACGTAAGCTATGCCGAGGGCGGAAAACGCAAAGAAATGATGAGCTATTACGATCCCACCTTAAGAAATCGCCAACAAGTCACCATCCTAAGCACCGAGAATAGAGCAGTAGTCGGAGAAACCATCTACGATTACGTAGGTAGACCAGCCATAACAACCCTGCCCAGTCCCCAACAAAATCAAGGGATCCGTTTCTATAATAACCAAAACAAATCCCCCCAAACAGGCCTTTACAACTACCAGGACTTCGATACCGATACCCAATACGAAACCCCGAACCCCATCGACAGCATAAACTCATTAGGAAGCGCCCACTATTACTCCAAATCCAACAATAGTCCCTTTGGGATCAATGGACAATACACCCCAACAGCCCAAGGATATAGCTATATCCGAACCCAATACCTAAACGATGGGACCAACCGTCCCCAACGCCAAAGCGGAATAGGAGAGACCTTTAAAATAAGCTCCGGAAAAGAAACCCAATACCACTATGGCAAACCCACCCAAGAAGAACTAGACCGCCTCTTTGGAAACGAAGCCGGATATGCCAAAATGTACACCAAAAAAGCCGTAATCGATGCCAATGGACAAGCCAGCATTACCTATAACGATAACTATGGAAGAACCATCGCCACCGCGCTAGCAGGCAGTACCCCAGAAAACTTAACCGACATCGACACCCAACCCACATTCGATAGCATCACCACCAACCTAAGTCACGAAAATCAATTAGACGCCAATGGCAACATCACCGTCTCCAATAGCATTATCGTGGTCAATCCAACAACCTATCACTTTACCTACCAATTAGACTCCGCAGCCGTAGACTTTGGCTGCCTCAATAACCAACCCTGTAAATACGACTACACCATCTTTATCACCGATGTTTATGGCAATAAAATCCCCTTTACCGATAGCAGCACAACCCTCACAGCAACAGGCATAACCCACCAAGAAACAATCAGCTTTACCATCAACATCAGCACTCCCGGTACCTATAAAATCAATAAAATATTAAAATTAAACACCGACCATTTACTAAATCTAGTCAACACCATCATCGAAAATAACGCCTGTCTAACAGTATCAATAGACTCCATTACCGATTGTAACCCCACCTGTTCAGAAGCCTGTAGAGACGCTTTCACCAGTGTCAACAAAAAAGGAGACACCACCTACTTTACCCCAACTGGAGACGTAGTCGCCGTAATAGATAGCAACGGAACCATCATTGAGTACGGAGTCAACTATACCACAAGCAATGCCCCCGACACCATAGCCAACCTACGCCATCAAATCAAAACCTGTACAGACAGTTGTACCCAAATAGCCGATTACCTAGGAGACGGAGACCAAACACCCTGTCAAATCCAATACAATCAATTAGCCGCCGACCTCTCCCCAGGCGGACAATACTTCGACAACCACCCCCTACAAAACACCAGTACCTACGAACCCAACCGCTACAACCAACTCATCACCCTGATGCAAACCACCAGTGAATTTGCAGACTATACCCAACTCTCCAACTGTTTAAACATCACCTTTAATGGAGACACCGTAGAATTTTGGAAAACCGTACACCTTAACTGGGATGACAACTACAGCGATATCCTAATCCGTCTACACCCCGAGTTTTGCGCCTATAAAAGCGAATGCTGCGCGATCATCAAAGACTGCGGAGTATCAATCAACTGCAACAGCCCATACACCCCCAATCCATCGACAATCACAGCCCACCTCAGTAATTACCTAGGCACAGGTTACGACATTCGAGAAATCGCAAAAGACACCTCAATGACGGACTATCCAACTTCGAATACCACCATCGACAGCATCTATCATTTGCTACACGATAGCACTGGCGTAATCGGATCAGGCATCATGACACCAGCCGACTTTATCAACGCCACCAGCACCTACTTTACCCAATACGAAAAATACCAATACATCAAGAATAAATGCACAAACCTCTACCTAGCAGGAACCTATGGCATCACAGCCGAAGGATTTATCCTCCGCTATCCCCAAAACCCCGTATTCGAAAACTACACCCCACCCATGCCCAACACCACCACCATCACCCAAGAAGTCGTAGACTTATGCCATCAAGAAGCAACAGAATACACCCAACACTTTATGCAGAACTTTGCATGTATCGACCAAATCACCGATACCGCAGCCCTCAGCAGCTATATCCAAACACAAATGCAAAACAACTGCAACAATGGACTAAACCATAACGAAAACATGAACTATCAAATCGCTCATTACCTCGACAGTATAGGCGTAGTAGCCTCATGCCTATACAGCCTTTGGCCAGAAGAATCAGAAGACCATTGCAAATGCGATCAAACCATCGCCTATTTAGCCGATTACCATGAAAAAAGCATCACAGAAATCACCCTCAACTGGAGTAGCTACGTCCAAAGCATCAACACCAGTCAATTCAATGAACTCCTAGATTCCATAGACCTCACCCAAGGATACAACCTCACCACCCTCGACAGTATCCTCACCAAATGCAACCAATTAAGCTTTCACCAAAACAATAACACCAACGGAAGCAACCAACTCGCAGTACCCAGCTATTTCACATGCCTTGCTGACACCATTACCCAAGACACCAATGCTTGTGTAAGCACCCTCAACGAGATCACCTATCAAAACGCACTAGCCCAAGTCCAACAACAAGCCCTCGACAGTGCAACCCACTACCGAAACCACTATACCAACACCTGCTTTCATCCCGACAGCATGGCCCAAAGAGAAACCTTCACCATGCGTTACCTCCTAGAAGAATACCATTACACCCTCTATTACTACGACCAAGCCGGCAACAAGATCAAAACCGTACCCCCATCAGGACTCTACCAAGAAAACAACACAGGCACAGTCATCCATAAAAGCATCTTAACCAATGCACAAATAGACTCCGTACAACACTACAGAGCAAACACAAGCGGATATTCATTCATCCATCCCCAACACACCTTAGTCACCAACTATAAATACAACTCGCTCAACCAACTCACCAGTCAACACACCCCCGACGGAGACAGTACCATTTACTTTTACGACGCCCTAGGAAGAATCATTGCCTCACAAAACGCCGAACAATTAACCCGCGGGACCTACAGTTATACCCTATACGACGCCCTAGGCAGAACCTATCAAGCCGGAGAACTCCAACCAAGCACAACCCTCAGTCAAACCACCGCACAAGACGCAACCGACTTTTTAAACCGAAACCTCAGTACCACCACCAATCCCTTTTTAATGTGGGTACACAATGCCACCAGCAAAAAAAGTGTCATCACCACCCGCTACAACAATTACAACCCCACATATACCATCCCCATCACCGGAGAAAACCTACGCAACCGAATCGCCCACATCCACTATTACGACGATTACAGTCAAGGACACCAAACCGCGACCTACTATAGTTACGATATCAACGGAAACGTCAAAACCATCATTCAAGAAAACAAAAACATGCCCAACGGACAAACCCAAAAACGCATCGACTATAGCTACGACTTAGTCAGTGGGAATGTCAACGAAGTCTCCTACCAAGCCGGCGAGAACGACCAATTCTACCACCAATACGAATACGATGCCGACAACCGATTAACCGTAGCCTATACCAGTAGAAACGGAATCATCTGGGAAAAAGAAGCCAAATACTACTATTACCCCCACGGACCACTCGCCCGTGTAGAAATCGGCGACCAACAAGTCCAAGCCCAAGACTACGCCTATACCATCCACGGTTGGTTAAAAACCATCAACTCCAGCACAGGAAAAGCAGAACGCGATCTCGGAGAAGACGGAAAGATCGGAGGACTCAATGCCGAATTTGGACAAGACGTTTATGGAATCTCGCTCCATTACTATACCGGCGACTATCAAGCCATCGGAAGTGCTGCCAATAGCGCCATTCTAGCCAACACCACCAACATAACCGCCAATAACCTCTATAACGGGAACATCGGAAAAATGATTACAGCCATATCCGACGAAAACGAAAACAACATCGCCATTCACGGTAACGGTTACAGTTACGACGCCCTAAACCGAATCAAAAGTGCTCAAGTCTGGAAAGACCAGAGCAATCACAGCATCTTCGAAAATAATACCTTTATAAACGCAACCAATAACGGCGATTACCGTAGTACTTATAAATACGACGGAAATGGTAACCTCACTTACCTAAAACGAAACGGATACCAATCGGCAACCACCGACACCCTCATGGACGAATTCAGCTACATATACGACCTAAGTGCAGGCTATAAAACCAACAATAAACTGCACCAAGTCACCGACAATGTAGCAGCCAGCAACTACGAAATAGACATCGATAACCTTAGCGCCAACAATTACCAATACGATGAAATAGGGCGCCTCACCCGAGACCTTTCCGAAGAAATCGACAGCATCAAATGGAACGTATCCAACAAAGTCGTCGAAATCATCAGGACAGCCGGAAGCAATCAGCCCAACATCAAGTTTAGCTACGATCCACTAGGCAACAGAACCAGCAAAAAAGTCACCCATACCAATGGCGATCAAACCATCACCCATTACACCTTAGATGCCCAAGGCAACACGATGGCCACCTACAAAGAAAACATACCAAGCGGAGAAGCATCCAGTCTCAGCCTACAAGAATACATGCTCTATGGAAGCAGTCGATTAGGCGTAAAAACAGAAGATGTTTACCTAATAGACCCCAACTTACTCTCCTTAGTCAACGTAGCAGGATTAGGGATCAACAACGGCGAACTCCTCAAAGAAACAGGAACCAGTTGGAACAATGGCGGCGCATCATCCGCCTACCAACTCAACGGAGACGGCTACATCAAATGGACCTTAGATGCCACCAACAGCTCCAATGTAGACATAGCCGTAGGACTCTCCTATAGCGATGCCTCCCCAAGTCTCTTTACGATCAGCTACGCTTGGCACACCAGTTCCATCAGTTCAGGAGCAAAAATATACGAAAACGGAAGCTACAAATCCAGCCATGGAAGCTATACAGGAGGAACCGAACTCATGGTACGAAGAAGCAACAACGGAACCACCATAGAATACCTAAAAAACGGAGTCGTAGTCGCCACCCGAAACAACCTATCCGCCGCCCCAATGGTTGTAGATATAAGTTTAAAAATCCAAAACCAAAGTAAAATCACCTCCCTAGAGCTCTACGACAGCCAAAAAAACAGAACCCTCACCCTAAGCGGAAGTTCAGGAGCAGTCAACGCAGTAGACCTTAGTTATAGAACCTTAGACCACAAACAATACGAACTAAGTAACCACCTAGGCAACGTCTTACAAACCATTTCCGACCGAAAATTAAGACCAACCAGTCTCACCAGTACCAGTTTAATAACCAGTGGAAGCATGGCCACACAAAGTGGAGTCACCTATGGCATCAATTATATCGAGAGAAATGCTACAGGCAGCACATGGGG